>NZ_NEIR01000002.1:0-510461 GCF_002112825.1 Pseudomonas sp. B5(2017)
GGCGGGCGGGAGGGGTGGATCTTGGCATTAGTGCTCCGGTACCCCGAGCGGCTGCTCGGAGGGCTTGTCAGTGGGTGCTGGCAGCGGTTTTTGCGGCACTTTCGGGCCAGCGGTGACGATCACCAGTTTATCGGCTGACAGGTGTTTGTTCATGGCCGTTCTTACCTGCTCGACGGTGAGGGCCTGGGACTGCTGCATGAAGTCCTCCAGCCAGGTCAGCGGCAGGTTGTAGAAGCCAATGGCACCCAGTTGGCCGACGATGCTGGCGTTGCTGGCATTGGACAGCGGGAAGCTGCCGGCCAGTTCGCGCTTGGCATCGTCCAGCTCCTGCTGGGTGGGGCCGGCCTTGAGGTAGTCGGCGAGAATATCCTGCACCAGCTTGAGCGTGCCCTCGCTGAGTTCGGCACGGGTCTGCAGGTTGATCATGAACGGCCCGCGCACCTGCATCGGGCTGAACACCGAGTACACGCCGTAGGTCAGGCCGCGCTTTTCACGCACCTCGCTCATCAGCCGGGTGCCGAACGCACCGCCGCCGAGGATCTGGTTGCCCAGTGACAGGGCCGGCCAGTCCGGGTCCTGGCGGTCGATGCCGAGTTCGGCCAGCATCAGGTGGGTCTGCTTGGACGGGAAGTCGATGTGGGTCAGGCCTGCCTTGGCTTCGCCGGGTTGGGCCGGTGCGGCCAGCGCGGGGCCCTTGGGCAGGCCAGCTGATACCTGGGCGGCGATGGCTTCGGCCTCGGCGCGGCTGAGGTCGCCGACCAGGGCGATGACTGCGTTGCCGCCGGTGTAGGCCTTGGCGTGGAAGGCGCGCAGCTGTGCCAGGGTGATGCCACTGATGCTTTCGGCGGTGCCGTCGCTCGGGTGGGCGTAGGGGTGGTCGCCGTAGAGCTTGGCGAACAGGGCCTTGCCAGCGACCTTGCCGGGGTTCTGCTTTTCATACTCGAAGCCGGCCAGCATCTGGTTCTTGATGCGCTTGAGGGCGTCTTCGGGGAAGGTCGGCTTGCCAGCCACCTCGGCGAACAGCTTGAGCGCCGGTTCGCGCTTGTCCTTGGCGCTGAGGCTGCGCAGCGAGGCCACGGCCATATCGCGGTAGGAGCCGTTGCCAAAGTCGGCGCCCAGGCCCTCGAAGCCTTCGGCGATGGCAGTCACGTCCTTGCCGGCCACGCCTTCGTTGAGCATGGCGTTGGTCAGGGCAGCCAGGCCTGGCGTTCCGCCATCCTGGCTGCTGCCGGCGGCGAAGGTGATGCGCAGGTCGAACATCGGCAGTTCGCGAGCCTCGACGAACAGTACCCGGGCACCTTCGGCGGTGTTCCAGTGCTGGATGTTCAACTGGCGCCGGCTGGGCGCCTTGCCATCCAGCTCGGCCAGCGACTGCAAGGTGTTGGCCGGGCGTGCCGCGTTGCTGTCGGCCTTGGCGGCGTTGTCGGCCATGGCCGGGGCGGCCAGCACCGCCGCCAGCGCCAGGGCGCGGATGCCCGTGGCCAGCAGGGTTGGGCGTGGTGCGCGGCGATCACTCATGAGCGGACTCCTCGGGCAGTACATGGGCAACGCTCAGGCGTTCGCGGGTGAAGTAGGTGCGCGCGGCGTTCTGGATGTCCTGCGGGGTAACGCGCTTGAGCTCGTCCAGCTCGCTGTCGATCAGCTTCCAGGACAGGCCGACGGTTTCCAGCTGGCCGATGGTAGTGGCCTGGCTGCTGATGGAGTCGCGGTCGTAGACCAGGCCGGCAATGACCTGGGCGCGTACGCGCTCCAGCTCTTCGGCGCTGGGTGGGGTGGTCTTGAGCTCATCCAGCAGCTGCCAGACGCCTTTCTCGACATCGGCGAGGGTTTTCTGCTTCTGCACGTTCGGCGTGGCCGAGATCAGGAACAGGCTGTCGCCGCGGGTGAAGGCGTTGTAGCTGGAAGAAGCACCGGCCACCAGCTCCTGGCCACGTTCCAGGCGTGCCGGCATGCGGGCGCTGTAGCCGCCGTCGAGCAGCGCCGAGATCAGGCGCAGGGCATGCACCGTACGCGGGTCCTTGGCGGTGGACAGGCCAGGTACGTTGAAACCGTAGATCAGGCTCGGCAACTGGGTGCGCACGTGCAGGGTCAGCTGGCGCTGGCCTGGTTCGGCCAGTTCGAGCGGCAACTTGGCCGGCGGCACGGCACGCTTGGGGATGCTGCCGAAGTACTTCTGCGCCAGGCCCTTGACCTCATCGGCGGTGACATCGCCGACTACCACCAGGGTAGCGTTGTTGGGGGCGTACCAGGATTCGTACCAGTGGCGCAGTTCCTCGACCTTCATGCGCTCCAGGTCGGCCATCCAGCCGATGGTCGGGGTGTGGTAGCCGCTGGCCGGGTAGGCCATGGCGCGGAACAGCTCGAACGCCTTGGAGTTGGGCTGGTCGTCGGTGCGCAGGCGGCGTTCTTCCTTGATCACCTCGATTTCACGGCTGAATTCGTCAGCGGGCAGGCGCAGGCTGGCCAGGCGGTCGGCCTCGAGTTCCAGGGCCACCGGCAGGCGGTCGCGCGCCAGCACCTGGTAATAGGCGGTGTAGTCGTCGCTGGTGAAGGCGTTTTCTTCGGCGCCAATGTCACGCAGGATGCGCGAGGCCTCGCCGGGGCCGACCTTGGCGCTGCCCTTGAACATCATGTGTTCCAGCGCGTGGGAAAGGCCGGTCTGGCCCGGGGTTTCGTAGCTGGAGCCAACCTTGTACCAGATCTGCGAGACCACCACCGGGGCGCGGTGGTCCTCGCGCACGACTACTTTCAGGCCGTTGTCGAGGATGAATTCGTGGGTGGGTTGCACATCGGCGGCGAAGGCCGCGAGCGGCAGGCAGAGCGTGCCGAGCAACAGGCCAGCGGCGCGGCGGGCTAGAGCATTCATACGGTGTTTAACCTGTTCGGCGGCCCGCTGGTTTAGCGTCGGCGGGCCAGGAGGTGCTAGGATACTGATCCGGTTGCCTGGCGACCATGCCTGTCGCCGTTCTGGCCCGCAGGACACTAAGACAAAACGTTGCGCATGAACCAGCCGGCTTCAAGATAGTCTGTTCTGCGTAGAGAGAATTCCCGATGCGCCATAGCTGGCCCATCGCTACCCTGAGATAGCCGTCTTCCATGTTTGGTTCCAACGACGACAAAAAAGCGCCGGCCGAGGCTGGTGAGAAGAAAGGCCTGTTCAGCTGGTTTCGCAAGAAACCGCAGCAACCTGTGGAAGCGGGCGTGCCCGCGAATGAACTACCAGCCGTCGAGCAGCCTGCAACCGCTCCGGTCGAGGGTTCTACCGCCGAAGCGCCACAGGCCCCTGAGCCCGTTCAGGCCCCTGCGGCCCCACAGCTGACAGAACCGCAGCAGGTCGCCGCACCCGTCCAATCCCCGGTGGTCGAGGCCCCTGTCCCCGAACCGGTTGCTTCCCAACCGTTGCAGGCCCCTGAACCCGAGCCGGTCGCGTCCCAGCCGCTGGTGGCACCTGCACCGCAGCCGGTCGCGTCCATGCCCTTGCAGGCGGCCCCGGTCGAGCCAGCCCCTGTCGAGGCGGCCCCGGTCGTCGAGCCGGTCGCGCCGGTCAGCAACCTGGTGCTGCCGGTTGCTGAAGAGCCTGTGGCCCTGGTGCCGGATCTGGCGCCGAAAGCGCCGCCCGCCATCCCGGAGCGCCCTGCACCAGAGCTTGCTGCCCCTGTGGCTGCAGCCCCGGTCGCCGCGCAGGCCGAGCAGGCCAAGCCCGGCTTCTTCGCCCGCCTCAAGCAGGGCCTGTCGAAGACCAGCGCCAGCATCGGCGAGGGCATGGCCAGCCTGTTCCTGGGCAAGAAAGTCATCGATGACGACCTGCTCGACGAAATCGAAACCCGACTGCTGACCGCCGACGTTGGCGTGGAAGCCACTTCCACCATCGTCCAGAACCTGACCCAGAAGGTTGCCCGCAAGCAGCTGGCCGACGCCGATGCCCTGTACAAGTCGCTGCAGGAAGAACTGGCTGCGCTGCTGCGCCCGGTCGAGCAGCCGCTGGTGGTACAGGCGCAGAACAAGCCCTATGTGATCCTGGTGGTCGGTGTGAACGGCGCCGGCAAGACCACCACCATCGGCAAACTGGCCAAGAAGCTGCAGCTCGAAGGCAAGAAAGTGATGCTGGCTGCTGGCGACACCTTCCGTGCCGCTGCGGTCGAGCAACTGCAGGTGTGGGGCGAGCGTAACCAGATCCCGGTGATCGCCCAGCACACTGGCGCCGACTCCGCTTCGGTGATCTTCGATGCCGTACAGGCCGCCAAGGCCCGTGGCGTCGACGTGCTGATCGCCGACACCGCTGGCCGCCTGCACACCAAAGACAACCTGATGGAAGAGCTGAAGAAGGTCCGCCGGGTCATCGGCAAGCTCGACGCCGAGGCGCCGCACGAGGTGCTGCTGGTACTCGATGCGGGCACCGGCCAGAACGCCATCAGCCAGGCCAAGTACTTCAACCAGAGCGTCGAACTGACCGGCCTGGCCCTGACCAAGCTGGACGGCACTGCCAAGGGCGGGGTGATCTTCGCCCTGGCCAAGCAGTTCAAGCTGCCGATCCGCTTCATCGGTGTCGGTGAAGGCATCGACGACCTGCGTACCTTCGAAGCCGAGCCGTTCGTCAAGGCTCTGTTCGCCGAGCGAGACTGAACATGATCCGATTCGAACAGGTTGCCAAGCGCTATCCCAATGGTCATGTGGGTTTGCATGAGCTGAGTTTCCGGGCGCGCCGGGGCGAATTCCTGTTCGTCACCGGCCACTCGGGCGCGGGCAAGAGCACCTTGCTGCGCCTGCTGCTGGCCATGGAGCGCCCGACCAGCGGCAAGCTGATGCTGGCCGGGCAGGACCTGGGCCAGATCAGCAATTCGCAGATCCCGTTCCTGCGCCGGCAGATCGGCGTGGTGTTCCAGAACCACCAGCTGTTGTTCGACCGCACGGTGTTCAACAACATCGCCTTGCCGCTGCAGATTCTCGGCCTGTCCAAGGCCGAGGTCGCCAAGCGCGTGGACTCGGCACTGGAGCGAGTGTCGCTGGCCGACAAGGGCGAGTTGTTCCCGGCCGACCTGTCCACCGGGCAGCAGCAACGGGTGGGCATCGCCCGCGCCATCGTTCACCAGCCAGCCCTGCTGCTGGCCGACGAACCCACCGGTAACCTCGACCCGCGCCTGGCCGCGGAGATCATGGGGGTGTTCGAGGACATCAACCGCCTGGGTACCACGGTATTGATCGCCAGCCACGACCTGGCACTGATTGCGCGCATGCGCCACCGCATGCTGACCTTGCAGCGCGGCCGCTTGATCGGCGATGGGGAGGCCGGGCAATGAGCACTACACGTACGCCGAAGGTTTCCGAACGGGTTGCGCCGAAACCGGCCGACCCGCAACCGGCGAAGAAAAAGCACGACGACGATGACGGCCCGGATTTCCGCACGCTGCTGCATGCCTGGCTGGAAAGCCACCGTGCCAGCATGGCCGACAGCCTGCGCCGGCTGGGCAAGCAGCCGATCGGCAGCTTCTTCACCTGCCTGGTGATGGCGGTGGCGCTGAGCATGCCCATGGGCCTGTCGCTGCTGCTGAAGAACGTCGAGAAGCTTGGCGGCTCGTGGCAGCGCGCCGCGCAGATTTCGCTGTACCTCAAGCTCGATGCAGGCAGCCGCGAAGGCGAGGCGCTACGCGACGAGATCAAGGGCATGCCTGGCGTGGCCGACGCGCAGTATGTCAGCCGCGAGCAGGCGCTGGAGGAGTTCCAGCAGCAGTCCGGCCTGGGCGAAGCCCTGCGTGAACTGCCTGACAACCCGCTGCCTGGCGTGGTGGTGGTGACCCCTACCGAAGTCGACAAGCCGGCCTTGGAAGCATTGCGTCAGCGCCTGTCGGAGCTGCCGCGGGTGGAAGTGGCGCAACTTGACCTGGTTTGGGTCGAGCGCCTGGCGGCCATCCTCAAACTGGGTGACCGGTTTGTCTTTGGCCTGGCCGTGATGCTGATTTCCGCCCTGCTGTTAGTAATCGGTAACACAATTCGTCTACACATTGAAAACCGCCGTACCGAGATCGAAGTGATCAAGCTGGTCGGTGGCACGGATGCCTACGTACGTCGGCCTTTCCTGTACATGGGCGCGCTGTATGGCCTGGGTGCAGGGGTGATCGCATGGGGCATCCTGGCGTTTGGCCTGAACTGGCTGAACGAGGCGGTGGTAGGGCTTTCCGGGCTGTACGGCAGCGACTTCGCCCTGGGCGGGGTGCCGGCGTCCGATGGTCTGTCGCTCTTGATCGGAGCGGTGCTGTTGGGGTATATCGGTGCATGGATCGCAGTGGCCCGCCATTTGAACGAGCTGGCGCCGCGATAGTTTTTACGTGCCAGCATTGACAAATTCTTCACTATGGAACTTGTACCGTCGTTCCAGGTCAATGTTGGCAGCGCCCACAAGGCGTGAGTTCTGTAAGTCGGAGGTTCTTGAATGACCACATCGTTGCAACCTGCCTATGCCCTGGTACCCGGTGCAAACCTGGAAGCCTACGTGCACACGGTCAACAGCATCCCGCTGCTGACTGTCGAGCAGGAGCGTGATCTGGGCGAGCGTCTCTATTATGAGCAGGATGTCGAGGCCGCTCGTCAAATGGTGATGGCCCACCTGCGTTTCGTCGTACATATCGCCCGTAGCTATGCCGGCTACGGGCTGGCCCAGGCCGACCTGATCCAGGAAGGCAACGTCGGCCTGATGAAAGCCGTCAAGCGCTTCAACCCGGAAATGGGCGTGCGCCTGGTGTCGTTCGCCGTGCACTGGATCAAGGCAGAGATCCACGAGTTCATCCTGCGCAACTGGCGCATCGTCAAGGTGGCCACCACCAAGGCCCAACGCAAGCTGTTCTTCAACCTGCGCAGCCAGAAGAAGCGTCTGGCCTGGCTGAACAACGACGAAGTGCACCGCGTGGCGGAAAGCCTGGGCGTGGAGCCGCGTGAAGTGCGCGAGATGGAAAGCCGCCTCAGCGGCCAGGACATGGCGTTCGACCCGGCAGCGGAAGCTGACGACGACAGTGCCTTCCAGTCGCCTGCGCATTACCTGGAAGACCACCGTTACGACCCGGCAGTGCAGCTGGAGGATGCCGACTGGAGCGACAACTCCACCAGCAACCTGCACGAAGCACTGCAAGGGCTGGACGAGCGTAGCCGCGACATTCTCTACCAGCGCTGGTTGGCGGAAGAGAAGGCCACGTTGCATGAGCTGGCGGACAAGTACAGCGTTTCGGCTGAGCGGATTCGCCAGCTGGAGAAGAATGCGATGAACAAGGTCAAGGCGCTGATCGCGGTTTGATCGAGCCCTGGCTGCAAGGAAAAGCCGCTGGCCCGGATAGGGCGAGCGGCTTTTTTATTGGCCGGGAGATTTTGGGGCCGCTTTGCGGCCCTTTCGCGACACAAGGCCGCTCCTGCAAGAGACTGCGATCCCCTGTAGGAGCGGCCTTGTGTCGCGATGGGCTGCGCAGCAGCCCCCAAAGGCTCAAAGTTTGCGCGAAGTGTCGAGCTGCATCAGGTAGCTGGGCCCACCCAGCTGGCTCATCTGCCGGCGAATCCAGCCGGCCCGGCTGGCCACATAGGCACTCGGCCGGCTGGCACTCCACTTGATCGGGCTCGGCAACACCGCCGCCAGCTGCGCCGCCTGCTGGCGGCTAAGCCTGCTCGCATCGACGCCAAAGTGGTAGCGAGCTGCCGCCTGGGCGCCAAACACACCTTTGCCCCATTCGGCACTGTTCAGGTAGACCTCGAGAATCCGCTCTTTCGACCAGAACAGCTCGATCAACGCGGTGAACCAGGCCTCCAGCCCTTTGCGGAACCAGCTGCGCCCGGACCAAAGGAACAGGTTCTTGGCCACCTGCTGGGTCAGGGTGCTGGCACCGCGAATGCTGCCGCCGCGCTCGTTGTAGGCCAGCGCCGCCTGGATGGCCGGGATGTCGAACCCCCAGTGGTTGGCGAACTTCTGGTCCTCGCCAGCAATGACCGCGACCTTGAGGTCATCGGAGATGTTCTCCCACGGCTCCCAGTCGCGCTGCAGGTCGATCGGCTCGCCATTCACCCAGGACTGCACCTTGCGCTCGACCATCAGCGCCGTGCCGGGTGGTGGCACCCAGCGGAACACCAGCACCAGCACGATGCTGCCGGCAGCGAACCAGAGCAGGGCGCGGGAGAGGCGGCGGAGAAGGGTTGGCAGCATGACGATGGCTTGGCCGTACGGGTGGAAGGGGCCATTATACAGACCCGATCCAAGGAGTCGTCCCATGCTTCGCAGCTTCCTGATGCTTGCCGCCTTTTTCGGCTTCACCGGTGTCGCTCTGGGCGCTTTCGCTGCCCATGGCCTGAAAAGCCGGCTGACGGCCGACTATCTGGCGATCTTTCAGACTGGTGTGACCTACCAGTTGGTGCATGCCCTGGCGATCTTCGCTGTCGCCGTGCTCTCGGTGCACCTGCCAGGGCGCCTGGTCGGCTGGGCTGGCGGCCTGTTTGCCGTGGGGATAGTGCTGTTCTCCGGTAGCCTGTACCTGCTGACCCTCAGCGGCCTGGGCAAGCTCGGCATCATCACCCCGATTGGTGGCCTGTGCTTCCTCGCCGGCTGGCTGTGCCTGGGCCTGGCAGCCTGGCGGCTCGGTTGACCGAGTGGTCCACAATCGCGACTAATGGCGTGCAGCGCCCTTGGGTTGCAGGGCGGTTCAGCGCTAGAATGCGGGCCCCCAAAGAACAATGGTGGCCGTGCGCATGCGCATTCAACTGAACGGTGAACCTTACGAATTGCCCGCTGGCGAAAGCGTCGCGGCCCTGCTGGCCCGCCTGGAGCTGACCGGGCGCCGCGTCGCGGTGGAACTTAACCTGGATATCGTGCCGCGTAGCCAGCACGACAGCACGCTGTTGAACGACGGCGACCAGGTCGAAGTGGTCCACGCCATCGGTGGCGGCTGATTCCGGCCGGCGATTCACCTGCAAGCCCAGCAACCTTTTCCCGAGGAACAACCATGAGCAACGTTCGTAGCGACAAGCCCTTTACCCTGGCCGGGCGTACTTTCCAGTCGCGCCTGCTGGTCGGTACCGGCAAGTACCGTGACATGGAAGAAACCCGCCTGGCCATCGAAGCCTCGGGTGCCGAGATCGTCACCGTTGCCGTGCGCCGCACCAACATCGGCCAGAACCCGGGCGAGCCGAACCTGCTCGATGTGCTGCCACCGGACCGCTACACCATCCTGCCGAACACCGCTGGCTGCTACGACGCGGTCGAAGCCGTGCGCACCTGCCGCCTGGCCCGCGAACTGCTGGATGGCCACAACCTGGTCAAGCTGGAAGTACTGGCTGACCAGAAAACCCTGTTCCCCAATGTGATCGAAACCCTCAAGGCCGCCGAAGTGTTGGTCAAGGATGGTTTCGACGTGATGGTCTACACCAGCGACGATCCGATCATCGCCCGCCAGCTGGCCGAAGCCGGCTGCATCGCGGTCATGCCGCTGGCTGGCCTGATCGGTACCGGCCTGGGTATCTGCAACCCCTACAACCTGCAGATCATCCTGGAAGAGTCCAAGGTTCCGGTGCTGGTCGATGCTGGCGTGGGTACCGCGTCCGACGCCACCATCGCCATGGAAATGGGCTGCGAAGCGGTGCTGATGAACTCGGCCATCGCCCACGCCCAGCAGCCGGTGCTGATGGCCGAGGCCATGAAGCACGCCATCGTCGCCGGTCGCATGGCCTACCTGGCCGGCCGTATGCCGAAGAAACTCTATGCCAGCGCCTCTTCGCCGCTGGATGGTCTGATCAAGTAAGAGCCCCTGATGACTGAATCGCACGATACGCCGATCACCCCCGACGGCGAAGCCCGCCCGCACCGCCGCATCAAGAGTTTCGTGATGCGCGCCGGGCGCATGACCGAAGGCCAGCAACGTGGCCTGGAGCAGGGCGGCCCGCTGTACATCCTGCCGCTGGCCGACAGCCCGGTGGACTACGACCAGGTGTTCGGCCGCTCGGCGCCGCGCACCCTGGAGATCGGCTTCGGCATGGGCCATTCCCTGCTGGAAATGGCTGCTGCCGCGCCTGAACAGGACTTCATCGGTGTGGAAGTACACCGCCCGGGTGTTGGCGCGCTGCTCAACGGCGTGCTGACCCAGGGCCTGAAGAACCTGCGGGTATATGACTGCGATGCCATCGAAGTGCTGAACCGCTGCGTGGCGGACAACAGCCTCGACCGCCTGATGCTGTTCTTCCCCGACCCATGGCACAAGGCGCGCCACCACAAGCGCCGCATCGTCCAGCTGGAGTTCGCCGAACTGGTACGGCGCAAGCTCAAGCCCGGTGGCGTGTTCCACATGGCCACCGACTGGGAACCGTATGCGGAGTACATGCTGGAAGTGATGAGCGCTGCCCCGGGCTATCGCAACCGTGCGGCCGACGGTACTTACGTGCCACGCCCGGAAGAACGCCCGATCACCAAGTTCGAACGCCGTGGCGAGCGGCTGGGGCACGGGGTTTGGGATT
Organism: Pseudomonas sp. B5(2017); assembly: GCF_002112825.1. Lineage (NCBI taxonomy): Bacteria > Pseudomonadati > Pseudomonadota > Gammaproteobacteria > Pseudomonadales > Pseudomonadaceae > Pseudomonas > Pseudomonas sp. B5(2017). Next base: position 10,474 of record NZ_NEIR01000002.1, read on the forward strand.
TGAAGTTCGAGAAGGTGGATTGACCGGCTGATACGGCCTTTCGATATGCCGATGCCTGCAGAAATGCAGGCGAAAAAAAACCGCCTTGAGAAGGGCGGTTTTTTTATGTGAGCGACAGGACTGAGAATCCTTCGCTCTGAGGTTTCACAGAAAACCCTCACACAGTTGGCTGATCATAGGCAGCGTAGCGGGGGAACGTCAATGCTCAGAAATATCCGGCATCACGTGTGTCGGAGCGGTTAACAGTCTTGGGTGAGCATTCCAAGTATCATCGCGCTGCTCCTGTGTGGATGAATCAGTGATGGGCCGGGTAGGAGAAGAATTCTGCTTTCCGGCCCCTTCGACACGGCCTGAGAACCGTGCCGGTGCACCTCTTCGAAGGGCCATTGACCTGGCCACTTCACAGAAGACTCTCACACAGTTTTCGAAGGCATCGAAGTACCGGTTAGATGCTGGAAGATTGGCCCGCCAACACGGAGGCCAAGGCATATGAAGCGTTTGCTTGATGCGCTGAGCCGCGTTTGGACGTTCATCCGGATCTTGACTGTGCTCAAGACCGTTCGGGACTTCATGCGCGATCACTTCGATGATGTCCAGTAAGGGCTAGTCAGGTGGTAGGGCTGCCCTGGTTCGCCGGGGCAGCTTTTACAACCCATCTCTGTACTCGCCAGATTACGCGGTCATTGTAGGAGCGGCCTTGTGTCGCGATGGGCCGCGTAGCGGCCCCAGGATGTCAGCGGTGAGGCAGCAATTGTTGGGGCCGCTTTGCGGCCCATCGCGACACAAGGCCGCTCCTGCAAGGTTCAGTGCAAGGCCGTGGCTCAGCCCCGTCGATCCGCCACCACCCCGATCAGCACCAGTACTACCAGCAACACTGGCGCCAGCGCGTAGTTGTTGAACTGGCTCAGCCCTTTCACCACCCAAGGCGTGGCATAGATCAGCGCCGCACCGCTGCCGATCATCACCAGCAAAGCCATGAACGGTACGCGCAGGGCGCCCGCCAGGCCGCCCAGGCGCTGTTCCACCCAGCCCTTGATATCGGTGCCGAACAGCACCAGCAGGCAGCCTACCAAGGCCAGTGAAATCTCCGACAGGTTGCTGCGGCTCCAGCGAGAAACCGTCGCGAGCAGATCAAGTACCAGATCCATGGGTCATCCTTAGGTCAAGAAATACTGCAGCAGGTCATTGAGGAACAACTGGCCCCTCGGCGTGGCCACCAGCCGATCCAGTTCGACCTGCAAAAGGCCCTTTTGTTCGGCAGCGCGGCGTGCCTCGCGCAGTTGTGCCAGCGGCAAACCGGTGCGCTGGGTGAACAGTTCGGCTTCCACCCCATCGATCAGGCGCAGGGCGTTCATCAGGAACTCGAACGGCAGCTCGTCGACTGGCAGCAGCTTTTCGCCGGCCTTGAACGGCTTGGCCAGGTTCAGGTAGTCCTTGGGCAGGCGGGTTTTCCAGGTGCGCAGGATGCGCCCGTCGGCGAAGGTCAGCTTGCCGTGGGCACCAGCGCCGATGCCGATGAAGTCGCCAAAGCGCCAGTAGTTGAGGTTGTGCCGGGCAGCACGCCCCGCCTGGGCATAGGCCGAGACCTCGTACTGGCGGAACCCGTGTTCGCCCATCAGTGCCTGGCCGGCCTCCTGGATATCCCAGAGGATGTCGTCCTCGGGCAGCTCGGGCGGCTGGTTCCAGAACACCGTGTTCGGCTCCACGGTCAGCTGGTACCACGACAAATGCGTCGGCCCCAGGTCGATGGCCTGGCGCAGGTCGCCCAGCGCGTCGTCGAGCGACTGGTCGGGCAGGCCGTGCATCAGGTCCATGTTGAAGTTGTCGAAGCCGGCGGCGCGTGCCATGCCGGCGGCGCGGACCGCTTCATCGCCATTGTGGATGCGCCCCAGCGCCTGCAGTTTGGCTGGCTGGAAGCTCTGCACACCGATGGACAGACGATTGATACCGGTTTGCCGGTAGGCCTTGAACTTGTCCTGCTCGAAAGTGCCCGGGTTGGCCTCCAGGGTAATTTCGATGTCCGGCGCAAACGGGATGCGTTGCTCTACGCCACGCAGCAGTCGGCCAAGGGCGTCGGCACTGAACAGGCTGGGGGTGCCGCCGCCGAAGAAGATCGAGCTGATCGGCCGGTCTTGCACGGCGGCCAGTTCCTGGTCGAGGTCGGTCAGCAGGGCGGCGACGTAGGCATCTTCCGGCAGTTCAGGCCCGGCAGCGTGGGAGTTGAAGTCGCAGTAAGGGCATTTGCGTACGCACCACGGGATGTGGATGTACAGCGCCAGCGGCGGCAGGCTGGTGAAGCCCGCCGCGCCGGGGGTGGACAGCGTTTCGATCATGCCAGGCCCAGACGTTGGCGCAGCAGGGCCATGGCGCGGGCGCGGTGGCTGAGCTGGTTCTTGTCCACAGGGGCCAGGTCGGCGCTGGAGCAGCTGCGCTCCGGTACCCAGAACAGCGGGTCGTAGCCAAAGCCGTGCTCGCCACTGGCCTCGAACATGATGCGCCCGTGCCACAGGCCTTCGCACAGAATCGGCAGCGGGTCGTCGGCATGGCGCACCAGTGCCAGGACGCAGACGAACTGTGCGCCGCGCTCGGCTTCAGGCACGTCTTTCAGTGCTTCGAGCAGCTTGGCGTTGTTCGCCGCGTCACCCTTGCCGTCGGCATAGCGCGCCGAGTAGATGCCCGGCGCGCCGCCGAGGAAGTCCACCGCCAGGCCCGAATCGTCGGCCAGGGCCGGCAGGCCGGAAATGCGTGCGGCGTTGCGCGCCTTGAGGATGGCATTCTCGACGAACGACAGGCCGGTTTCTTCCGGCTCGACCTGGCTGAACTCGCCGATCGAGCGCAGTTGCACGGACGCGCCGAGCATGGCCTGGAGTTCCTTGAGTTTGCCGGCGTTGTGGCTGGCCAATACGAGTTGCTGGAAATTCATCATTCGCCTGGGAAAACGTCCTGATTGAAGCTGAGGGAGTTGCTGATGCCGCCGGTTTCGATATTCAGGTCGAAGGTGACGGTTTCTGGCTGGTCGATCTTGAACTGGGCGATGTAGTACACCGCGCCCTGTTCGGTGATCTGCTTGAATGACAGCGGGCTGCTGCGCCCGGTCAGATCCTTGACCGTGCCGCTGACCACCGCCGTGGCGGGCTTGTTGGCCTTGAGCACGGCGATGTTGAGTACGCCCTGGTTCTTGCTGCGTACCAAGCCGGTGGCTGCGGCCACCTCCGGTGTCAGCATGCTCGAGGTGAACGCGCTGTAGTGCACCGTCACGTCGCCAAACACTTCCTTGCGCTCGGGACGGGCAGCATCGGCAGCCAGTACCGGCAGGGCCAGGCACAGGCTGATCAGGAACAGGGCTAGGCGACGCATGGGGTGATTCCTCCGGTGGGCGTCAGACCGCGAGCTGATGTTCTTGCAGGCCCGGGCTGCTGACGCGGTAGATGCCGATCTCACCTAGAAGATTAGGCCAAAGCCGGCCACCCCACCCGTTGCGGTGCAAGTGGTCGACCGCCAGGCGGTCTAGCACCTTGGCGCGGCGCTCGTGGCACAGCTCTTCGAAGTCGGCGAAGGTGCAGAAGTGGATGTTTGGCGTGTTGTACCAGGTGTACGGCATGAAGTCCGAAACCGGCATGCGGCCTTTGGTCGCCAGGTACCAGCGGCAACGCCAGTGGCCGAAGTTGGGGAAGGTGATGATGCACTGGCGGCCCACGCGCAGCATCTCGTCCAGGATGCGGTCGGGGTACTCCACGGCCTGCAGGGCCTGGGTCATGATCACCACGTCGAAACTGTTGCTGGCGAAGTTGCCCAGGCCCTTGTCCAGGTCTTGCTCGATGACGTTGACGCCCTTGGCCACGCAGGCGGCGATGTTGTCGGCGTCGATCTCCAGGCCATAGCCGGTGACCTGCTTGCGGTCGCGCAGCGAGGCCAGCAGTTCGCCGCTGCCGCAGCCCAGGTCGAGTACCCGGCTACCGGCGGGGATCCAGTCGTGGATGATTTCCAGATCGGCTCTCATGCTGTCCTCAGATGGCAATGCGGTTCATGTAGTTCGAGAAACCCTGCATGTAGCGAGGCGTGGGGATCAGGAAGGCGTCGTGCCCGTAAGGCGAGTCGATCTCCAGGTAGCAGACGTTCTTGCGCGCGGCCATCAGGGCGTCGACGATCTCGCGCGAACGGGCCGGGGAGAAGCGCCAGTCGGTGGTGAACGACATGATGCAGTAATCCGCCTTGACGTGGCTCAGGGTGGCCGCCAGGTCGCCACCCTGGGCGGCGGCGGGGTCGAAGTAGTCCAGCGCCTTGGTCATCAGCAGGTAGGTGTTGGCGTCGAAGCGCCCGGAAAACTCCTCGCCCTGGTAGCGCAGGTAGCTCTCGACCTGGAATTCGACGCTGTGGAAGTCGTAGTTGAGCTTGTCGCTCTTCAGCTCGCGGCCGAATTTTTCACCCATCGAGTCATCCGACAGGTAGGTGATGTGGCCGACCATGCGCGCCAGCATCAGGCCGCGCTTGGGGATCACGCCCTGGTCCTGGAACGAACCACCGTGGAATTCGGGGTCGGTGAGGATGGCCTGGCGTGCCACTTCGTTGAAGGCGATGTTCTGTGCCGACAGCTTGGGCGCCGAGGCGATGTCGACGCAATGGCGCACGCGCTCGGGGTAGCTGATGGTCCACTGCAGCGCCTGCATGCCACCCAGGCTGCCACCGACCACGGCGGCCCACTGCTGGATGCCCAGGCGCTCGGCGAGGCGCACCTGGCTGTGCACCCAGTCTTCCACGGTCAGCACCGGGAAGTCGGCGCCATAGGGCTTGCCGGTGGCCGGGTTGATGCTGCTGGGGCCGGTGCTGCCGTTGCAGCCGCCCAGGTTGTTCAGGCTGACCACGAAGAAGCGGTTGGTGTCGATCGGCTTGCCAGGGCCGATGCAGCTGTCCCACCAGCCCGGCTTGCGGTCGGTGGTGGCATGGTAGCCAGCGGCATGGTGGTGGCCGGAAAGCGCATGGCAGATCAGCACGGCGTTGCTCGCGCTGGCGTTCAGGGTGCCATAGGTCTCGTAGACCAGTTCGTAACTGGCCAGGGAGCGGCCACAAGCCAGTGCCAGCGGTTCATCGAACCGGGCGGTTTGCGGTACTACCAGACCGACGGAATCTTCGGGAAAGACAGTGGACATCGACCCTGCTCACGCTTGACGGAGGCGTAAGTCTAAAGAGCGCTACCCCCAGCGGCAAGCAGAGGCTTGTCGCTGGAAGCAACCAGGGTCAGGTGAGGCTCAGATCATCCGCCACAGCTCTTGTGGCATGCCGGCATAGGCGGCCAGCGGCGGCATGACAAACGACTGGATCACCTGGATCGCGAGGAAGGCGAAGATCGGCGAGATGTCCATGCCGCCCAGGTTGGGCACGATGCGGCGGAACGGCGCCAGCACCGGTTCGCTGATCTGGTAGGCCAGCTCGGCCGCCGGATTGTGGCTGTTGGGAGCAACCCAGGATACGATCACCATGACGATCATCGCGACCCAGAAAATCTTCAGGAACAGCGAGGTGATACCGATGATGGCCCACATCAGCAGGTGCAGGATGTCACCGAAGGTGCCGTAGGTGACCATCAGCACGAAAGCCATCAGCAACGCCTGGATGACCACCGACAACAGCAGCGACGAGGTATCCAGCCCACCAACGCTTGGGATGACCCGGCGGATCGGCTTGAGCAGCGGTTGTGTGGCGCGCACGGCGAACTGGCACAGCGGGTTGTAGAAGTTGGCCTTGACCAGCTGCAGGACGAAGCGCAGCAGGACGATCACCAGATACAGGCTGACCAGGGTTTGCACCACGAAGATCGCGGCGCCGGACAGTGCATTCATCTAAGGCTCCTTATTTGCCCAGTTGTTCGGCCAGCTCGGCGGAACGTGTAGCCGCAGCCTGCAGCGCCTGTTCGACGATGCCTTCGAAGCCGCTGGCCTGGAACGACTTGATCGCCGCTTCGGTAGTGCCGGCAGGCGAGGTGACACGGCGGCGCAGCTCGGCAGCGTCGACATCGCTGGCAACCGCCATGCGTGCGGCGCCCAACGCTGTCTGCAGGGTCAGCTGTGAGGCGGTTTCACGTGGCAGGCCAAGTTTTTCGCCGGCCGCGGTCATGGCTTCGATCAGCAGGAAGAAATACGCCGGGCCGCTGCCGGAGACAGCCGTCACGGCGTCCAGTTGCTGTTCCTGCTCCAGCCACAGGGCGGTGCCCACGGCCGACAGCAGTTGCTCGGCCTGCTGGCGTTGTTCGCTGGATACTTCCGCGGTGGCGTACAGGCCGCTGACGCCTTGGCGCAGCAGTGCCGGGGTGTTGGGCATGCAGCGCACCACAGGGCGAGCGCCGACCCAGCTTTGCAGGCTGGCGCAGGTGATGCCGGCAGCGATGGAAACGATCAGCTGGCCATCCTGCAGGTTCGGTTGCAGGGCTTGGCACACGGCTTTCATGACCTGGGGCTTGACCGCCAGGACGATGACGTCGGCACCATCGATGGCCTGGGCGTTGTTCTCGAAGGTTTCGATGCCGTGCTCGGCCTGGATGCGGCTGCGGGTCTCGGCGCCCGGGTCGCTGGCGCGGATCTGCGAGGCGTCCAGGCCCTGGGCACGCAGACCACCGATCAGGCTGGCGGCCATGTTGCCGGCGCCGATGAAGGCAATACGAGTCTTGCTCATGTCAGGTCCTTGTGGGAAAGAGTGAGTAAAGCATGGAATCAGGGCTGCCCGTAGTCGCGGGCACCGAACAGGGCGGTACCGATACGCACCCAGGTCGCACCCTGTGCAATGGCCGCTTCCAGGTCGTGGCTCATGCCCATGGAAAGGGTGTCCAGGCCAAGGCCAAGGCCTTCCTGCAACTGGCGCAGGGTGGCGAAGGCGGCTTCCTGGGCGGCGCGGTCATCAGTGGGTTCTGGGATGGCCATCAGCCCGCGCAGGCGCAGGTTGGGCAGCGCGGCTACCGCCTTGGCCAGGGCCGGCAGGTCGGCGGGGGCGCAGCCGGACTTGCTGTCTTCGCCGCTGACGTTCACCTGCAGGCAGATGTTCAGTGGCGCCAGCCCGGCCGGGCGCTGCTCCGAGAGGCGTTGGGCGATTTTCAGGCGGTCCACGGAATGTACCCAGTCGAAATGCTCGGCGATGGCTTTGGTCTTGTTCGACTGAATGGGGCCGATGAAGTGCCAGATCAAGGGCAGGTCGCCGAGTGCCTGCTGCTTTGTCAGCGCTTCCTGTAGGTAGTTTTCCCCGAAATCGCACACGCCGGCGGCGTGGATCTCGCGGATGGCGCTGGCTGGCTTGGTCTTGCTCACGGCCAGCAACTGGACGCTGGCCGGATCACGCCCGGCAGCCTGGGCAGCGCCGGCGATTCGGGCGGAAATAGCGGAAAGGTTGTCTGCTAGGGTGGACATGGACTGATGCCGGCGGCTGTGGGGTTTGCGGCATTCTACCTACTTGAAGGCCTTTGGGGAGTCTCATGGATGTGACCGACCTGTTGGCCCGGGCCGTGGATGCGGGGGCTTCCGACCTGCACCTGGCGGCGGGCCAGATACCGATGCTGCGCCTGGATGGCGAGCTGCAGCGCATGGCCCTGCCGACCTTGGGCCCTGCCGCCTTGACCGAGGGCATGGCACCCATGCTGGATGAAGACCAGCGCCGACAGTGGGCCCAGGGTGATGAGCTGGACCTGGCGCTGGAATTGCCGGTGCTGGGGCGCTTTCGGCTGAACCTGTTTCGCCAGTTGCATGGCCCTGCGGCCACCTTCCGCCTGATCCCGGGGCATATCGCCACGCTCGATGAACTCGACCTGGGGGATGTGTTTCAAGCTGTTGCGCAATGCAGCGATGGCTTGATCCTCGTGGGTGGGCCGACCGGCAGCGGCAAGACCAGCACCTTGGCGACACTGCTTGACCAGCTGAACCGCGGTCGGGCTCTGCATATCATCACCCTCGAAGACCCTGTCGAAGTTATCCACAGTAGCCAGCGCAGCCTGGTCAACCAGCGTGAGGTCGGCCGCCATTGTGGTGGGTTCGCCCAGGGGCTGCGCAGTGCCCTGCGTCAGGACCCGGATGTGATCATGATCGGTGAGCTGCGCGACCTGGAAACCATTCGCCTGGCCTTGCGCGCGGCCGAGACCGGACACCTGGTGCTGGCGACCGTGCATACGCGTTCGGCGGTGAGCAGTATTGACCGGTTGGTGGAGGTGTTCGCTGCCGAAGAGAAGCCGCTGGTGCGGGCGATGCTGGCCGAGTCGTTGCGCCTGGTGGTGGCGCAGGTGCTGGTCAGGCGTGCGGGCGGTGGGCGGGTTGCTGCGCGGGAAGTGCTGGTGGTGACGCCAGCGGTGCGTAACCTGGTTCGGGAAGGGCGGATGGCGCAGTTGTGTTCGGTGATGCAGGCGGGTGGTGCGGACGGGATGCGGACGATGGAAGGGGCGATGCGGGGGTTGAAGGAGAGGGGGCTGATCAGCGATCTATAGTGCCTGTGCTGGCCCTTTCGCGGGTAAACCCGCTCCCACATGGATAACACAGCCTTCGAATGCTGTGGTGTACCTGTGGGAGCGGGTTTACCCGCGAAGAGGCCCGGACAGGAGAGCGCCGATCAGATCAGCGCTTGGCCAGGTTCAGCTGCTGCTGTTCTTTCGGCAGCACTCGCTTGGCCACCACGTAATGCTTCTGCCAGTAAGGCTTGCTCAGGGTGTCGATGCTTACCCGCTTGCCACGGCGTGGAGCATGGATGAAGCGGTCGTTGCCCAGGTAGATGGCAACGTGGTTCACCCGGCGGCTCTTGATGTTGAAGAAAATCAGGTCACCTGGCTTCAGGTCACCCTTGGCTACCTTGACGCCGTGGCCCTGGGCCATGGCATTGGAGGTGCGCGGCAGGTCGACGTCGGCGACGTCGTTGAAAGCGTATTTGACCAGCCCGCTGCAGTCGAAGCCTTTCTTCGGGCTGCTGCCGCCCCAGACATAAGGGGTGCCGAGCACATTCACCGCACGGCTGAGCACATCGCTGCTCTGCTTCGGCGACATGGCGGCGACCGGTACACCGGGCACGCTGCGGCTGCTGGCGGCATTGCTTGGGCGGGTGCGCAGCGCGGTCTGCTTGACCGGTGCGTGTCTTACCGAGGCATTGGTGGTGTAGCCGGTAAAACCATTGGGAAGACGTTGCTCACGATTGGTGGCGTGGGCGGCCAGGGGCAATAATAGGCAGAGGGTCAGCCATGTCTTGAGTAAAGGCGGCATAGATGAAGCTCTTATGAATAGTTATGTGTTGGGCGCGCAACTTTATAACAGCTTTTTGATCAATCTTTGATCCGTTGGTCGATTGTCCAGGTGCCGTACGTCGGCCTGCGACAAGAAAGTCACATTTTTTCTTAGAAAATTTTCGGATAACCCACGGGGGCTATGAATGAACAGGTATCAACAAGGGGCGCCGTTTCACGACACCCACAGCAAGACCATTGGCTACCTGCTATGGATTTTCGGCTTTACCGGGTCGCATCGTTTCTATTACGGCAAGCCAGTAACCGGCACCATCTGGTTCTTCACCCTGGGCCTGCTGGGCATCGGCTGGTTGATCGACCTGTTCCTGATCCCGTCCATGGACCGTGAAGCCGACCTCAGGTTCCAGTCCGGGCGCATTGACTACAACATCGCCTGGATCCTGCTGACCTTCCTCGGGGTGTTTGGGTTGCACCGGCTGTATCAGGGCAAGTGGATCACCGCGATCATCTACTTCTTTACCGGCGGGCTGTTCCTGGTGGGGGTGCTGTATGACTTCTGGACGCTGAACAGCCAGGTTTCCGAGCGGAATGCGGGGCGGGGTTGAGTTCACATGGGGGGCTGCTTTGCAGCCCTATCGCGACACAAGGCCGCTCCTACAGGGATCGCGTAAACCCGACTTTCAGGTTTACCCGCACATTGTAGGAGCGGCCTTGTGTCGCGATAGGGGCGCAAAGCGCCCCCCGAACGCAGGTTACTGACGGGTCTGCCGCTGTTGCAGCAGCAGGTTGCTGAAACCTGCCCCAGCCAGTTGCTTCTGCGCCCCGGTCAGCTGCTCGCGGTTGCTGAACGGGCCCACCAGTACGCGGTACCAGGTTTCGTCCTTGACCGTGCCCGACTCCACCTTCACCGACTGACCCAGCAGGATGATCTGCGCGCGCACCTTGTCGGCATCGGCCTGCTTGCGGAACGAACCGGCTTGCAGGAAGAACTGGGTGGTTGCCGCCGGCTTGATCACCGGTGGTGCCGGTGGCGGGGTCTGGCCCATCAGCGCCGCCTGGGCTCGCGCCGTGTCGATTTTCGCCGCTTCAGCCGGCGTCACCGGGGTCACCGGCTGGGCCGGGACGGGTGGCGTCTTCTCTGGCACGGCCTCCGGCGGCACGATCACCTCCGACTCCGGCAGCAGCGTGTAGAAGTCGTACTTCGGCTTCACCGGCTGCTGCGGGGTGGCCTGCGCCGGCTTGCCGGCTTCGGCCACTTTCTCGGCCTTCTGCTGCTCGGGCTTGGTGCGCTTGATGTCTTCGCCACCGGGCTCGAGCTTCATCAGGAACACGATGAACGCGCCTACGGTCAGGCCAACCGCCAGCCATACCCAACCGGGGATCGGCTGCTTGGCCGGCGCCGTCTGGCGGCTGGCGCCGCGTTTGGGTGCGGGTTTTTTCTTGGCAGCCAACTTACATGCGCTCCAGGGTTTCCAGGCCGAGCAGTTCCAGACCTTGCTTGAGAGTGCGGCCGGTCAGCGCCGCGAGGCGCAGGCGGCTCTGCTGCTGCTGCGGGGTTTCGGCGGCAAGAATCGGGCAATTCTCGTAGAAGCTGGAGAACAGGCCGGCCAGGTCGTACAGGTAGCTGCACAGCACGTGCGGCGTGCCCTTGTCGGCGACGTTGTTGAGGATTTCGCCAAACTGCGCCAGGCGCGCGGCCAGGTCTTGCTCGTGGGCAGCCTGCAGCACGATGTTGCCGTCGACTTCATCGAAGCCCTTGCCCAGTTTGCGGAATACGCCGGCCACGCGGGTGTAGGCGTACAGCAGGTAAGGCGCGGTGTTGCCTTCGAAGTTGAGCATCAGCTCGAAGTTGAAGCTGTAGTCGCTGGTGCGGTGCTTGGACAGGTCGGCGTACTTCACTGCGCCAATGCCAACCACTTCGCCGATGTGGCGCAGCTCTTCGTCGGCCAGGCTCGGGTTCTTTTCCTTGACCAGCGCGTAGGCGCGCTCCTTGGCCTCGGTGAGCAGGTCGATCAGCTTCACGGTGCCGCCGTCACGGGTCTTGAACGGGCGGCCATCGGCGCCGTTCATGGTGCCGAAGCCCATGTGCTCCATCTGCATCGGGTGGCCGACGAAGCCTGCGCGGCGTGCAACTTCGAACACCTGGTTGAAGTGCAGGGCCTGGCGCTGGTCGACGAAGTACAGGGCGCGGTCTGCCTTGAGCACGTTGCTGCGGTAGCGCACGGCAGCCAGGTCGGTGGTGGCGTACAGGTAGCCGCCGTCGGCCTTCTGCACGATCACCGGCAGTGGTTCGCCTTCGCTGTTCTTGAACTCGTCGAGGAACACGCACTGCGCGCCCTGGTCTTCGACCAGCAGGCCCTTGGCCTTGAGGTCGGCGACCACGTTGGCCAGGTCGTCGTTGTAGGCGCTTTCACCCATCACGTCGGCCATGGTCAGCTTGACGTTGAGCAGCTCGTAGGTCTTCTGGCAGTGCGACAGCGAAATGTCCTTGAAGCGCGTCCACAGGGCCATGCAGTCCGGGTCGCCGGCCTGCAGCTTGACCACCAGGCCGCGGGCGCGGGTGGCGAATTCTTCGGACTCGTCGAAGCGTTTCTTGGCGGCGCGGTAGAAGTTCTCCAGGTCCGACAGCTCGTCGCTGGTGATCGGGTTTTCTTCCAGGTAGGCCAGCAGCATGCCGAACTGGGTACCCCAGTCGCCCACGTGGTTCTGGCGGATCACGTCATCGCCGAGGAACTCCAGCACGCGCGCCACGCTGTCACCGATGATGGTCGAACGCAGGTGGCCGACGTGCATCTCCTTGGCCAGGTTGGGTGCCGACATGTCGATCACAACCTTTTGCGCAGGGCCGGCCTTGCGCGCGCCCAGGTGGGCGTCGGCCAGTGCGGCATCCAGGCGGTTGGCCAGGGCGTCGGTGTTCTGGAAGAAGTTGAGGAAGCCGGGGCCGGCGATCTCGACCTTGCTGATGTCGGCGCTGGCCGGCAGGGCATTGATCAGTTTCTCGGCCAGGTCGCGCGGCTTCATGCCGGCCGGCTTGGCCAGCATCATGGCGATGTTGCTGGCGAAGTCGCCGTGGGTCTTGTCCCGGGCGTTTTCCACCTGGATCGCCGGCGACAGCCCTTCAGGCAGCACACCGTCGGTGACGAGTTGGGTGAGGGCTTGCTGGATCAGCTGGCGAATGGTGTCTTTCATGGGGATCTCTTTTCGACCGCAAGCGCGGTGGAGCGCTTGGATGCGCAGGTGGAAAAACTGGGCATTATCCGTGGCTGGGGGCGGGTTGCCAACCTTTGGGGGTTGCTTGCCTTGAGAATGCCGGGGCCGCTTTGCGGCCCATCGCGACACAAGGCCGCTCCTACAGGCGTTACGCGCCCCCGTGTAGGAGCGGCCTTGTGCCGCGATGGGCTGCAGAGCAGCCCCAACGTCAGTACAGGTCGACTGGATCGACATCCAGCGACCACCGCACCTGGCGCCCGCTCGGCATCTGCTCCAACACTAGCAACCAGGCGCTGATCAGTCGATGCAAAGGCGCCCGCGTATTGGCCTGTATCAACAGTTGCGCGCGGAAGCGCCCGGCGCGGCGCTCCATCGGTGCTGGTACCGGCCCCAGCAACTCGATGCCGGGCAGGCGCTGTTCGGCCACCAGGCGCTCGGCGGCGGCGCAGGCCTCGTCGAGGAAACCTTCGGCCTGCCCGGGCTTGTGCGCTTCGGCGCGCAGCAGCGCCAGGTGCGAGTAAGGCGGCAGCCCGGCGGCGCGGCGTTCGTCCAGGGCCTGCTCGGCGAAGGCGAAGTAGCCCTGCTCGGTAAGCTGCACCAGCAGCGGATGGTCGGCCAGGTGGGTCTGGATGATGACCTTGCCCGGCTCCTCGGCCCGCCCGGCCCGTCCGGCAACCTGCACGATCAGCTGCGCCATGCGTTCGCTGGCGCGGAAATCGCCGGAGAACAGCCCGCCATCGGCATCGAGGATGGCCACCAGGGTCACCCGCGGGAAGTGATGGCCCTTGGCGAGCATCTGGGTGCCGACGAGGATGCTCGGCAGGCCGCGTTGGATGGTGCTGAACAGGTTGTGCATGGCGTCCTTGCGCGCCGTGCTGTCGCGGTCCACACGCAGGATCGGGTAATCCGGGAACAGCACTTTCAGGCGTTCCTCGGCACGCTCGGTGCCGGCGCCGACCGGGCGCAGGTCAACGTGGTTGCACTGCGGGCACTGCTGCGGCAGGCTCTCGTCATAGCCGCAATGGTGGCAACGCAGCACGCCGGAGCGCTGGTGCACGGTCATGCGCGCATCGCAGCGCGGGCATTCTGACAGCCAGCCACAATCGTGGCACAGCAAGGTCGGGGCGAAACCGCGGCGGTTGAGGAACACCAGTACTTGCTGGCCCGCTTCCAGGGTTTGGCGGATGGCCTGCTGCAGTGGGCCGCTGATGCCGCTGTCCAGCGGCAGGCTCTTCACATCCAGGCGCAGCATGCGTGGCGGGCGGGCACCGCCGGCGCGCTGGTTCATGCGCAGCAGGCGGTAGCGACCGGTCAGGGCGTTGTGCAGGGTTTCCAGCGATGGCGTGGCAGAACCGAGCAGGATCGGGACGTTTTCCTGGTGGGCGCGCACCAGTGCCAGGTCGCGGGCATGGTAGCGCAGGCCTTCCTGCTGTTTATAGGAACCGTCGTGCTCCTCGTCGATGATGATCAGACCGGGGTTCTTCATCGGCGTGAACAGCGCCGAGCGGGTGCCGATGATGATGTCGGCCTCGCCGTCCCGGGCTGCCAGCCAGGCATCCAGGCGTTCGCGGTCGTTCACCGCCGAATGCAGCAGGGCGATGCGGGCGTTGAAGCGTTGCTCGAAGCGGGCCAGGGTCTGCGGGCCGAGGTTGATCTCCGGGATCAGCACCAGGGCCTGCTTGCCGGCTTCCAGTGTTTCGCGGATCAGCTGCAGGTACACCTCGGTCTTGCCGCTGCCGGTGACACCGGCCAGCAGGAAGGCGCCGAAGCCGCCAAAGCCTTCGCGCACGGCGTCGAAGGCGTCGCGTTGCTCTTCGTTGAGCGGCAGTTCCGGCTGTGCCAGCCAGTGTTCGTGGCGCAGCGACGGCAGGTGGCGGCGGACCTCGATCTGCACCAGGTCCTTGGCCAGCAGCAGGTCGAGGCTGTCCTTGTTCAGGTTGAGCTTGGCCAGCAAGCTGTGGGCCACGCCGTGCGGGTGCTGGGCCAAGGTCTTGAGGGCATCGCGCTGGCGTGGTGCGCGGGCGATGCGCGGGTCTTCCAGGCGGGCGCCGGGGGCGACGTGCCAGAAGCGCTCCTGGCGCATCTCGGCGGGTTCGCCCTGGCGCAGCAGGGTCGGCAAGGCCCAGCTCAGGGTGTCACCCAGGCTGTGCTGGTAGTACTGGGCGGTCCACAGGCACAACTTGAACAGCGACGGCGGGATCGGCGACACCGGGTCGAGCAGGGCGCTGGCCGGCTTGAGCTTGTCGGCGGGCACTTCGCTCTGCTCGCACACCTCCACCAGCACGCCGATCATTTCGCGGCGGCCGAATGGCACGCGAATGCGCATGCCCGGGGTCAAGGCCTGGCGCGCCATGCTTGCCGGCGCCTTGTAGTCGAACAGGCGACGCAGCGGGGAGGGCAGGGCAAGGCGCAGGATGACGTCGGACACGCGGAAAGTCTCGGAGGGCGTTTCAAAGACTGGCGAGCCTAGCAGACGACGGTCGGTGCAAGCGACAACTTGCGTTGGCGTGATGCTCTGGTATTATTCGCCGCCTAATTACGTGCGGTATTCAACAATTGGTGTTGGGTGGCGGCACGCAGCTCGAGGAAGTGACCATGAAAGCAGATATTCATCCGAACTACGAAGTAGTTGCAGTCACCTGCAGCTGCGGCAACAAGTTTGAAACCCGTTCGACCCTGGGCAGCACCCTGGCGATCGACGTTTGCAACCTGTGCCACCCGTTCTACACCGGTAAGCAGAAAGTCCTGGACACCGGTGGTCGCGTACAGAAGTTCGCCGATCGCTTCGGTATGTTCGGTACCAAGAAGTAATCATGCGCATGGCGAACCCATCGGGTTTCGCATTGCTGCAAAAAAAGGCGCCCCTTGTGGGCGCCTTTTTTATGGGCGTCATCTGGCATTTCCCGGCCCTGGCGTTCTGCCCGCTACCAGGCAGCCCTCAGCAGGTGGCGGTGCGCCAGGTGGTCGATGGCGATACCTTGCGTCTGGTCGATGGCCGCAGCGTGCGACTGATCGGCATCAATGCCCCGGAAATCGGCCGTAACGGGCGCACCAGCGAGCCCTATGCCGAGGCCGCCAGGCAGCGTTTGCAGGCCTTGGTCAAGGCCAGCGACGGGCGTGTCGGGCTGGAGCCGGGCGTAGAGGCCAAGGACAAATACGGCCGCACGCTGGCGCATATCTACGGCCGCAATGGCGACAATATCGAAGCACAGCTGCTCAGCGAGGGCTTGGGCTATCGCGTCGCGGTTGCCCCAAATGTGCGCCTCAGCGCTTGCCAGCAGCTTGCCGAGCAGGCTGCGCGCAAGGCTGGCTCCGGGCTGTGGCGTCGTTCGCCGGTGGTGCGTGCCGGGGATGTCCGGCAGTCGGGTTTCGCGGTCATTGCGGGCCGCATCGAAGACGTGGAGCGCAACCGTGGCGGGGTCTGGCTGAACCTGGACAGTGCGGTGGTGCTGCAGGTTCCCGCTCGTCTGCAGCGCAACTTCCCCGCCAGCTTCTTCGATAACCTCAAGGGACGCCAGGTCGAGGCGCGTGGCTGGGTGCTGGATCGTTCCCGCAAGGGCGGCCTCAAGCCCGGGCAGCGACGCTGGCTGTTGCCGTTGACCGATCCGAGCATGTTGGAGCGCATTTCAGGCTAAAAGATGTAGACATTTCGCTATTGGATTGTACACACTGTTAGCCGTATGCCCCGTGGGTTATAGCGTAAAGTCGTAGGCTAAAGGCCTTGACACAAGTGACCGACCAGTCTTGTGGCTCCCCGGCTCTTTGCGTATCCTCGGCGGTCCGTCAGAACAGTAAATAGCGGAATGCCCACCATGTCAGACCTGAAAACCGCCGCTCTCGAATATCACGCTCAACCTCGTCCGGGGAAACTGAGCGTCGAACTCTCCAAGCCCACCGCCACCGCCCGTGACCTCGCCCTGGCCTACAGCCCAGGTGTTGCTGAGCCCGTGCGTGAAATCGGCCGTGATCCAGAGCTGGCTTACAAATACACCGGCAAAGGCAACCTGGTTGCGGTGATTTCCGATGGCACCGCCATCCTCGGTCTGGGTGACCTCGGCCCACTGGCTTCCAAGCCGGTCATGGAAGGCAAGGGTGTTCTGTTCAAGCGTTTCGCCGGTATCGACGTGTTCGACATCGAAGTGGAATCGGAAAGCCCGCAGGCGTTCATCGACACCGTTCGCCGCATCTCGATCACCTTCGGTGGCATCAACCTCGAAGACATCAAGGCGCCTGAGTGCTTCGAAATCGAGCGCACCCTGATCGAACAGTGCGACATCCCGGTATTCCACGATGACCAGCACGGTACCGCCATCGTCACCGCGGCCGGCATGATCAACGCCCTGGAAATCGCCGGCAAGAAGCTGGAAGACGCCAAGATCGTCTGCCTGGGTGCCGGCGCTGCCGCCATCTCCTGCATGAAGCTGCTGGTGAGCATGGGTGCCAAGGTCGAGAACATCTACATGATCGACCGCAGCGGCGTGATCCACGCTGGCCGTGACGACCTGAACCAGTACAAGGCGCAGTTCGCCCACGCCACCGACAAGCGCACCTTGGCTGACGCCCTCGACGGTGCCGACGTGTTCGTAGGCCTGTCCGGCCCGAACCTGCTGAGCGCCGAAGGCCTGAAGTCGATGGCTGCCAACCCGATCGTGTTCGCCTGCTCGAACCCGGACCCGGAAATCTCGCCAGAGCTGGCGCACGCTACTCGCAGCGACGTGATCATGGCTACCGGTCGTTCCGACTACCCGAACCAGGTCAACAACGTACTGGGCTTCCCGTTCATCTTCCGTGGTGCCCTGGACGTTCGCGCCAAGCGCATCAACGAAGAAATGAAGATCGCCGCCGCCATCGCCCTGAAAGACCTGGCCAAGCTGCCAGTGCCGAAGGAAGTGTGCGACGCCTACGGCGTACAGGCTCTGGAATTTGGCCGTGAGTACATCATTCCGAAGCCGCTGGACGCTCGCCTGATCACCGTCGTTTCCGACGCTGTGGCCAAGGCCGCCATCGAATCCGGCGTGGCTACCCTGCCGTATCCGAAGCACTACCCGCTGACCAGCGTGGATGACGTGTTCAAAGGCTGATTGCTGCCTGGCGACACAAAAAAGCCCCGGCTCCTATGAGCCGGGGCTTTTGTTTACACGCTGCACTGATGATGCGGTCCCTTGTAGGAGCGGCCTTGTGTCGCGAAAGGGGTGCGAAGCGCCCACGGGGTTCATGCATCAAGCAGACATTGCTGGGGCCGCTTTGCGGCCCTTTCGCGACACAAGGCCGCTCCTACACGGACGGCGTTAACCTTCAGAACAGATCCATCGGCGCCGCTTCATCCGCCGGCAACGGGCTGCCCGGTGCTGCGCCAGTGCCCAGCTCGTCCACCGACGGCGGCGAGTCTTCGGCCTTGAACAGCTCGAAGTAGGCATTCGGTGTGCTCGGCGAAGCGGCACGGCCGCTGACCGGGTCGACGCGCAGGCTGAGGATGCCTTCCGGCTCTGCCGGCGCATGCGCAGGCTTGTCCTTGAGTGCCGCGCCCATGAAGCTCATCCAGATCGGCAGTGCCGCGGTGCCGCCGTACTCGCGGCGACCAAGGGTTTCGGGCTGGTCGAAACCGACCCACACGGTGGTCACGTAGTCGGCGTTGTAGCCGGAGAACCAGGCGTCCTTGGACTCGTTGGTGGTACCGGTCTTGCCTGCCAGGTCGGTGCGGCCCAGGGCCAGCGCCCGGCGGCCGGTACCGCGCTTGATCACGTCCTGCAGCATGCTGGTGAGGATGTAGGTGGTGCGCCCGTCGATGATCTGCTCGGCCACGGCCGGCACCTGCGGTGCAGGCGCCACCTGGCTGAAGGCTGCGGGTGCCTCGCCCGGCATGGCGGCGGTGCTGATCGGCTGTTCGGGCGCGGCCACACCTGCCTGGTCCTCGGCACCCTGCGGTACCCGGGCCGGGTTGGCGGTGAACAGCGTCTCGCCGTTGCGGCTTTCGATGCGATCGATCAGGTACGGGGTGATCTTGTAGCCGCCGTTGGCGAAAGTACTCCAGCCTGTGGCGATTTCCATCGGGGTCAGGGTGGCGGTGCCCAGTGCCAGCGACAGGTTGCGCGGCAGGTCCTGCTTGTTGAAGCCGAACTTGGCGATGTAGTCGATGGTGCGGTCCACGCCCATGGCCTGCAGCAGGCGGATCGACACCAGGTTGCGCGACTTGTACAGCGCTTCGCGCATGCGGATCGGGCCAAGGAAGGTGTTGGTGTCGTTCTTCGGTCGCCAGACCTTGTCCAGGTACTCGTCGACGAACACGATCGGTGCATCGTTGACTAGGCTGGATGCGGTGTAGCCACTGTCCAGGGCGGCGCTGTAGATGAACGGTTTGAAGCTCGAGCCTGGCTGCCGCTTGGCCTGCATGGCGCGGTTGTAGTTGCTCTGCTCGAACGAGAAGCCGCCGACCAGGGCGCGGATGGCGCCGTTGTAAGGGTCGAGGGTGACCAGCGCACTCTGCGCGCCAGGCACCTGGCTGAACTTGAACTTGCCATCCTCCAGGCGCTGCAGGCGCACCAGGTCGCCGACCTGGGCCACGTCTGCCGGCGACTGCGGCGCACGGCCCTGGGAGTTGCTATTGATGAACGGGCGCGCCCATTTCATGGTGTCCCAGGCTACCAGCTCTTCCTGGCCGCTGCGGGTCAGCACCTTGAGGCCGGTTTTTTCGACCTGGGTGACGATGGCCGGCTCCAGGCCGCCAAGGCTGCGCTGCTTGCCCAGTTCCTGCAGCCAGGCCGCCTGGGTGCGGCCCGGGAAGCGTGCTTCGGGGCCGCGGTAGCCGTGGCGCTCATCGTAGTCGGAGAGGCCGTTGAGGATGGCCTTGTTGGCCATTTCCTGCATGTCGCTGGGCACCGTGGTGGTGACGCGGAAGCCTTCGGTGTAGGCGTCGCTGCCGTAGCGGCCGACCATTTCGGCGCGGGCCATTTCGGCGATGTAAGGCGCATTCACTTCAGGCGTGGGCACGTGGTAGCTGGCGTTGAGCGGCTCGGCCAGGGCTGCCTGGTAGCTGGCTTCGTCGATCTTGCCAAGCTTGTACATGCGGCCGAGGATCCAGTCGCGGCGCTCCTTGGCGCGCACCGGGTTGGCCAGCGGGTTGAAGCGCGATGGTGCCTTGGGCAGGCCGGCGATCATCGCCATCTGCGCCAGGCTCACGTCGCGGATCGACTTGCCGTAGTACACCTGCGCGGCGGCATCGATACCGTAGGCGCGGTTGCCCAGGTAGATCTTGTTCACGTACAGCTCGAGGATCTCGTCCTTGGTCAGCTCGCGCTCGATCTGCAGGGCCAGCAGAATCTCGTTGGTCTTGCGCGAGAAGCTGCGCTCGCTGGTGAGGAAGAAGTTCTTCGCCACCTGCATGGTGATGGTACTGCCGCCGGTCTGGATATGGCCGGTTTTCACCAGCTGGGTCGCGGCGCGCATCAGGCTGCTCGGGTCGACACCGTAGTGGTTGAGGAAGTTGTCGTCCTCGGCCGACAGAAGCGCCTGGATGAATTGTGGGGGAATTTCCGCGAAGCGGATCGGCGAGCGGCGCATTTCGCCGAACTCGGCAATCAGCTTGCCGTCGCTGCTGTACACCCTGAGGGGGATCTGCAACTGGATGCTTCTGAGCGACTCGACCGAGGGCAGGCTGGGGCTAAGATACAGAAACGCACCGCTCACACCGAGTACGAGCGCGCAGATGACTGCGACGGAAGACCACCAGAAGAACTTCAGCAGACGTATCAAGGCTTTTCGGTGTCCAGGTTGGGAGTGGATTGCACGCAGGTCCGGCGGACCAAAAAACGCTGGGCATTATAAGCATTTTTTCGCCTCTCCGGGTTACCGGCCAGGCTGCCCGTCGCCTCGATGGGCCGGCGCGGCCTAGTGTTGACGCGGGGTTGGGGCAGGTAGCCGCGACAGATGGCGGCGACAGACAACAAGGATGCCACGATGCTAGGACGCTTCGGCAAGGATGCCGGTTCACTCGTGGGGGTGGAAATTGCCCCCGACTCCGTTCGGATTGTGCAACTGCAGCGGCGTAACCGGCGCTGCCGGGTGCTTGCCTCGGTACAAGAACCGTTCGAATCACCGGCTGGCAGTGACTGGGCGGCAGAGCCTGGCGCCGTGGCGGCTGCCTTGAGGCGCGCCTACCGACGCAGCGGCCTCAGGCAGCGCCGGGTCGCGCTGGCACTGCCGGGCAACCAGGTGATCTGCAAGCTGTGCCACCTGTCAGTGGAGCAGGGCGGGGCAGAAATGGAGGCGCAGCTGCTGGCTGACGCCGAACGGCTGTTTCCATTTCCGCTGGAAGACCTGGCCCTGGATTTTCAGGTGCTGGGAGGCTCTAGCGTCCAGCCAGGCTGCGCCGAGGTGATGGTGGCTGCGTGTCGGCAGAGTGCACTGGCGCCACTTGAGGGCATCGTCGAGGAGGCCGGGTTGCAACTGGAGGCCGTGGAGGTCGACAGCATTGCCTTGGGGCGCATGCTGCCGCTGGCCAGGCACCAAAGCTCGGCGTTGCTGCGTATCGAGGCGCAAAGCACCACCCTTCATGGCTGGCAGTCGGGTCGGCCTCGGCAACGGCGTGAGCTGAACCTGGGGCTGTCGGCGATAGCCGGGGCGCTGCCGGAGCGCCTGCTGGCCCTGCTCGCCGGTGAGCCTTTGCCCGATTGTCTGTTGATCGCCAGCCGTTCTCCGATCGAGCCGGGCCAGTTGCAGAGCCTCGGCTCCCGGTTGAACCTGCCGTGTCGCCTGGTGCCCGACCTGGCGCGCCTGGAACACGTCGATGGCGCGATGATTCTGGCGTGCGCCCTGGCTCTCGGAGGGTTGCGCCGATGATGCGGCTGAACCTTCTGCCCTGGCGCGAACGGCAACGCCAGGCCGCCTTGCGGTCTTTCCGCAGGCGACTGGTCGCCGGCGCGCTGCTGGCCCTGTGTGGCGTGACGCTGGTCGACCAGCTGGCCCGCCAGCGCGGGCAGCAGCAGGCGCTGGCCAATATCCGCCACCAGGCGGCCCTTGAGGTGTTGGGCGAGCAATTGCAGCCGCTGGCCGATGTGCGTGCGCAGCATGAGGCGTTACTGGCACGTGCGGTGGCGCTGGAAGGCCTGCGTGCCAACCAGGATGTGCTGGCCGGGGTGTTCGCTGACCTCGAGCGGGCGTTGCCAGTGGGTGTGCAACTGCTCGACCTCAGCCTGGAAGGCGGCAGCCTGCAGATGACCGGGCTGGCTACGTCCGGTGCCGTGGTCGCGCAGTTCATGCGGGACCTGAGCCGCTCGAGTGCGCTGGTTGGTCTGGAGCTCAAGCGCATCAGGAGCCTGCCGGGCGGCGATGAATTCCTGCTGGGCGCGCGCGTTTCGGCGTTCTGGTCGTGAATGCTGCACAGGTGCTCGGCTGGCTGGCCATGGCCGAGCGCTCCAGCCGCTTCAGGCAGCTGGCGCCAGTGCTGGTGGCCTTGGCGTTGTTCGGCCTGGGCTGCGCCATACGTCTCCCGGCAGCGCTGCAGCAGCAGGCGCAGGAGGAGGCTCGGCACGCCGAGTTGCACGAACAGCATTCATCCGGCGCGGTGCAGCTGGCCGAACTGGAGCAGCTCCACGCGTCTGTGGCCATTGCCGAGCGACGCTTGCGGGAGGCGTACTGGCACCTGGCGGCCGGGGAGGGCATGAGCGACCTGCTCGAGCGCCTGGCGGCGTCGGGGCATGAGCACGGCTTGCTCATCGAGCGCTTCGATGTACATGAAGATGAACAACAGGCGGGCTTGCGCAAGGTACCGCTGGAGCTACAGGTGGTGGGGCGATACGCGGCCTTGCGCCAGTGGCTGGGCGATTGGTTGGGCCAGGCGCGTGTGCTCCGCGGCGGTGACCTGCAGCTGGCTCCAGCAGATGGCAAGCCTGGCCTGCTGCGCCTGCAGTTCCGGTTTGATGCCTATCAGGCGCTGGCGCCAGTGCCGGAGCCTGCGATGCTTGCGCGCATGCCAGCCAGGGGCGTGACGGCAGCGCCCCCGGTCGACCCGTTTGCGCCCGGGGCGACGCGATTGACGGGCAGCGGGTTGGCCGACGTGCCTTTGGCGCAACTGGAGATGGTCGGCAGCCTGTCGCGTGGGGCGGAGCACGAAGCGCTGCTGATGGCGGCCGGCAGGCTCTATCGCGTGCGCCCTGGGGACCGGGTCGGGCGTGACCAGGGGGTGGTGGCGAGGGTTGATCAAACCCAGGTCGAAGTACGCGAACGGCTGTTCATGGCAGGGGTGTGGCATGAACGCACGGCGTTCATCACACTCGCAAAGCACCTGGGCAAGGAGGCCCCGGACGACGATGAAAACATTGATGAGATGGATGCTGGCAGCCCTGCTACCGGTCCCGCTGGCGTCGGCGACGCCTTATCAGGGTGAACCACTGTCGCTGAACTTCCAGGATGTGGAAGTGCGCTCGGTGCTGCAGGTGCTGGCTGACTATGCTGGCGTCAACCTGGTCGCCAGCGATGCCGTGCAGGGTAGCGTCACCTTGCGCTTGCAGGATGTGCCATGGGATCAGGCGCTGGACCTGGTGCTACGCAGCAAGGGCCTGGCCCGGCGCCAGGAGGGCAATGTGCTGTTGGTGGCGCCTGCGGCCGAGTTTGCCGCGCAGTCTGTCGATGCCCGTGTGGGCCAGGCGCTGGATGCGCAGTTGCAGCCGTTGCGCCGGGAGCTGTTGCCCATCCATCACGCCAAGGCTGCCGAACTGGCGGAGCTGCTGCTGGCGAGCCTGGCGGATGACGGCATCCTCGCCGGTCGGGGCAGCCTGAGTGTCGATGAGCGCACCAATACGCTGGTGGTGCACCTGCCGGCCGACCGCCTTGCCGAGCTGAGGCAACTGGTGGCGCAGTTGGACGTACCGGTGCGCCAGGTGGCGATCGAGGCGCGTATCGTCGAGGCCAACGTCGATTACGAAAAAAGCCTGGGGGTGCGCTGGGGTGGGCCGCTTTACGTTGAAGACCCGCTGCCGGGCAAGGACCTGTTCGTCGACCTCGGGGTGGAGCGGGTGGGCGGCAGCATCGGCCTGGGCCTGCTGCGTGGCGACGTGCTGCTCGACCTGGAGCTCAGTGCCATGGAAAAGAGCGGCAACGGCGAAATCATCTCGCAGCCCAAGGTGGTCACGGCCGACAAGGAAACGGCCAGGATCCTCAAGGGTACCGAGGTGCCGTATCAGGAAACCAGCAAGAGCGGCGCCACCTCGGTAGCGTTCCGCGAAGCCTCGTTGTCGCTGGAGGTGACCCCGCAGATCACCCCGGACAACAAGGTGATCATGACCGTCAGGGTGACCAAGGACGAGCCGGATTACGTCAATGCCTTGAACAACGTACCGCCGATCCGCAAGAACGAGGTCAATGCCAAGGTTCGCGTGGTGGACGGTGAAACGATCGTGATTGGTGGCGTGTACTCGACTTCGCAAAACAATGTGGTCGACAAGGTGCCATTTTTCGGCGATCTGCCGTATGTTGGGCGGCTGTTTCGACGCGATGCATTACAAGAGAAAAAATCCGAGCTGCTGGTCTTCCTGACTCCGCGTATCATGAGTGACCAGGCGATTGCTGTGAGTCGTTGATTCTGTGCGAAATTTGATACTTGTGGGGCCCATGGGCGCTGGTAAAAGCACCATCGGACGCCTATTGGCCAAAGAGCTGCGCCTGCTGTTCAAGGATTCCGACAAGGAAATCGAACTGCGATGCGGCGCCAACATCCCGTGGATTTTCGACAAGGAAGGCGAGCCGGGTTTCCGTGATCGCGAGCAGGCGATGATCGCCGAGCTGTGCGCACTCGACGGCGTGGTCCTGGCGACCGGCGGTGGCGCGGTAATGCGCGAAGCCAACCGCCAGGCCCTGCACCAGGGTGGCCGGGTGATCTACCTGCATGCCTCGGTGGAACAGCAGGTTGGCCGCACCGCGCGTGATCGCAATCGCCCCCTGCTGCGCACCGCCAATCCCGAGGCGACCTTGCGCGCCCTGCTGGAAACCCGCGACCCGCTCTACCGCGAGATCGCCGACCTGGTGGTGGAAACCGACGAGCGGCCGCCACGCATGGTGGTGATCGATATTCTCGAGCGCTTGCAGCAGTTGCCGCCCCGTTAGCCCGGGACTATTCTCGGCCACCAGCGCCGAGGCGAGGTTCAACGTTACCGCGCGGGTGCCTGAACAGCGCCGCGCCCAAGTACATTGTGGGGATACATGCAGACACTAAAGGTCGACCTGGGCGAGCGTAGCTACCCGATCTACATTGGCGAAGGCCTGCTGGACCAGCCCGAGCTGCTGGCGCCGCACATCGCCGGGCGGCAGGTTGCCATCGTTTCCAACGAGACCGTCGCGCCTCTGTATCTAGAACGCCTGAGCAAGACCCTGGGTGCCTATTCGGTGCTGCCGGTGGTATTGCCCGATGGCGAAGCCCACAAGAACTGGGAAACCCTGCAACTGATCTTCGATGGCCTGCTGACTGCACGGCACGACCGCCGCACCACCGTGGTCGCCCTGGGTGGCGGCGTGATCGGTGACATGGCCGGCTTCGCTGCCGCCTGCTATCAGCGCGGCGTCGACTTCATCCAGGTGCCGACAACCCTGCTGTCCCAGGTCGACTCTTCGGTCGGCGGCAAGACCGGCATCAACCACCCGCTGGGCAAGAACATGGTCGGTGCCTTCTACCAGCCCAATGCGGTGCTGATCGACACCACCAGCCTCAAGACCCTGCCGGCGCGCGAGCTGTCCGCAGGCCTGGCCGAAGTGATCAAGTACGGCCTGATCTGCGACAAGCCGTTCCTCGCCTGGCTCGAGGACAATATGCAGGCGCTGCGTGCCCTCGACCCGGTGGCGCTGACCGAAGCCATCCGCCGCTCCTGCGCGGCCAAGGCCGCGGTGGTGGGTGCCGACGAGCGCGAGTCTGGCGTACGCGCCACGCTGAACCTGGGGCATACCTTCGGGCATGCCATCGAGACCCACATGGGTTATGGCGTGTGGCTGCACGGCGAAGCCGTGGCGGCGGGCACGGTGATGGCCCTGGAGATGTCCATGCGCCTTGGCTGGATCGACCAGGCCGAGCGCGATCGCGGAATCCGCCTGTTGCAGGACGCAGGTTTGCCGGTGGTGCCACCACAGGAAATGACCCCGGCGCATTTCATGGAGCACATGGCGGTCGACAAGAAGGTGCTCGACGGCCGTCTGCGTCTGGTGCTGCTGCGCCAGATGGGCGAGGCCGTGGTGACCGACGACTATCCGAAAGAGATTCTACAGGCCACGTTGTCGGCGGATTACCGCGCGATCGTGGCCCAGCTTTGAGGTTGTGACAGCGCAATGACCAGTTTGCATGCCGATGAGGCCTTTCTCGACCATTACCAGTTGAGCCACGATCCGTTCGCGCCCCGCGTGCCCGGCTTCAAGTTCTTCCCGGCCCAGCGCAAGCCCGTGCTCGGCCAACTGCACCACCTGGCGCGCTACAGCCAGCTGATGCTGGTTGTCACCGGCCCGCTGGGCAGCGGCAAGACCCTGCTGCGCCAGGCCCTGGTGGCCAGTACCAACAAGCAGGCGGTGCAGAGCGTGGTGGTGTCCGCCCGTGGCGCCAGCGATGCCGCCAGCGTACTCGGCCAGGTTGCGCAGAGCCTGGATGTGGCCGAGGCCGAAATGCAGGCGATCCTGGCCAAGGTGGTGCAACTGGCACTGACCGGCCAGGAAGTGTACTTGCTGGTGGACGATGCGGAACAACTCGACGAGTCGGCACTCCAAGCGTTGCTGGAATTGGCGGCGGGCGTGCCGGAAGGGCGCCCGCATGTGTTCCTGTTCGGTGAGCCGTCGCTGATTGCCGGGCTGGACGAGATCAATGTCGAGGAAGAACGCTTCCACATCATCGAACTCGCCCCCTACAGTGAAGAAGAAACCCGCGAGTACCTGGAGCAGCGCCTGGAAGGTGCTGGCCGGGGCATCGAGGTGTTCAGCCGTGAACAGATCGTCGATATCCATGAAAACTCCGACGGCTGGCCTGGCAACATCAACCAGGTCGCCCGTGACACTTTGATCGAAGCCATGATCGCCAGCCGCTCGACGGCCAAGCGACCATCCATGGGGTTCAAGATGCCTAAAAAACATGTGCTCGCGCTGTCCGCTGTGGTTGTGGTCGCCGTTGCGGCCGCGGTGTTGATGCCGAAGAAAGGTGACAAGGCGCCTGCCGAAGCGCCGGCCGCCCAGGCCCAGTTGCCGCTTGGCGAGGGCCAGGCCAATGGTGGCAACCCAGCCATCGAGTTCTCGGGTTCGTCCCAGCCGATGCCGCTGCCGCTGGTTGGCCAGTCGCAGCCGGTGATGCGCGAGCCGCTGGCCCAGGCCGCGGGCATGGGTGAGGGTGAAGAGGGTAGCCCGGCCGGTGATACCGCCCTGCAGCCAGGCAACCCGCCGCCAACCGTGACCACCATCGCACCGCCGCAAGGTGTGCCGGCGGGCCCGGCACCGGTACCTGCCCAGCCTGTAGCCACGGCGCCGGCCCAGCCGGTACAGCCGCAATCGCAGCCGGTTGCGCCTGCACCAAAGCCTGTCGCAACCCAGCCTGCCAAGCCGGTTGCACCAGCCAAGCCTGCACCAGCACCGACCCAGGTCGCCGTGGCCAAGCCGGCCGCCAAGCCTGTCGAGAAGCCGGCAGCCGGTGGCAGCGGCAACAGCGGCTGGTACGCCGGGCAGAAACCGGGCAATTACGTGGTGCAGATCCTGGGTACCAGCTCCGAGGCATCGGCCCAGGCGTTCGTCAAGGCCCAGGGTGGCGACTATCGCTACTTCAAGAAAAACCTGCAGGGCAAGCCGCTGTACGTAGTCACTTACGGCAACTTCGCCAACCGCGACGCAGCGGTTGCGGCAATCAAGAACTTGCCAGCGAAGGTCCAGGCTGGTAAACCTTGGCCACGTACCGTCGCCAGCGTCCAACAAGAGCTGGCCTCGGCCCGCTGATACCTTCCGGGCGGCACCACCCCGCCGCCCAGTTGCTGAGCGATTACTGACTTTCGAATAGCCTGCTGCGTTGTCACGCGGCAGGCTTTTCTGTCCCAGACTGCCGGCCACAAGCCTTACTTGCAGTCATGGCTGAAACGCTTCAGACTCGAGCCAAGCCGCTATCACGGCGCATGGCGCAAACACATTCAAAATTGCGACATAAATTTTCAATGGTGAGACATGAAAATTTGTGGGCATCGCTGTCGCTGTGCAACAATGGTTTTCCATGGCCACCGCAAAAAAGCTGGCGTTTGATCGGCGTGGATGGTAAGTGGTTGTTAAAAAAGAGATTTACCTCCGTTGAGAGGTGAACCTGGTGAGAATGTGTCTATGAAAACAGGTCTGTACCATCCCGAAGAATTCAAGGACAACTGTGGTTTTGGCCTGATCGCCCATATGACGGGCGAACCGAGCCACCACCTTCTGCAAACCGCCATGCAGGCACTGACCTGCATGACCCACCGCGGCGGTATCAACGCCGACGGCAAGACCGGTGACGGTTGCGGTCTGCTCATGCAGAAGCCCGATCAATTCCTGCGTGCCGTGGCCCAGGAGCACTTCGCTGTCGAGCTGCCCAAGCAGTACGCAGTCGGCATGGTGTTCTTCAACCAGGACCCGGTCAAAGCCGAAGCCGCTCGCGCCAACATGGACCGCGAAATCCTCGCTGCTGGCCTGAAGCTGGTCGGCTGGCGCAAGGTGCCGATCGATACCAGCGTGCTCGGCCGCCTGGCCCTTGAGCGCCTGCCGCAGATCGAGCAGGTGTTCATCGGCGGTGAAGGCCTGAGCGACCAGGAATTCGCCATCAAGCTGTTCAGTGCCCGTCGCCGTTCGTCCGTGGCCAACGCCCACGACGCCGACCACTACATCTGCAGCTTCTCGCACAAGACCATCATCTACAAAGGCCTGATGATGCCGCGCGATCTCGCGGCCTTCTACCCAGACCTGGGTGACGAGCGCCTGCAAACCGCAATCTGCGTGTTCCACCAGCGCTTCTCCACCAACACCCTGCCGAAATGGCCGCTGGCGCAGCCGTTCCGCTTCCTCGCCCACAACGGCGAGATCAACACCATCACCGGCAACCGCAACTGGGCCATGGCTCGTCGCACCAAGTTCGCCAACGACCTGATCCCCGACCTCGACGAGCTCGGCCCGCTGGTCAACCGCGTCGGTTCCGACTCCTCGAGCATGGACAACATGCTGGAGCTGATGGTCACTGGCGGCATCGACCTGTTCCGTGGCGTGCGCATGCTGGTACCGCCAGCCTGGCAGAACGTCGAGACCATGGACGCCGACCTGCGTGCCTTCTACGAATACAACTCCATGCACATGGAGCCGTGGGATGGCCCGGCCGGTATCGTGATGACCGAAGGCCGCCATGCGGTGTGCCTGCTCGACCGTAACGGCCTGCGCCCGGCGCGCTGGGTGACCACCAAGAACGGCTACATCACCCTGGCGTCGGAAATCGGCGTATGGGACTACAAGCCCGAGGACGTCATCGCCAAGGGCCGCGTCGGCCCGGGTCAGATCTTCGCCGTGGACACCGAAACCGGCCAGATCCTCGACACCGACGCCATCGACAACCGTCTTAAGTCGCGCCACCCGTACAAGCGCTGGCTGCGTCAGCACGCCACGCGCATCCAGGCGACGCTGACCGATGACCAGGGCGTGGCCAGCTACGACGCTGACCAGCTCAAGCAGTACATGAAAATGTTCCAGGTCACCTTCGAAGAGCGTGACCAGGTGCTGCGCCCGCTCGGCGAGCAGGGCCAGGAAGCGGTCGGCTCGATGGGGGACGACACGCCAATGGCCGTGCTGTCGCAGCGCGTGCGTTCACCGTACGACTTCTTCCGCCAGCAGTTCGCCCAGGTGACCAACCCGCCGATCGACCCGCTGCGCGAAGCGATCGTCATGTCCCTGGAAATCTGCCTGGGTGCCGAGCGCAACATCTTCCAGGAATCCCCGGAGCACGCTTCGCGGGTAATCCTCAGCTCGCCGGTCATCTCGCCCGCCAAGTGGCGTTCGCTGATGAACCTGGAGCGCGAAGGCTTCGACCGCCAGCTGATCGACCTCAACTATGAAGAGAGCGTCGGCCTGGAAGCGGCCATCCGCAACATCGCCGACCAGGCTGAAGAAGCCGTGCGCGCTGGCAAGACCCAGCTGGTGCTGAGCGACCGCTACATTGCCCCGGGCAAGCTGCCGGTGCACGCCTCGCTGGCCGTCGGTGCGGTGCACCACCGCCTGACCGAACAGGGCCTGCGTTGCGACAGCAACATCCTGGTGGAAACCGCCACCGCCCGCGACCCGCACCACTTCGCCGTGCTGCTGGGCTTCGGTGCCTCGGCCGTTTACCCGTACCTGGCCTATGAAGTGCTGGCTGACCTGATCCGTACTGGCGAAGTGCTGGGCGACCTGGACGAAGTCTTCAAGTACTACCGCAAGGGCATCTCCAAGGGCCTGCTGAAGATCCTGTCGAAGATGGGTATCTCCACCATCGCCTCGTACCGTGGCGCGCAGCTGTTCGAAGCCATCGGCCTGGCCGAGGAAGTGGTGGGCCTGAGCTTCAAGGGCGTTTCCAGCCGCATCAAGGGTGCGCGTTTCGCAGACCTGGAAAGCGACCAGAAGCTGCTGGCAGCCGAAGCCTGGAGCGCGCGCAAGCCGATCCAGCAAGGCGGCCTGCTGAAGTTCGTCCACGGTGGCGAATACCACGCCTACAACCCGGACGTGGTCAACACCCTGCAGGCCGCCGTGCAGCAGGGCGACTACGCCAAGTTCAAGGAATACACCACGCTGGTCGACCAGCGCCCGGTGTCGATGATCCGCGACCTGCTGAAGGTGAAAGTGGCCGACCAGCCACTGCCGCTGGAGCAGATCGAGCCGCTGGAGGCGATCCTCAAGCGCTTCGACTCCGCCGGTATCTCGCTGGGTGCTCTGTCGCCAGAGGCCCACGAAGCGCTGGCCGAGGCGATGAACCGCCTGGGCGCGCGCTCCAACTCTGGCGAGGGCGGTGAAGACCCGTCGCGTTACGGCACCATCAAGAGCTCGAAGATCAAGCAGGTGGCCACCGGCCGCTTTGGCGTGACCCCGGAGTACCTGGTCAACGCCGAAGTGCTGCAGATCAAGGTTGCCCAGGGCGCCAAGCCCGGTGAAGGCGGCCAGCTGCCAGGCGGCAAGGTCAACGGCCTGATCGCCAAGCTGCGTTACGCGGTACCGGGCGTGACCCTGATCTCGCCGCCGCCGCACCACGACATCTACTCGATCGAAGACCTGGCCCAGCTGATCTACGACCTCAAGCAGGTCAACCCGCAGGCCCTGGTTTCGGTCAAGCTGGTGGCAGAAGCTGGCGTCGGCACCATCGCCGCCGGTGTGGCCAAGGCCTATGCCGACCTGATCACCATCTCCGGCTACGACGGTGGTACCGGTGCTTCGCCGCTGACCTCGATCAAGTACGCCGGCGCCCCATGGGAGCTGGGCCTGGCCGAAACCCACCAGACCCTGCGCGGCAACGACCTGCGCGGCAAGGTACGGGTACAGACCGACGGCGGCCTGAAGACCGGCCTGGACGTGATCAAGGCAGCCATCCTCGGCGCCGAAAGCTTCGGCTTCGGTACCGCGCCGATGATCGCCCTGGGCTGCAAGTACTTGCGCATCTGCCACCTGAACAACTGCGCCACCGGCGTGGCCACCCAGAACGACAAGCTGCGCAAGGACCACTACATCGGCACCGTCGACATGGTGATCAACTTCTTCACCTTCGTCGCCGAAGAAACCCGTGAGTGGCTGGCCAAGCTGGGCGTGCGTAGCCTCGGCGAGCTGATCGGCCGTACCGACCTGCTCGACGTGCTGCCAGGCGACACCGAGCGCCAGCAGTACCTGGACCTGTCGCCGCTGCTGGGCAGCTCGCACATCCCGGCTGACAAGCCGCAGTTCTGCGAAGTCGACAAGAACCCGCCGTTCGACCAGGGCGAGCTGGCCGAGAAGATGGTGGAAATGGCCATGCCGGCCATCCGCGACCAGGCCGGTGGCGAGTTCAGCCTCGACATCTGCAACTGCGACCGCTCCATCGGTGCGCGGGTGTCGGGCGAAATCGCCCGCCTGCATGGCAACCAGGGCATGGCCGCGGCGCCGATCACCTTCCGCTTCAAGGGTACTGCGGGCCAGAGCTTCGGCGTGTGGAACGCCGGTGGCCTGAACCTGCACCTGGAAGGCGACGCCAACGACTACGTCGGCAAGGGCATGACCGGTGGCAAGGTCACCATCGTGCCGCCAGCCGGTAGCCCGTTCGAAACCCAGCACAGCGCCATCGTGGGCAACACCTGCCTGTACGGCGCCACCGGCGGCAAGCTGTTCGCCGCTGGTACTGCTGGCGAGCGCTTCGCTGTACGTAACTCCGGCGCCCACGCTGTTGTCGAGGGCACTGGCGATCACTGCTGTGAATACATGACCGGCGGCTTTGTCTGCGTGCTGGGCAAGACCGGTTACAACTTCGGTTCTGGCATGACTGGCGGCTTCGCCTACGTGCTCGACATGGACAATACCTTCGTCGACAAGCTCAACCATGAGCTGGTGGAAATCCAGCGTATCAGTGGTGAAGCGATGGAGGCCTACCGCAGCCACCTGGCGCGGGTCCTTGCCGAGTACGTGGAAGAGACCGGCAGCGAGTGGGGGCGTGAGCTCTCGGAGAACCTGGACGATTACGTGCGGCGCTTCTGGCTGGTCAAGCCGAAGGCAGCCAACCTGAAGCAACTGCTGTCCAGCACCCGTGCCAACCCGCAGTAACAACAGCTGCAAGTGACGGCCCCGTGCGCGGGGCCTGTCGTGCTCAAGTGATCGTCTTGCAGCTTGCAGCCTGAGGCTGGCAACTGCGGTAAAGAGGTTTTGAAAAATGGCTGAACGTCTGAACAACGACTTCCAGTTCATCGAAGTGGGCCGCAAGGACCCGAAGAAAAAGCTGCTGCGCCAGCGCAAGAAGGAGTTCGTGGAAATCTACGAGCCGTTCAAGCCGCAGCAGTCCGTGGAGCAGGCGCACCGCTGCCTGGGCTGCGGTAACCCGTATTGCGAATGGAAGTGCCCGGTACACAACTTCATCCCCAACTGGTTGAAGCTGGTCTCCGAAGGCAACATCCTGGCCGCGGCGGAACTGTCGCACCAGACCAACACCCTGCCGGAAGTGTGCGGCCGCGTATGCCCGCAGGACCGCCTGTGCGAGGGTGCCTGCACCCTGAACGACGGCTTCGGTGCGGTGACCATCGGCTCGGTGGAGAAGTACATCACCGACACCGCCTTCGCCATGGGTTGGCGCCCGGACATGTCCAAGGTCAAGCCAACCGGCAAGCGCGTCGCCATCATCGGTGCCGGCCCGGCCGGCCTGGGCTGTGCCGACGTGCTGGTGCGTGCCGGCGTGACCCCGGTGGTGTTCGACCGCAACCCGGAAATCGGCGGCCTGCTGACCTTCGGTATTCCCGAGTTCAAGCTGGAAAAGACCGTGCTCAGCAACCGCCGTGAAGTGTTCACCGGCATGGGCATCGAGTTCCGCCTGAACACCGAGGTGGGCAAGGACGTGACCATGGAGCAACTGCTCGCCGAGTACGACGCGGTGTTCATGGGCATGGGTACCTACACCTACATGAAGGGCGGCTTCCCGGGCGAGGACCTGCCGGGCGTGCATGACGCGCTGGACTTCCTGATCGCCAACGTCAACCGCAACCTGGGCTTCGAGAAGTCGCCGGAAGACTTCGTCGACATGCAGGGCAAGAAGGTGGTGGTACTGGGCGGTGGTGACACCGCGATGGACTGCAACCGCACCTCGATCCGCCAGGGCGCCAAGTCGGTGACCTGCGCCTATCGCCGTGACGAGGCCAACATGCCGGGTTCGCGTCGTGAGGTGAAAAACGCCAAGGAAGAGGGCGTGAAGTTCCTTTACAACCGCCAGCCTATCGCCATTGTCGGCGAGGACAAGGTCGAAGGCGTGAAGGTGGTCGAGACTCGTCTCGGCGAGCCGGATGCCCGTGGCCGCCGCAGCCCGGAGCCGATCCCGGGGTCCGAAGAGATCCTGCCGGCCGATGCCGTGGTCATCGCCTTCGGCTTCCGCCCAAGCCCGGCGCCGTGGTTCGAGCAGCATGGCATCCAGCTGGACAGCCAGGGCCGCGTGGTGGCACCGGAGAAGGGCAAGTTCAAGCACCAGACCAGCAACCCGAAAGTGTTTGCCGGTGGCGACATGGTGCGTGGGTCGGACCTGGTGGTGACGGCTATCTTCGAAGGGCGTACTGCTGCTGAGGGTATCCTGGACTACCTGGAAGTCTGATCGATTGTCGGGGCCGCTTTGCGGCCCATCGCGACACAAGGCTGCTCCTACAGGGGATCGCGTACTTCCTGTAGGAGCGGCCTTGTGTCGCGATGGGCTGCAAAGCAGCCCCCAAAGGCATTTTTGTATACAAAAATCCTTGATCCATGGCATCCAATAGACAAAACGCATGGCCTTGACCGTGCCTTTTGCGCTGGCGTCTGAGAAAATGCCCGCACTATTTTTCCGGATGCCGACATGACTGCCCTGAAGAACGATCGTTTCCTGCGTGCACTGCTCAAGCAACCCGTAGACGTCACCCCGGTGTGGATGATGCGCCAGGCCGGCCGCTACCTGCCGGAGTACCGCGCCAGCCGCGCCAAGGCCGGTGACTTCATGAGCCTGTGCATGAACCCGCAGTTCGCCTGCGAGGTCACCTTGCAGCCGCTGGACCGCTACCCGCTGGATGCGGCGATCCTGTTCTCGGACATTCTCACCATCCCGGATGCCATGGGCCTGGGCCTGTACTTCGAAAGCGGCGAAGGCCCGCGCTTCAAGAAGGTCATCAGCACCCCGGCCGACATCGAAGCGCTGCCGATCCCCGACCCGCAGAAAGACCTTGGCTACGTGATGGACGCGGTCAGCACCATCCGCCGTGAGCTCAACGGCCGCGTGCCGCTGATCGGCTTCTCCGGCAGCCCGTGGACCCTGGCCACCTACATGGTCGAAGGCGGCTCGTCGAAGGACTTCCGCAAGACTAAGGCCATGGCCTACGACAACCCGCAGGCCCTGCACCTGCTGCTGGACAAGCTGGCCCAGTCGGTCACCAGCTACCTCAACGGCCAGATCCTCGCTGGTGCCCAGGCCGTGCAGATTTTCGACACCTGGGGCGGCAACCTGTCGGCGGCGGCTTACCAGGAGTTCTCCCTGGCCTACATGCGCAAGATCGTCAGCGGGCTGATCCGCGAGCACGAGGGGCGCAAGGTGCCGGTGATCCTGTTCACCAAGAACGGCGGCCTGTGGCTGGAAAGCATCGCTGAAGCCGGCGCCGACGCGCTGGGCCTGGACTGGACCTGCGAGATCGGCGATGCCCGCCGCCGCGTGGGTGACAAGGTTGCGCTGCAGGGCAACATGGACCCGACCGTGCTGTACGCCAAGCCCGAAGCTATCCGCAAGGAAGTGGCGCGCATCCTGGCCAGCTATGGCCACGGCACGGGCCACGTGTTCAACCTGGGCCATGGCATCACACCGGAAGTCGACCCGGAGCACGCTGGCGTGTTCATCAACGCCGTACATGAGCTGTCGGCGCAATACCATCAGTGAATTGATCTCTGAACACGAAAGCCCGGCCATGTGCCGGGCTTTTTGTTGCATTAAGTTTTAATTCAGCGATCGTCGTTAATCTGGTCCCATCGAAACCGAAACAGGACCTGTTCCTCATGAAAGCACGTTATCTTGCGTTGATCCTCGCCCCCTTGTTCAGCACTGCCGCCCTGGCTGCCGGTTACACCGGCCCCGGCGCCCAGTCGGTCACCACCGTAGCTGCGGCCAACGATGCTGCCGACGACACCCCAGTGGTGCTGCAGGGCTTCGTGACCAAGAAGATCAACAACGACGACAAGTACGAGTTCAAGGACAACACCGGCACCATCACCGTGGAAATCGATGATGAAGACCTGCCGCCGACGCCGTTCAACGACAAGACAAAGGTAAAGCTGACCGGTGAGGTGGAGAAGCACCTGATGAGCCGGGAGGTGGATGTGGATATGGTCGAGATCATCAACTGATCCGAGATTTTGGGGCTGCTTTGCAGCCCATCGCGACACAAGGCCGCTCCTACAGGAAATTGCGTTCTGCTGTAGGAGCGGCCTTGTGTCGCGATGGGGTTCAGCCCGATTTCGGTGGCAACTTGCTCAGGTGCAGCGCCACCAGCAACGCCACCGCCAGCAGGCTGCCAATGAACAGCCCGATGCCATTCCAGCCCCACTGGTGCCAGAACACCCCGCCCGCCGTACCGGCCACACTCGACCCGGCGTAATAGCTGAACAGGTACAGCGACGACGCCTGTCCCTTGGCCTTCAATGCCCTGCGGCCGATCCAGCTGCTGGCCACCGAGTGCGCGCCAAAAAAGCCGAAGGTGAACACCAGCATACCGAGGATCACCATCACCAGCGGGCTGGCCAGGGTCATCAGCAAACCGCCCGCCATCACCACGATACTGGCCCAGAACACCTTGCGCCGGCCCAGTTTATCCGCCAGTGCGCCGACCTGTGCCGAGCTGTAGATGCCAGACAGGTACACCACTGACAGCAAGCCGACCAGCGCCTGGTTCATGTGATAGGGCTCGGCCAGCAGGCGGTAGCCGATGTAGTTGAACAGGGTGACGAAGGCGCCCATCAGCAGGAAGGCTTCGAGGAACAGCCAGGGCAGGCCGGCATCCCTGAAGTGCATGACGAAGCCATCCAGCAGGCTGCGTGGGTTCATCGCCTGCGAGCGGAAATTGCGCGACTCGGGCAGCACCTTCCAAAACACCAGCGCCGCCACCAGGGCCAGGCCGCCGATGGTCAGCATCGCCGTGTGCCAGCTGACGAAGTCGATCAGCACGCCGGTGATCAGGCGCCCGCTCATGCCGCCAATGGCGTTGCCGCCGATGTACAGGCCCATGGCCAGGCCGATGTGCTGCGGGTGGATCTCTTCGCTCAGGTAGGTCATCGCCACCGCCGCCAGGCCGCTCAGCGACAGGCCGACCAGGGCGCGGGTGGCCAGTACCAGCTCCCAGCTCGGCATCACCGCGCTGGCCAGGGTGGAAAGGGCGGCGCAGACCAGGGCAAACACCATCACCGGCTTGCGCCCGATGCGGTCGGAGATAGGGCCGGTGATCAGCAGGCCGAACGCCAGCATGGCTGTGGAGACCGACAGCACCAGGCTGCTCTGCGCCGCATTGATGGCAAATTCCTTCGACAGCAACGGCATCATCGGCTGCACGCAGTACAGCAGGGCGAAGGTGGCGAAGCCGCCGCTGAATAGCGCCAGCACGGTCTTCATGAAGGCGGGGGTGCCTTTTTCGATCCACATTTCGTTCAGCGGGGCAGGTTCTGGCTCGGCGGGAAGGGGAGCTACAGCAGTTTTCACGGGCGGGTACCTCTGGCGCAATGAAAAAAAGCATATAGCTGGCTAATGATTAGATCCAATATATTGTTCGACCTATTTGAGACGTTGTACGACCTGTTTGGAGCTGATCATGGAACTGCGCCATCTGCGTTACTTCATCGCCGTGGCCGAAGAGCTGCATTTTGGCCGCGCCGCCCAGCAGCTGGGCATTTCGCAGCCACCCTTGAGTCAGCAGATCCAGGCGCTGGAGCAGGAGCTGGGGGCCCGGCTGTTCGAGCGTACCAATCGTCGGGTCGAGCTGAGCGAGGCGGGGCGGTTGTTCCTCGAGGAAGCCCGCCAGGTGCTGGCGCAGGTGGAAAAGGCCGCCGATGTCGCCCGGCGTGCGCAGTTGGGGGAGCTGGGGGAGATGAAGATCGGCTTTACCTCCTCGGCACCGTTCACCTCGAAGATCCCCAAGGCCATCCACGCGTTTCGCCAGCGCTTCCCGGCGGTGCACCTGAACCTCAAGGAAATGAGCAGTCGCGACGTGGCAGAAGGGGTGTTCGACGAGTCCATCGAGGTCGGGCTGATGCGGCCAATGCCGCTGCCGGAAGGGCTGGTGGCCACCGAGTTGTTTCGCGAGCCGCTGGTGGCAGTGATCAATGCCTCGCATCCATTGGCCGAGGGCACGGAGCATGGCGTGCACATGACCGCCCTGGCCAATGAGCCGTTCGTGTTCTTCCCGCGCAGCTATGGCAGCGGGTTGCACGCACAGTTGCTGAGCCTGGCGCGCCAGGCGGGTTTCAGCCCGCATTTTGCCCAGGAGGCGGGGGAGGCGATGACCATCATCGGGCTGGTATCGGCAGGGCTTGGGGTGTCGGTGCTGCCGGCGTCGTTCCAGCGTATGCGCATCGAGGGGGTGGTCTATCGCACGCTGCTGGATGAAGGGGCGATGTCGGCGGTGTGGTTGGTGCAGCGCGAGCATGGTGGGTCGGCGATGGCACGGGCATTTGCCGAGTTGCTCACAGGGCAGGTGGCTGGCGGGGGCAGTGTAGTTGCCTGATCGGGCCCTATCGCCGGCAAGCCAGCTCCCACAGGGGACGCGCTTGGCTTGCCGGCGATAGGGCCAGGACAGGCAGCACAAGGCTGTTGCTCCGGGCAAATGGCACTGGTCATTGCCGCAGCGGCGCCACATACTCGGGCATTCGTTGATACACGGAGGTCAATCATGCGGCGCGTGGTGTTCAATCAGAAAGGTGGTGTGGGCAAGTCGAGCATCGCTTGCAACCTAGCGGCGGTGAGCGCCAGCGAAGGTTATCGGACCCTGCTGATCGACCTGGATGCCCAGGCCAACTCGACCCAGTACCTGACTGGCCTGACCGGCGACGATATCCCCATGGGCATCGCCGACTTCTTCAAGCAAAGCCTGTCCAGCGGGCCGTTCAGCAAGAAGAACCAGGTCGATATCTACGAAACCCCGTTCGACAATCTGCACGTGGTCACCGCCACGGCCGAGCTGGCCGATCTGCAGCCGAAGCTTGAGGCGAAGCACAAGATCAACAAGCTGCGTAAGTTGCTCGACGAACTGGACGAGGACTACGAGCGCATTTACATCGATACCCCGCCAGCGCTGAACTTCTATGCGGTTTCCGCACTGATCGCCGCCGATCGCGTGCTGATTCCTTTCGACTGCGACAGCTTCTCGCGCCAGGCCCTGTATGGCCTGCTGGCCGAGATCGAAGAACTCAAGGAAGACCACAACGAAGACCTGGTGGTCGAAGGCATCGTGGTCAACCAGTTCCAGTCCCGCGCCAGCCTGCCACAGCAGATGCTCGACGAGCTGCTGGCCGAAGGGCTCCCGGTGCTACCGGTGTACCTGGGCAGCTCGGTGAAGATGCGTGAGTCGCACCATGCCAGCCTTCCGCTGATTCACCTGGAGCCCAGGCACAAGCTGACCCAGCAGTTTGTCGAGTTGCATTCGCTGCTCGAAGAGAACGCTTAGACCCCCTGGCTACGCAACCACTCCAGCAACGACTGGAGTGGAAACGCCCCGGCCTGACGGCTGACTTCACGGCCATTCTTGAACAGCAGCAGGCTGGGGATCGAGCGGATGCCCAGTTGCCCTGCCAGGTTGCGGTTGGCTTCGCTGTCGAGCTTGGCCAGGCGGCAGCGGCCGGCCAGTTGCTGGGCGGCCTGTTCGAAGGTGGGGGCGAAGGATTTGCACGGGCCGCACCAGTCGGCCCAGATGTCGACCAGCAGTGGTAGGTCGCCTTTGATCTGGCTGGCGTAGCTGGCTTCGGTGAGTTCGAAGGGGGTGCTCAGCAGCACGTCCTGTTTGCAGCGGCCGCATTTCGGCGCGTCGCCCAGGCGCTCGGCGGGCAGGCGGTTGAGGCCGTTGCAGTGGGGGCAGGGGATTATCAGTGGGTCGGACATGTCGTTTCCTTGAGGTTTTTGGGGCTGCTTTGCAGCCCATCGCGACACAAGGCCGCTCCTACAGGAGTCCGCGTACCCTTGTAGGAGCGGCCTTGTGTCGCGATGGGCCGCGCAGCGGCCCTAGGATTCATGATGAGCAGCTGATTTCCAGGTGCTTGCCCCATTCCGGCGGGCGTTCGGCATAGCCCTGCATCCCGGCCTGCTCCTCGAACGGTTTGCTCAACACCTGATGCAGCTGTCGCACTTCACTGTAGTCCCCCGCTTCGGCCGCTTCGATAGCTTTCTGTGCCAGGTAGTTGCGCAGCACATACAGCGGGTTCACCGCATGCATGCGCTCACGCCGTCCTTCGACATTATCCGCTTCGCGCTCGCAACGGGCCAGGTAGTCCGCCCCCCAGGCATCGAAACCGGCCAGGTCGATGAAGTCGTCACGCACCACCTTCAGCGCCTCGGCCACGGGCTGATCGCCCAGCTTGCGGAAGAACAGGTTGTAGTCCACACCACCGCTCTGCATGCGCTGCAACAGGCGCTCGACCAACGCCATGTCGTCCTCTTCCGCGGTGGTCAGGCCCAGGCGGCGGCGCATCAGGTCCAGGTAGTGTGCCTGGTACAGCGGCAGGAACAGGCCCAGCGCCTCCTTGAGCGGTTCGACTTCGATCACCGTGGTCAGCGCCTGGGCCAGCGCACTGAGGTTCCAGTGGGCGATCGGTACCTGGTTGGCGTAGCTGTAGCGGCCACGGTCGTCGGAGTGGTTGCAGATGAAGTTGGCGTCGAAGTCGTCGAGGAAGGCATACGGGCCGAAGTCGAAGGTGATGCCGAGGATCGACATGTTGTCGGTGTTCATTACCCCGTGGCAGAAACCATAGGCTTGCCAGCGGGCGATCAGTTCGGCATTGCGTTCGACGATGGTGCGGAACATGGCCAGGTAGGGCTGTTCGGCGTCGCGGCATTCCGGATAGTGCTGCTCCAGCACATGGTCGATTAGCACCCGCTGCTGTTCTGGTTGCCTGGTGTAGTAGAAGTATTCGAAATGCCCGAAGCGCACATGGCTTTGCGCCAGGCGGGTGAGCATTGCCGCACTTTCGCGGGTTTCGCGCCAAACCGGGGTGCTCGAGCCGATCACGCACAGTGCCCGGCTGCTGGGAATGCCCAGGGCGTGCAGGGCCTCGGAGGCGAGGAACTCGCGGATCGAGGAACGCAGCACGGCGCGGCCGTCGCCCATGCGCGAGTAGGGCGT
This sequence comes from Pseudomonas sp. B5(2017), assembly GCF_002112825.1. NCBI lineage: Bacteria > Pseudomonadati > Pseudomonadota > Gammaproteobacteria > Pseudomonadales > Pseudomonadaceae > Pseudomonas > Pseudomonas sp. B5(2017). The sequence continues at coordinate 50,905 of NZ_NEIR01000002.1, forward strand.
CTGGCCGGCACCCTTGAGGTGCAGGTCCCAGTGCTCGCCCTGGTCATTCAGCACTTCGGCCAGCAGCAGGCCGCGGCCATCACCCAGGCGTGGGTTGTAGGAGCCGAACTGATGGCCGGAATAGACCATCGCCCGCGGGTCGGCCTCTTCCCATAGCTTGTGGCCGCTGAACAGCTCGGCGAAAACCGGCAGGTCTGCCTGGGCTGGGTCGAGGTCGAGCAGCGCCATGGCCGACTCGCTCGCTACCACCAGGCGTGGGTCTGCGATGGGTTCGGGCAGGACCTGGGTGGAGAACGCGTCGCCCAGGCGGGCGAAGCGATTGTCGAAGGTGAGTTGGTCGAGGGCTTTCACGGGGCCGGCTCCAGAAATTGATGGACTGGGGCCGCTTTGCGGCCCTTCGCGGGCAAGCCCGCTCCCACAGGTATTGCGCAGTGCCTGAGAGCGGCGCGGCCCTTGTGGGAGCGGGCGCGCCCGCGAACGAGGGCGAAGCCCTCGCAGGGATTCTGCACAGAATAAAGTATTAGAGCCCACTCAGGCCGAAGCAGTGCCATCCGGTTTCGGCTGCTCCACCGGAATCAGCTGCTGTTTGCCGCCCTTCGGATCCATCAGAAACACCTCGACCTGTCGCACCGAGATCTTGATGTTGTGGGCCTTGAACTCGCGGTTGATGTAGCGGTTGATCTCGTCCAGCGTCGGGTTGCGGTCGCCCAGGTCGCGTACGTGCATGCGCAGCTCGTGGTCCAGCGAGCTCTCACCGAAGTTGAGGAAGTACACGATCGGCTCCGGGTCCTTGAGCACGCGCGGGTTTTCGTGGGCCCCCTTGAGCAGCAGGTCGCGGACCAGGTCCAGGTCGGAGCCATAGTCGATGCCCAGCTTCAGCGTTACCCGGGTGACCGTGTCGGTCAGCGACCAGTTGATCAGCTGACCGGTGATGAAGGTCTTGTTGGGGACGATGATGTCCTTGCGGTCGAAGTCGGTGATTGTGGTGGCGCGGATGCGGATCTTGCTCACCGTGCCCGACAGGTTGCCGATGGTAATGGTGTCGCCAATCCGCACCGGGCGCTCGAACAGGATCATGATGCCGGAAATGAAGTTGGCGAAGATTTCCTGCATGCCGAAGCCCAGGCCCACCGACAGCGCGGCCACCAGCCATTGCAGCTTGTCCCAGCTGACCCCGAGGGTCGACAGGGTGCTGACGATACCGACGCCGACGATGACATAGGACAGCAAGGTAGTAGTGGCATACGCACTGCCCTGGGCCAGGTTGAGCCGCGACAGCACCAGTACTTCGAGCAGACCGGGCAAGTTCCGTCCTAGCGCGAAGGTGATGCCGATGATGACCAGCGCACCGAGGAAGTCGCCCAGGCTGATCGGCACCATGCTGGCGGTGGCACCGGTGCCGCTGGAGTACTCGTACAGGGTGAAATTGTTGAGGTAGGCGAACACCGAAATCAGGTCCGACCACACCCAGTACAGGCCGGCGATGAAGCCGCCGAGCAGGGCCAGGCGGATCAGGCGCAGCGACTGCTGGTTGACCTGTTCGATGTCCAGCGTTGGTTCTTCGGTGATGACTTCGCCATCCAGCCCTTCCTTGGCCGCCGCCCGCTTGCTCAGCGCGCGCTGGTAGGCCAGGCGCCGTGCTGCCACCGACAGGCCCCGCACGAACGCGGCTTCGATCACCAGCCAGAACAGCAGCAGGTAAAGGGTGTAGATCAGCCGGTCGGTAAGTTTCAGTGCGGTGTAGTAGTAGCCGAAGCACACGGCCACGAACAGGGCGATGGGCAGGGCGGTGAAGGCCACACCTACGGCCTTGCGGAACAGCGAGGTGTCGCGGTGCGCCGGGCTGCTGAGCAGCAGGCGGCTGAGTAGCCAGGCCATCAGTGCGTAGCAGGTCAGCACCACGCCGATACCCAGCACATCATCGGCCAGCGCCGAAGGCTGATGTTCGGCCACTGCCACCACGCCGACCAGTGCCAGTACCACGGTGCCCAGGCGGCGCACCCAGCCGCGCAGGAACTCGACCTGCGGCTTGTGCCAGCGGAAGTGGATTTCCGCCACGCCGCCCGGGGCTAGGATGCGGTAGGCGGTGTAGAACACCAGCCAGGCCTGGGCCAGTTGCCAGAGGGCGGCGCCGAGGTTGGCATTCTGCCCGCGGGCGTCGATCTGCAGGGCGTAGCTGCACAGGGCCAGGCCCAGGCTGACCGGCATCGCCAGCAGGATGTTGATGAGGATCGCCTGTGGCGTGTGCCACTGGCTGTCACGGCGGAAGTGGCCGATGTCCTGATGCACCTTGCCCAGCCGTTGGTACAGGTACTTGCGCCGCCACAGCAGGGCGCCGATCACCAGCAGCAAGGGCAGGAACAGCAGCGGTCGCTGGCCCAGCCCATCGGCCAATTCCTTGAGGCCCGAACCCCAGGGCAGGCTGGCTACCTGGTCGGCGAAGCGTGCCGGCACCAGGCTCAGCCATTCCCAGTCCAGTGGCTTGTTGCTGGGAATCCAGAACATCTGCTCTTCGAGCGTGGTGCGCAAGCCCTGGGCGGTGCCGAGCAGCTGCTTCTGGTTGAGCTGCAGGGTGATCGATTCGTTGAGCAGTGCCGACAGCTCCCGGCTGAGGCGTTCGAGCAGGTCGACGCGGGTAATCATCACCTCCAGCAGCGCCTTGCGCAGCTGAGGGGTAACCTGCTCCTGCGGTTGGCCGAGCAGCAGGTTGTCGACGTACGCGGCGGGGCTGCTCATCTGCTCGCGTTGCTGGTTCACTTCGAACTGGTAAAGACGGATATCGGCGATCTGGTCAGCCAGGTCGCGGTCGACTTTCAGGTGCGGCAGGGCCTGCTTCTGCTTGTAGAGGATCTTGGACAGCAGCAGGCTGCCCTTGAGCACGCTGATCTGTTCGTCCAAGGCCTGGTCGGCCTGGGTCAGGCTGTCCAGCTGCTGCTTGCTGCGCAGGTTCTGCTGGGTCAGCTCGTTGAGGCGGTCGGTGCTCTTGAGCAGGTAGTCGGACAGTTTCAGGTTGGCAGCGCTTTCGTTGGCCAGCAGGGTGCTGCCGCCGGCTTTCTGCGCTTCGATCGATTGCTGGGTGACCGCCTGCTGCGACTGGGCCAGGCGCTTTTCGTTGATCAGCGATTGCAGGTCCTGGATTTCCTGCTCCATTCGTGTGGCGCGCTCGATCAGCAGGTCGTGACGGGCATTGCCCAGGTCCTGCAGCAGGCCGTTGCCAGCCAGTTCCTGGCGGCGCAACGAGGTCAGGGCATTTAGCGACGCCAGCTCGGCATTGAGCTTGTTGCGTTGGTCGCTGTTGAGTGGCTTGCCGTTCTCCTTGCCGCTCTTGAGGCTGAGGTTGATCTGCTGGGTACGTGTCTGGTTGTTGCTGATTTCTGCCTGAGCCCGCTCTGGGCGGGTCTGCGAGTTGATGATCAGGCTGTTGGCATCCGACAGTGCCTTTTGCAGTTCGCCTTGTTGCGTACTGCGCTCGCTGAGCATCTGCTCCAGCTGTGGCACGTTCAGGGTGGCGTAGCGTTGGGCCACCGGCAGTGGTTTGCTGGCCTTGAGCTTGATCAGCTCGCGCTGGCTGTCGGCGGTTTCCTTGGGCGCGTCAGCCAATTGCTGCTTGAGTGCCTCAAGCTTCTTTTCGCTGTCTTCCTTGCTGAGCAGCAGTGCCAAGGTCTGTTCCAGCACCTGTTGCTGGGCCTTCTGCTCCGGTGTCTGTTGCGCAGCCTTGGGGTCGGCCTCGGCACCCTTGGGCTGGGAAATCTTGTTCAGGCTGCTCTGGATGCTGGTCGTGGTGGGAAGCTCGGCCGCACCAGCGGCGAACGAGAGAGACAGGCACAGCCCGAGCAGGGCTGTGCGGAGGTACACGCGCAGGGACATAGGCAGACTACTTGTGGATCCGGCAGAAACGAAGTTTAGAGGAACAATCCTGGTCCGGGTCGCGTTCCTTCGGGGAATCTGACGCCTACTTTCTGAATCTTGTTCCCGTCCATGGTGGCCACGGTCCAGATCGTGCCATGCCATTCGACCTGGTCACCTACTACTGGAGCGCCTCCGACCTTCTGTCGGATGAACTGGGCCAGTGGCATTTTCGCGTCCAGGCCGTCGAGTTTCAGGCCGTACAACGCTGCCACCGCACCCAGTTCGGCATCGCCTTCGAGCACGAAGTCGCCGAAGAAACGCAGGTCGAGGCCACGTTGTGGTGCCTGGCTGAACAGCTTGCCCAGGGCCGGCAGGTTGTGCTCGTGGCCGATCACGCAGAGCATGTCGCCTACTTCCAGTACCGTACTGCCGGACGGGTGCAGCAGTTGCTCGCCCCGGAACAGCGCGGCGATTCGCGTGCCTTCGGGCATCTTCAGCTCGCGCAGGGCGGCGCCGATGCACCATTTTTCGGCACCCAGGCGGTAGACGAACATTTCCCACTCGCTGGTGATGTGCACTTCCAGCGCCGAACGGGAGATCGGCGCCGGGTCTGGCGGTACCGTCACTTTCAGCAGCTTGGCCATCCACGGCAGGCTGGTGCCTTGCACCAGCAGCGACACCAGCACGATGAAGAAGGCCAGGTTGAAGAACAGCTGGGCGTCCGGCAGGCCGGCCATCAGCGGGAACACCGCGAGGATGATCGGTACCGCACCGCGCAGGCCGACCCAGGAAATGAAGGCCTTTTCACGGCCGTGGAAGGCCTTGAACGGCAACAGGCTGGCGACCACCGACAGCGGGCGCGCTACCAGGATCATCCACAGCGCCAGGCCCAGCGCCGGCAGGGCGATGGGCAGCAGGTCATGGGGCGTGACCAGCAGCCCCAGCACCAGGAACATGCCGATCTGCGCCAGCCACGCCATGCCGTCGAGCATGTGCAGGATGCCGTGGCGGCTGCGGATGGGCTTGTTGCCCAGCACCAGGCCGCACAGGTACACGGCAAGGAATCCGCTGCCGTGCAGGGCGTTGGTCAGCGAGAACACCACCAGGCCGCCAGCGATCACCAGGATTGGGTACAGGCCGCCAGCCAGCTTGATGCGGTTGACCAGTTGCAGCATCAGCCAGCCGCCGCCCAGGCCCACCAGCCCGCCGATGCCGAATTCGCGCAGCAGGTGGGTGAGCAGGCTCCAGTGCAGGCCGGTCTGGCCGCTGGCGATCATGTCGATCAGGGTGACGGTGAGGAAAACTGCCATCGGGTCGTTGCTACCCGACTCGATCTCCAGGGTGGCCGTGACCCGCTCGTTCAGGCCTTTGCCGCCGAGCAGCGAGAACACCGCCGCAGCGTCGGTGGAACCGACGATGGCGCCGATGAGCAGGCCCTGGATCAGGCTCAGGTCGAACAGCCAGGCGGCGACCAGGCCCGTGAGGGCGGTGGTGATCATTACGCCGATGGTGGCCAGCGACAGCGCCGGCCACAGCGCCACGCGGAAGCTCGCCACCCGTGTGCGCAGGCCACCGTCGAGCAGGATCACGGCCAGAGCCAGGTTGCCCACCAGGTAGGCGGTCGGATAGTTGTTGAAGATGATGCCGCCACCATCGACGCCGGCGATCATGCCGACCGCAAGGATGATGACCAGGATAGGGATGCCCAGGCGCGACGACAGCGAACTGACCAGGATACTTGCGCCCACCAGCAATGCGCCGATCAGGAACAGGCTGTTGATGGTGCTTGCATCCAAAGGCAGGTACTCCGGGGACCGCGGGGGAGGGGACTTGATAGCATGACGCTAGCAGGTCGCGTGCCAAATGATTCTAACCTGATGAATTGGCAGGCTGTAAAGCGTTTCTGCAGATGAAAAAAAGGCACCGCGGTGGGTGCCTTTTCGGGTGTTGCCTGGGTGGGCCTCTTCGCGGGCGCGCCCGCTCCCACAGGTGAATCACAAATCTCAAGTTCTGTGAGAGTCCTGTGGGAGCGGGCATGCCCGCGAAAGGGCCGGTGCAGTTTACGCCTGCTTGACTTCACGCATCGGCTTGCCCTTCACCGGTGCGTCGCCCGCCACGTAGTACTTGGCGGTGCTGCGCGGCAGCGGCTTGCGGCCACGGATCTTGTCCGAGATTTTCTCGGCGATCATGATCGTGGTGGCGTTGAGGTTGCCGGTGATGATCAGCGGCATGATCGACGCATCGACCACGCGCAGGCCCTTCATGCCATGCACGCGGCCTTCGCCGTCGACCACCGCCATGTCGTCGGTGCCCATCTTGCACGAGCAGGACGGGTGGAAGGCGGTTTCGGCGTGCTCGCGGATGAACTTGTCCAGCTCTTCATCGGTCTGCACGTGCGCGCCCGGGCTGATCTCACGGCCACGGTACGGGTCCAGTGCCGGCTGGGCCATGATTTCGCGGGTCAGGCGGATGCCGTCACGGAATTCCTGCCAGTCCTGCTCAGTGGACATGTAGTTGAACAGGATGCTCGGGTGTTGGCGCGGGTCCTTCGACTTGGCCTGGATGCGGCCGCGAGCAGGCGAGCGCATGGAACCCATGTGCGCCTGGAAGCCGTGTTCCTTCACGCCGTTGGAGCCGTTGTAGTTAATGGCCACCGGCAGGAAGTGGTATTGAATGTTCGGCCATTTGAATTCAGGGCGGGTACGAATGAAACCACCGGCCTCGAACTGGTTGCTGGCGCCGATGCCGGTGCCGTTGAACATCCACTCGGCACCAATGGCCGGCTGGTTCCACCACAGCAGCGACGGGTACAGCGACACCGGTTGGGTGCAGGCGTACTGCAGGTACAGTTCCAGGTGGTCCTGCAGGTTTTCGCCGACGCCCGGCAGGTCGTGCACAACCGGGATGTCGAGGCTTTCCAGCAGGGCGCGCGGGCCGACGCCGGAGCGCTGCAGCAGCTGCGGCGAAGCGATGGCGCCGGAGCTGACGATCACTTCCTTGCGGGCGCGGGCTTCAACGCGTTCTTCGCTGTCGCCGACCAGGTAGGTCACGCCGATGGCGCGCTTGCCGTCGAACAGCACGCGGTCAGTCAGGGCGTGGGTGACGATGGTCAGGTTCGGGCGCTTCTTGGCCTGGTCCAGGTAGCCACGGGCGGTGCTGGAGCGGCGGCCGTTTTTGGTCACCGTACGGTCCATCGGGCCGAAGCCTTCCTGCTGGTAGCCATTCAGGTCTTCGGTGCGCGGGTAACCGGCCTGCACGCCGGCTTCGACCATGGCGTGGAACAGCGGGTTATTGCCAGCCTTTGGCGTGGCAACGCTGACCGGGCCTTCGCCACCGTGGTAGTCGTTCGGGCCGATGTCGCGGGTTTCGGCTTTACGGAAGTACGGCAGGCAGTCCAGGTATGTCCAGTCTTCCAGGCCTGGCAGTTCTGCCCAGCCGTCGAAGTCCATGGCGTTACCGCGGATGTAGCACATGCCGTTGATCAGCGACGAGCCGCCCAGGCCCTTGCCGCGGCCACATTCCATGCGGCGGCCGTCCATGTACGGCTCCGGGTCGGTCTCGTAGGCCCAGTTGTAGCGGCGGCCCTGCAGCGGGAAGGCCAGGGCGGCCGGCATCTGGGTGCGGAAGTCGAAGCGGTAGTCGGGGCCACCGGCTTCCAGCAGCAGTACGGTGACGCCGGCGTCTTCGGTCAGGCGGGTCGCCAGGGTGTTACCGGCCGAGCCGGCACCGACGATGATGTAATCGAATTCTTGGGACATGAAAGTACCCTCGTGTTGGCGGTGATCAGGGAGCGGGAGCGCCCGTGCGCAGAGGCACGGGCGTGGCTGGACAGGGCCTTAGAAGACCGAGTTGTAGCCGCCCAGCTCGACCTGGACCGACTTGATGCGAGTGTATTGAGCCAGCGAGCTGACGCCGTTCTCACGGCCGACGCCCGACTGCTTGTAGCCACCGACCGGCATTTCGGCCGGCGATTCGCCCCAGGCGTTGATCCAGCAGATACCGGCTTCCAGCTTGTGGATGATGCGGTGGGCGCGGGTGATGTCGTTGGTGCAGACACCGGCGGCCAGGCCGTACTCGGTGTCGTTGGCACGACGGATGACTTCTTCTTCGGTTTCGTAGGTGAGGATGCTCATCACCGGGCCGAAGATCTCTTCCTTGACGATGGTCATGTCGTCGGTGCAGTCGGTGAACACGGTCGGGGCCACGAACGCACCCTTGGCGAAATCACCGGCGGTCAGACGCTCGCCACCGCACAGCACGCGGGCACCTTCTTCCTTGCCCTTGGCGATGTAGCCAAGCACGCTTTCCATGTGCTGGAAGCTGACCAGCGGGCCGAAGTTGGTGTTTTCGTCTTCCGGGTTGCCAGCGCGGATGCGGGCAACGCGCTCGACGATCTTGGCCTCGAAGGCAGCTTTCATTTCAGCCGGGATGAACACGCGGGTGCCGTTGGTGCACACCTGACCCGAGCTGTAGAAGTTGGCCATCATGGCGATGTCGGCGGCCTTGTCCAGGTCGGCGTCGGCGCAGATGATCAGTGGCGACTTGCCGCCCAGCTCCATGGTGACTTCCTTGAGCGACGAGCTCGAGGCGCTGGCCATAACCTTCTTGCCGGTGGTGGTGCCGCCGGTGAAGGAGACTTTTTCGATGCGTGGGTGTTCGGTCAGCCAGGTGCCGACTTCACGGCCGCTGCCGGTCAGGACGTTGAACACGCCGTTCGGCAAGCCGGCTTCGGTGTAGATCTCGGCCAGTTTCAGGGTGGTCAGCGAGGTGACTTCCGACGGCTTGAAGATCATCGCGTTGCCGGCGGCCAGGGCCGGGGCGGATTTCCACAGGGCGATCTGGATCGGGTAGTTCCAGGCACCGATACCGGCGGTCACGCCCAGCGGCTCGCGGCGGGTGTAGACGAAGGACGATTCACGCAGCGGGATCTGCTCGCCTTCGATGGCCGGAACCAGGCCAGCGTAATACTCCAGCACGTCGGCGCCGGTGACGATGTCGACGTAGCGGGTTTCCGAGTACGACTTGCCGGTGTCCAGAGTTTCCAGCATGGCCAGCTCGTCGTTGCGCTCGCGCAGGATCTCGACGGCGCGGCGCAGGATGCGCGAACGCTGCATGGCGGTCATCGCGGCCCAGACCTTCTGGCCTCGCTCGGCGCTTTCGACGGCCTTCTCGACGTCAGCCTCGGTGGCACGTTGCACGTGGGCGAGGACTTCGCCGGTAGCCGGGTTGATGGCTTCGAAGGTGGCATCGCTGCCAGCGTCGACGTAAGCGCCATCAATGTAGAGTTTTTGCGTTCCGAAACGGGCCATAGTGTCCTCGCAAGTGCAGTGTGTGGTTTGGCTTGCGCGTCACGCTCCTGCTGGGTTGGCAAGGGCCGTGCGCGGTTGTTCAGCGGCCTGGTCGTTTGTACCCAGGGTGTGCTGTTTAGCCAGTTGTAGATCCATGTATTCGTAAGCAATCCGTATCGCCTGGTCGGTGTCGAATGCATCACCCGACAGGGCGCCACGCAGCCACAAGCCGTCGATCAAAGCTGCCAGGCCGCGGGCTGCCTTGCGCGCATGGTAGAGCGGCAGCGCGCGGCGGAACTGGCAGCACAGGTTGGAATACAAGCGGTGGTCGTTGATCCGCTGCAACCTGTGCAAATCGGGCTGGTGCATGCTGGAAGCCCAGAAGGCCAACCAGGTTTTCATCGCCGGGCCGTTTACCTGGCTGGCATCGAAGTTGCCCTCGATGATCACTTTCAGGTGGGCGCGCGGGCTGTCGTCCGTCAGGGCCTGGCGACGTGCTCTGACACCTTCGTTGAGCATGTTCATGATGTAACCCATCGTCGCTGCTATCAGGCCGTTCTTGTCCCGAAAGTAGTGACTGATGATGCCGTTCGACACACCGGCCAAACGGGCAATCAGCGCAATGCTGGCGTCACCCAGTCCGACCTGATCGACCGCCTGCAACGTGGCTTCGATCAACTGCTGGCGGCGGATGGGTTGCATACCGACCTTGGGCATCTTGCGTTCTCCTCAGGCCTGCGAGCAGACGACGGGCGGCTGACTCGGCGAAGGCCAGTCTATTTTGTTTTGATTGAACGTTCAATCAATAAAGAATAAGCTCTGCGACAATTTGTGCCATTGACAGTTTTTAAGGCGGTCGAGAAGGCACGGATTGACACCCCAGGAAATCGCGTAACCCCCTGAATACAAGGCGTTGACGGGCATGAGCGATGCGAAATGCAGATTCTGCCGTGCGGTCATGGACCCTGCGGCGGGCCCTTGGAGCGGGCGGGGTGATCTGTGACCAATGCGCGCACCTCAGCTGAGGCGTGGCATTTGCAGCAGGCCACCTGTCTGTTTTTTGCAACGTATCGATTCGGGATCACGGTTTCCAAGGGTGCTTTTATAACACCTGATGCAGTGGGGATATTCCACCAATTGCTCGGGAAAGATTGATTAGCCTCCACAGCCGCACTGCCCGGAGCATTCGTGCAATGAGTTCTGCCTCACTTACCAACCCTCCGGCCGAGAGGGTACGGGTCAACCGCGTGGTGTTCTTCACCTCCGCGCTGATGATTCTCGTTTTGACTGCCTTGCTTATCGCTGTACCCGAAACCGCCGGCCAAGTGCTGGGCGTGGCCCAGAAATGGCTTACGCGCACCTTCGGCTGGTATTACATGCTGGTAATCGGCGGTTACCTGCTGTTCGTCATCTACCTTGCGTTCTCCGACTACGGCAAGCTCAAGCTTGGCGGCAAGGATGACCAGCCCGACTTCAGCTATGGCGCCTGGGCCGGCATGCTGTTCTCCTCCGGTATCGGCATTTCGCTGCTGTACTTCGGCGCTTCCGAGCCGCTGGACCACTACTTCAACCCACCGGAAGGCACCTCTGCCAGCCTCGACGCAGCGCGCCAGGGCCTGCAGTTGACCTTCCTGCACTGGGGCCTGCATGGCTGGGCGATCTACGCGCTGGTCGGCCTGGCCGTGGGTTACTTCGCCTACCGCCACAACCAGCCGCTGGCCCTGCGCTCGGCGCTGTACCCGCTGGTCGGTGAGCGTTGGGTCAAGGGTGCGGCCGGCAATGCCGTGGACATCTTCGGCATGTTCGTCACCCTGCTGGGCCTGGTGACCAACCTGGGCATCGGCTCGATGCAGGTGGCCTCCGGCCTGGAATACCTGTTCGGCATGGACCACAGCAAGACCAACCTGCTGGTGGTGATCCTGGTCATGGCCGGCGTTGCCACCGTGGCGGCGGTCTCGGGTGTGGAAAACGGCATTCGCCGCCTGTCCAACCTGAACATCGTGCTGTTCAGCGGCCTGTTGATCTTCGTCCTGCTGGGCGGCGAAACCCTGCACTTGCTTAACGGCTTCGTGCAGAACATCGGTGACTACCTCAACGGCATCGTGCTGAAAACCTTCGACCTCTACGTATATGAAGGCGAAGCTGGCAAGTCCGAACGCTGGCTGGGCCTGTGGACCGTGTTCTACTGGGCCTGGTGGATTTCCTGGGGCCCGTTCGTCGGCATGTTCATTGCCCGTATCTCCAAGGGTCGCACCGTGCGCCAGCTGGTCAGCGGCGTGTTGCTGATCCCGCTGGGCTTCACCCTGGCCTGGCTGTCGATCTTCGGCAACACCGCGCTGGACCTGGTGATCAACCAAGGCGCCGTGGAACTGGGCAAGACCGCCCTTGAACAGCCGTCGATGTCGATCTACCAGCTGCTGGAATACTTCCCGGCGGCCAAGATCGTGATCGGTGTAGCGGTGTTCGTCGGCTTCGTGCTGTTCCTCACCCCGGCCGACTCCGGCGCGGTGATGATGGCCAACCTGTCGTGCAAAGGTGGCAAGGTCGACGAAGACGCCCCGCACTGGATGGTGGTGTTCTGGTCGGTGGCCATCACCCTGGTCACCATCGGCCTACTGTTCGCCGGTAACTTCGAAGCCATGCAGACCATGGTGGTGCTGGCGGGTCTGCCGTTCTCGGTGGTGCTGGTGCTGTTCATGTTCGGCCTGTACAAGGCCATGAAGCAGGACGTGGCGGTGGAGCAGGAGCGTGCCGAGCTGGCCGCACGTGGCCGTCGTGGCTTCAGCGAGCGCCTGACCCAGCTGGAGCTGCAGCCGACCCAGGCCGTTGTACAGCGCTTCATGGACAAGCAGGTCAGCCCGGCGCTGAAAGAAGCTGCCGCGCAGTTGCAGACCCTGGGCTTCGAGGTGGAAACCCGGGTTGGCCAGTCGCGCAACATGATGGGCCTGCGGGTGATGATGGAAGAGGGCAACCCGTTCGTCTATGAAGTGAGCCTGGATGGCTACCTGGCCGCGCCGAGCGAAGCGCCGGTGGAAGGTGAGCCGGAGGTGCGCCAGCGCTTCTACCGCGCCGAGGTATACCTGCACGATGGCAGCCAGGAGTACGACCTGATGGGCTTTGCGCCGGAGCAGATCGTGCGTGATGTGCTGGACCAGTTCGAAAGCCACCGCCAGTTGCTGGGGCGTGTGTACAGCTGATTCTTGAGCGGTGAGGAGGCCCTGCAGGACGCAGGGCCTTTTTCATGGGCAAGCAATAATTAGCCCGGGTAACGGACAAGTTTGCTTCAGCCTGCCGGTTTTCTTCCGGAGGCATGCTTTATGAAACGTCCCGTTATTCCCACATTCGATTTTCAGTACGCTGCAGCCAGTCAGTTCAGTGGTCGGCCAACATTGCGGCAGGTGACCAGCGAGCAGCTGTGGACCGTGCTGCAGGAGAAGCTGTCCTGGCTTGCCTTTGTGAAGCCGGCGCTGTCCAACGCCGACCCTCTCATGCTGGATAGTCCCGACCCCAGCACGCCTTACTGGACCACGCAACCGCTGGTCGACCGTGTGCTCCAGGCATTGCTCGAAGCACAGCCGCTGGACATCGAGCCTGTCGGTGAGCGGCATCACAATCTTGCATTGACCTCCTCATACCGTTTTCCTGGCTCGGACAGCGCGTTCGACACCCGTCAACTGAGCGGCCTGTCCGATGCACTCGACGAACTGGTGCAACGGTTGCCACGGCTGTTCTGCGAGGCACAGCTCAAGTACTGGAGTGACAAGGGCAGTGCGGGAGTGAGCCGTGACCAGTGGCTGCAATTACTGCTCAAGACTACGCTTTTGCGCGGCCTGCCACTGCAAGGGCTGGATGTTCAGGAGCAGGCCTGCATCCGCGGGTTGATCCGCGGTGGCGCTGCCCAGCCCTCGGTCTATTTCGTCAAAGCCAGCCTGACTTGTGGGTCGATTCAATACGACCAGATGCTCAGTCACCTGCTGGTCACTGCCGATTACGATGAGCGGCAAGTGGTGCTCTGGTGCGCCCCGTCCGGTATCACGCGCAGCTTCGCCTCGTTGATCGATTTCGGTAACGCGCTGCGCAACGAACTGGCGCGGCACTACAGCTTCCAAAGCCTGTCGTGGACGCGTCAGCCGGTCGAGGGCAACGTCTTTGCCCAACAGGTTTCGCTGTTGCTTGAGTCCATGTTCCTGGCTTTCGACCAGATGCGCTTCAGTGGCTTGGCGGATTTGGCTTCGCTGGAGCAACGTTTTGCCGAGCTGAGCGACCCGGCGGCCTGGTTCGTGCGCTACGAAGACGACACGCCAGCCACCGTAGCCCCGCCGGGGCTCAGGGCCAGCGCCCCGCAGGACAGCTTTGCCTGTCGCGCCGCGTTGTTGCAACTCTCCCTCGACCAACTGGATGCCGGAGGTGTTTCGGTGCTGGACGGCATCCAGTCATTGACGGCGTATACCGCGCAGCAACTGACCGAGCAGATAAAAAGCGAGCACGGGGACGAAATTTCTCCAGATCAGGTGCTTCTTGACCTGTACATCGCCCGGGGTGTGCCTGGTGGCGCTGCGACTGGAGCCGGCGGTGGCGAGCCACTGGCGTTCGTGGGCACCAAGTCGCTTACCGAATTCGCCATTGGTAACCTTGCTTCGCTCAAGGGCGCGTACATCAAGCAGGTCCGCCATCAGAAGAGCATCAAGCTTCCGAAGTGGCTGAATGCCGATGCAGCGAAGCGATTGGTCACCCAGGTAGACATTGGTGGCCGCTACCCGGCCTATGTTGCCGGACAGTTGGATGATCAGGCCATGCGTGCCGAGCGCGTCGAGCTTTTGGGCAGGGAGTGGCGAAGCGCGTTTCTTTCCAGCGCCATTTCGGCCAGGCTCGACGCTAAAGTCTCCGAGGTGGGTTTACAGTGCGTGGTCGATTTTTGCGCAGGTCATCAGGACCCCTTGGTTCCGCGCATGTCACTGATCCCTTTGGCTTTCAGGCGCAGCCGCCATTCGCGCAAGAAAGACACTGTGCGCGGCATGTACTTGCTGTTCTGCGCCGAGCCGGCAAAGGTTCTGGTGTACCGCCCGCTATATCGACAGGACACGGTTCGCGAGTACGCAAGCCTTGAGGCCTTGCTTGCACATATTCGTGAGTCGGCTCTCTTCCAAGAGAGCATTCTTGACTGGATCGACCCGACCGCGCGCGACGTATATGCAGAGGGTGGTTTCAGCGAGCCGCACATTGTGAGTATTGGTATCGACCCTTATACGCTCCCGGCCAAGCCGGAGCCGGCGATGCTCGACCTGAAGCTGTGGCGCAACAAGGTTGACGAGAAAATCTACCAGGCCAATCGAGATCTGCTGGTCGAGCTGGCAGGGCTGGAATCGGTATCTGACGCCGAGAGCCGCTGGCAGCTCCTGTGCGAAGGCGCCTGGCTGTTGTTCGATGTGGTGACTCAGGCGATACGCGGTCCGGTCGCGTCTGTGGCCTGGTTGGTACAGTTTCTGGCTTCGCTGCAAAACGACTTGACCGCGTTGGAGCAGGGTGGTGAGTTCGATCGGTCTGCTGCAGTGGCCGACTTGTTGCTCAACCTCGGGATGACGCTGCTGCATGCCCATCAACCGAAGCAGGAGACAGTGCCCACAAGGCGGCTGCCTGATGTTTCACTGTTCGAAGGACCTGACCGGCAAAACGGCGCGTTTGCCGAACTAGCTATCGAGGCGCGTGAAGAACCGGAAGGCACGCTGGGCGAACTGGGCAGCCAGGTGCTGGACTTTTCCTGGCGCGGCCAGCATGGGTTCAACTGGCTGCCCGCGCAACAGCGGCAAAGGTTGCAAGCCATGCGCTCCAGCGTCTCTGTCAATGGGTTGAAGCCTTTGACAGCGGGCGATGGTGAAGGCCTGTACCAGATCGATAAGAACTACTACGCGGCCATGGCTGGTGACCTCTATAGCGTGGAGTTGCTGGCTGAGGGAGTTCGGGTAGTCGATGCGACTGGCGGTTACGGGCCCTGGTTGGCATTTGTCGACGGGGCTTGGCGGGTGGATACGAAATTGCGCCTTGCAGGAGGGGCTCCCAGCCCCAGAACTTCGGTATCGGTCCGATTCAAGAAACTTTACGACCGCGTCGTCCAGTTGGATGCGGAAATCCCGAAGTTGAAGTCGACGGTTCAGGCAGCGAGTCAGCAGATGATGGCTTTGCACCAGAGCCTCGTCAAAATGGACGCGTTGAAGGCAAAGGCGCAGGAGGATGTGAATTCGGCCCCGGCAGGTACCGATACGACAGCTCTCCGGTCACTGACCGCGCAGTATGAACAACGAGCGATGGATGCGCGGGAAAGTATCGCCCAGCAGCGTGAGCAAATCGTTTCGCTGCTTGAAGAGGCCATTGGCAAGGAAGACGAACAGCTAAAGCTGTTGATCACGATGGCGGAACCCAAATATGCCGGGCAACGCCAAAAAGATGGGTTGGATAAGCCTGTTGCCAAGCATGAAGAGAATGCTCGCACAGAGCTGATTCGCGATTGTGTCTTCGTTTACAACGAGCTCTGGAGCCTTACGGACTATCCGCAACTTGCCGCGCTGCAACGGGCTATTGATGGTAAGCCATTGGCTGAAGTCGGCGAACAATATGCTGCGTTTCGTATCAAGCTGGAGCATGTGGCTGAGTATCAGGACCGCATGCTTGCCATACGAGTGCACCTGGACAATTTGCTGGCCGAGTCGCCGGTTGAGCTTGTCATACCTTCCAACCCCCCTGGTGACCATCGCACAGTGGGGCATCTGATCGACGAAAGACCGTTTTCGACCGTGCAGATGCGCTTCCATCAGGTGCAGAACCTGGCAGACCTGGCCTTGCACCTCAATGCTCCCGGCGGCCTCCAGACAGTCGCCCGCTACCGGGACGAACTGGTCAGCATGGCCTTGCGCAATGCCGCAGAGACTCATGGGGAGCTTGACTTCGCCAATCTGTCGGCAGACGACCGCATCGTGATCCTGCAAGAGGCATGGGATGAGTACTCTGCCGCATTACTCAACAGTGCCCGCATTCTCCGTGAAGGTGGCGAACTGATCGAACCCGTGATGCTCGAGCGGTATCGCAACCATGTAAAGCAACTGAAGGAAGATGCAGGACAGCGGCTGGTTGCCGCGATCTCGGAGCAGGAGGGTGGAACGGTCGCGCAAAAGCGCAGACCCTACAAGGTGTCTACCGAAGAGCAGCGAGTGGTGCGCAACCTTGCTGGGCAGTTGATGATCGGGGTGGAAAGGACGATAGACGAAAGCCAGATCGTTGAAGTGCGGGAGACGTTCAGTGAAGAAGTACTGGCAACCTTCGACCTGGTGGATGGGGAATGGCGACAGCGTGAAAGCAAGCGCCCTTCATTGGCGGACGAAGCTGCTCCAACTGACCTGCCCATGTGGGTACAGGCGCTTCTGGACGAGAGCGATGCAGTCAGGGAGCAGGCCAAGGACTATGTCAAGCACGACATCAAAGGGGCGTTGCTCAAGCAGTTGTTCGATCAGCATCTGGAAAAGCTGAATCAGGCACTCAGTGTGGTGCGTGATGCCGGAGGAAACGACAAGCTGATCAGGACGCTGGAAGTGGATCTGGACAAGTTGGAGGCGGATAAAACATTTCAGATGACCAGGCTCTATACCGACACCAAGTATCCGTCGGCCGAAGGTTTGCAGTATCTCCACGGAAAGCACCTGATACAGGTCGAATATGTGGAACGGCGCACCATGCAGGATGGCAGCGCTTTTGACGAATACCGGATCGTTCGTCTACCGAGCAAGCGGAACCTCTGGGCTGCGCACTTTCATTTCAGCTCGCCAGATGCGTTTGCAGAGGATTTCACGGTGGGTCACCTCAAGACCTGGAGCCAGCGTCGTTTGAGTAGCAAGGCCGCTGCAGACTCGAAACAGCGATTGCACAGGGGAGCCCTTACTCTGGCACAGGCCCGAGGAATCATTCCTTTCCATTGAGTCGGCCAACGGGGGCGGTGGGATGGTGCTTGGCATGCGCGGGCATCGTCTGATTGCCCCGCTCGGCAATCATCTGTTCCAGGCCGATCAGCTCTACGCCCTGGCGCTTCAGTCGGGGCAGTTCGCGTTCGAGCACTTCGAGGGTTTGCGGATAAGGGTGGCCGATCAGCACGGCTGAGCCTTGTTTGCGAGCCAGTTCGACCCCGAGCTGCAATTCGCTGCCGATGGCCTCGACCGTACGTACGTTGTCCAGAAAGACATCGCGGGATACCTGTGCCAGGCCCTGGGCCTGAGCCTGGAATGCAGCCACCGTGGCAGCGCTGGTGCGGCTGTCGACAAAAAACAGGTGTCGGCGTTGCAGGTCGGCCATCAGCATGGCCATCGCTTCGGGTTGGGCGGTCATGCGGCTGCCCATGTGGTTGTTGATACCGACTGCGTAAGGCACCTGCGCCAGGGCGGTGTCCAGGCGGTGGGCAAGCTCCGGCAGGGGCGTGCCCGGGTGCCAGGCGTAAGGGCCGGTGGCCGGGTCCATGGGCATGTGCAGGATAACTGTCTTGCCGGCCTTGTGCGCCTGCCGGGCAAACGTGGTGGCATGCGGAGTGTCCGGCATGATCGCCAGGGTTACCGGGCCGGGCAGGGCCAAGGTGCGGCTGTCGCGCTCGCTGCTCTGGCCGAGGTCGTCGATGATGATGCTCATGTAGGCCTTGCCGGCCGGCGCCGCTTGCGCGACCCCTGCCATCAGGCAGAACAGCAGACACAGCAGATAACGCATGGAGTGGATCAGTCGCCCTTGGTGATGTTCAGGCCTTTGAGCAGGCTCAGAGCCTGGCTCAGCTGGAAGTCGTCATCCTGCGGGCGCTCCTTGCGCTTGCCGCTGCCGGTCGGGCGGTCGGCACCGCCGTTGCCGTTGCCCAGGTGGCCCTGCAGGTCGGCTTCCTTGAAGTTGTCGGTGTCGGCTTCGGCGGTGAGCTTGGCCGGGCGCACTTCGATGTCGGGGACGATGCCCTGGGCCTGGATCGAGCGGCCGTTGGGGGTGAAGTACAGCGCGGTGGTGAGCTTCAGGGCACGGTCGTTGGCCAGTGGCAGCACGGTCTGCACCGAGCCTTTGCCGAAGCTGTCGGTGCCCATCAGCACGGCGCGTTTCTGGTCTTGCAGGGCGCCGGCGACAATTTCCGAGGCCGAGGCACTGCCGCCGTTGATCAGCACCACCAGTGGCACGCCGTCGCTGGCGTCGGCCGGGTCGGCCGAGAAGCGCAGCTCGGAGTTGGCGATGCGGCCCTTGGTGTAGACGATCAGGCCCTTGGTCAGGAAGTGGTCGGCCACTTCCACCGCCGACTGCAGCACGCCGCCCGGGTTGTTGCGCAGGTCCAGCACCACGCCGCGCAGCTTCTTGCCGTTGTCCTTGCGCAGTTTGGCCAGGGCCTTGCCTACTTCGTCGCCGGTCTTGACCTGGAACTGGGTAATGCGGATGTAGCCGTAGTCGTTCTCCAGCAGCTGGCTCTTCACGCTCTTGACCTGGATGACCGCGCGGGCCAGGGTCACGTCGAAGGGGGTGCCGCCGTCACGCACCAAGGTCAGGGTGATTTTCTCGCCCACCTTGCCACGCATCTTGTCGACCGCTTCGGTCATGGTCTGGCCACGGGTCGGGGCGCCGTTGATCTTGACGATCAGGTCGCCGGCCTGCACGCCGGCACGCGATGCCGGGGTGTCGTCGATCGGCGAGACCACCTTGATGAAGCCGTCTTCCTGGCCTACTTCGATGCCCAGCCCGCCGAACTCGCCGCTGGTGCTTTCCTGCAGCTCCTGGAAGTCCTCTGGGCCGAGGTAGGCCGAGTGCGGGTCGAGGTTGCTGAGCATGCCCTTGATGGCATTTTCCAGCAGGGTCTTGTCATCCACCGGCTCCACATAGGCCGCCTTGATGCGGTCCATGACCTCGGCGAAGGTGCGCAGCTCTTCAAGCGGCAGTGGCGCCTTGGCGGTCACCTCGGTGGCCGGTACTGCGGCCGGCTTGGCCGGCTCCGCGGCAGTGGCCAGGGGCGCGCCGACCGCCAGGGCGATGGACAGGGCCAGCTGGGTGAGACGAGGCGAGTGCAGCATGTCGAACGAACTCCTGATCCTGTAAGCGCTCCCTGGGGAGCATCGGCGCAGCCCGTGGGCTACCCCGTAGAAATTTGACTAGCCCCGGCACCACTGCGAAGGGTCGGTAGGCCGGCCCTGCTGGCGGATGGCGAAGTACAAGCCGGCAGCGTCCTGGCCGCCGCTGTCGCCAACGGTGGAAATGGCCTCGCCGGCCTTGACGATATCACCGGCGCTCTTGAGCAGGCTCTGGTTATGGCCGTACAGGCTCAGGTAACCGTTGCCATGGTCGAGAATGACCAGAAGCCCGGCACCGCGCAACCAGTCGGCGAACACCACGCGCCCGCCGTGCACGGCACGTACCTGAGTGCCCGGGTTGGCGCTGATCATCACCCCGTCCCACTTGGCACGGGCATCGCTGCCGCGGGCATCACCGAAACGTGCCAGCAATCGACCATTGACTGGCCAGGGAAGTTTTCCCCGTGCGGCAGAAAATGCGCCGCCGTAGTTCGCGCCGTCGCTGGAAACCAGCGGGCCCAGGGTGGTGCGGGCCTTTTTCGGTGGCGCCACCGGTTCGCGGGCCTGTTCGCGAGCGGCAGCGGCAGCGAGGGCTTCCTGCTGGCGGCGCTTTTCCGCTTCCTGCTGGGCCAGCAAGGCCTTCTTGCGCGCTTCTTCGGCCTCGCGGGCCTGGCGGGCGAGGGTTTCCTCGATGGTCTTGAGTACCTTGGACAGGTCGGCCTGATCCTGCTCGCGCGATTGCAGCTTCTGGTCGCGGTCCTTCATGTCGCTGTTGAGCTTGGCCAGCACCTGCTGGCGCTTGCCACGCTCGGTTTCCAGGGCCTGGCGGCGGCTGTCGAGGTCGGCGCGCTGGGCCAGCAGCTGTTGCTGCTGGGTAGCGATTTCCTGTTCGACGTTGGCCAGCTGGCGCAGGGTCTCGTTGAAGGTGCGCAGTTGCTCCAGGCGCGCCTTGCTCAGGTAGTCGTAGTAGGTGAGGGTGCGGGCGAACTTCTCGGGGTTCTGCTGGTTGAGCAGCAGCTTGAGGTATTCCTCGCGGCCGTTCTGGTAGGCCGAACGGGCCTGGATGGCGATCAGTCGCTGTTGTTCAACGCGGGCGCTCTGGAGTTTTTTTTTCTCGGTATCAAGGCGCTCCAGCTCGCCCTCGGTCTTTTTTAGTTCTTGCTGCAGGGCCTCCACCTGCTTTTCGAGGTTGCCGATATCGGTCTCGGTGGCTTTGAGGTCCTTTTGCACACCGGCCTTTTCTTCCTGGAGCTTGCCCAGCGTCTTCTTGAGCTCGGCAATGTCCTGGCGGGTGGCGTCCAGTTGCTGCTGGGTCTGCGCACGCTCATCGGCAAAGGCCGGGCTGAGCAGGCAAGACAGGGCTAGGAGGATCAGGGCGCGAAGCATGGGGTTTGGCGTACCAAGGATGGAGACTGGCCTAGTATGCCCGCGCGGGCGGGCAAAAAAAACGCCTCGCTGCGGGTGCAGAGGGGCGTTTGTCTGGAATTCATGTGTTATTGGGGCTGCTGTGCAGCCCATTCGCAGCACAAGGCTGCTCCTACAGGCATTGCATGAGCCCTTTGTAGGAGCAGCCTTGTGCTGCGAATGGGCCGCAAAGCGGCTCCCTTTGGCACCGAATCAGGCATCGACCAGAATCGAGGTACCAGTCATTTCCACCGGCTTTTCCAGCCCCAGCAGCTTCAGCATGGTCGGCGCCACATCGGCCAGCACGCCGCCGTCACGCACCTTGACGTTGCGCTTGCCCACATAGATGAACGGTACCGGCTCGGTGGTATGCGCGGTGTGCGCCTGGCCGGTGCACTCGTCTTCCATTTGCTCGACGTTGCCATGGTCGGCGGTGATCAGCGCTTCGCCGCCGACCTTGTCCAGAGCTTCGACGATGCGCCCGACGCAGCCATCCAAGGCCTCGACGGCTTTCACCGCAGCCTCGAACACGCCGGTATGGCCGACCATGTCGCCGTTGGCGTAGTTGACCACGATCACGTCATAACGCTGTTGCTCGATAGCCTCGACGATGCGGTCGGTAACTTCCGGTGCGCTCATTTCCGGCTGCAGGTCGTAGGTGGCGACCTTCGGCGACGGGATCAGAATGCGCTCTTCGCCTTCGAAAGGCTCTTCACGGCCGCCGGAGAAGAAGAAGGTGACATGGGCATACTTCTCGGTCTCGGCGATGCGCAGCTGGGTCTTGCCGTTCTTCGCCAGGTACTCGCCCAGCACGTTGTTCAGGCTGGCCGGGGCGAAGGCGGCGGGGGCCGGGATTTTTGCCGAGTACTGGGTCAGGCCGATGTAGGCGGCCAGTTTTGGCAGGCGGGCACGCGGAAATTCGTTGAAGTCGGCTTCGACGAACACGCGCGACAGTTCGCGGGCGCGGTCGGCGCGGAAGTTCATGAAGATCACCGCGTCGCCGTCTTCGACCTTGACTGCTTCACCAATGCGCGTGGCCTTGACGAACTCGTCGCTCTCGTCGCGGGCGTAGGCCGCTTCCAGGCCGGCCAAGGCGGTGTCGGCGGTGTATTCGGCAGCGCTGTCGACGATCAGGTTGTAGGCGGCGCTGACACGGTCCCAGCGGTTGTCACGGTCCATGGCGTAATAGCGGCCGATCAGGCTGGCGATGCGGCCCTTGCCCAGCTTGGCGAAGGTGGCGTCGAGCAGTTCGATGGACGACTGCGCGCTGCGTGGCGGCGTGTCGCGGCCATCGAGGAAGGCGTGCAGGTAGATCTTCTGCGCGCCGCGCTGCGCGGCCAGTTCGGCCATGGCTACCAGGTGGTCCTGGTGGCTGTGTACGCCGCCATCGGACAGCAGGCCGAGAATGTGCACAGCCTTGCCGGCACTGGCTGCCTTGTCCACGGCGCCGGTCAGTACCGGGTTCTCGAAGAACTCGCCGTCGCGGATGGCTTTGGTCACCCGGGTGAAATCCTGATACACCACGCGGCCGGCACCGAGGTTCATGTGACCGACTTCGGAGTTGCCCATCTGCCCGTCCGGCAGGCCGACATCCATGCCTGAGCCGGAAATGAGGCCATGCGGCTGGCTGGCGCGCAGGCGGTCATAGACCGGTGTGTTGGCGGCATAGATGGCGTTGTATTCGGGGCTTTCGCTGTGGCCGAAGCCATCCAGGATGATCAGGACCAGGGGTTTGGGCGTACTCGTCATCAATCAAACTCACGGTTGTTCAAAGATGATAAAGACACGCATTTTAGGGCAAATGCGCCACCGGCGGCGAATATTCGTCCTGTTCCCTGACCAGCGTGGCCAATGTGGCAACATGAAGGTACCTTTCCGGCCGGCCCGTCGGGCTTTGGTGGCAATAAGGGCCTGTGTATACTGGCCGGCATTTTCAATCGCGTGGAACACCCCAGATGGTTGCTAACCTGATTCAATTTGCGACAAACCACTACATCCTGGTGGCGATCTTCGTTGTTTTGCTGGTCGCGCTGCTGGTCAACGAAATCCGTCGCGGCGGCCAGAGCCTGAGCAACGGCCAGCTGACTGCCCTGGTCAATGCCGAGAAAGCCCTGGTCATCGACATTCGCCCGACCAAGGAATACTCCGCCGGTCACATCGTCGGTGCGGTGAACATCCCGCAGGACAAGCTGGTCAACCGCATGAGCGAGCTGGACAAGCACAAAGAGAAGACCCTGATCGTCGTCGACTCGATGGGCCAGCAGTCCGGCACCATCTGCCGCGAGCTGCTCAAGGCTGGTTACAACGCCGCCAAACTGAGCGGTGGCGTTTCCAGCTGGAAAGCCGATAACCTGCCCCTGGTGAAGTGATATGAAGCCCGTCATCGTCTATTCCAGCGACTACTGCCCCTACTGCATGCGCGCCAAGTACCTGCTCGAGAGCAAGGGCGTGGCCTTCGAGGAAATCAAGGTCGACGGCAAGCCACAGGTTCGTGCCGAGATGAGCCAGAAGGCCGGCCGTACATCTGTGCCGCAGATCTGGATCGGCAGCACCCACGTCGGTGGATGCGATGACCTTTATGCCCTGGAGCGCGCCGGCAAGCTCGACGCGCTGCTGGCGGCCTGATTTGCACTGCATTCAAAAACATTAGGATAAGGATCTGCCATGACTGACCAACAGACCAACGGCGCTGCTGCAGAAGACAACAGCCCTCAGTTCTCCATGCAGCGCATCTATGTGCGCGACCTGTCGTTCGAAGCCCCGAAAAGCCCGCAGATCTTCCGCCAGACCTGGGAGCCGAGCGTTGCCCTGGACCTGAACACCAAGCAGAAAGCCCTGGAAGGCGACTTCCACGAGGTGGTGCTGACCCTGTCGGTTACCGTCAAGAACGGTGACGAAGTGGCCTTCATCGCTGAAGTGCAGCAGGCCGGTATCTTCCTGATCAAGAACCTGGACGCGGCTTCGATGAGCCACACTCTGGGTGCGTTCTGCCCGAACATCCTGTTCCCGTACGCCCGCGAGACCCTGGACAGCCTGGTGACCCGCGGTTCGTTCCCGGCCCTGATGCTGTCGCCGGTCAACTTCGACGCCCTGTACGCGCAGGAAATGCAGCGCATGCAGGAAGCCGGCGAAGCGCCGACTGTGCAGTAATAGCTGCTGGTATCAAGAAAGCGCCTCTCGGGGCGCTTTTTTGTTGCCTGTGCCGGCCTCTTCGCGGGCATGCCCGCTTGTGTCTTGATGGGGGATTAGAATTTGGAGTGAGAGCGGTGAATGGCAAGCTGAATGCCGTAGGTGCCTTGAGCACGTGTGGGAGCAAAAGCTGCCATTCACCGTTCCACTTTGGCGAGAGCCCGAACAGTTGGATGCGGCTCTGATCTTGAATCACAAGCGTGGGCCAAGCCAAAGTCCTCTCACTGTGTTGAGTTTAGGAGGTTTTGGTGATGGCTTCCTTCTTGGGTATCGATGTTTCCAGTCTCTCCCTTGATGCTGCGGTGCGGCCACAGGGCATCAAAATGCATTTAAGCAATGATCCAATAGGGTTTGAGGCGCTACTGGAGAGCCTTCGCAAGCTCAGTATCAAACGCGTCCTGTTAGAGGCAACGGGTGGCTACGAGCGAGATGTCATGCGTTTTCTACAGGACGCTGGCTACAAGGTCATACGCGTCAATCCCAGGCGAGCCAGGTCATTCGCTGACTCTTTAGGCATCAAGGCCAAGACTGACGCCATCGACGCCGAGGTTCTGGCGCACTATGCCGAAGTCATTCCAGATCAACCCTCTCTACGAGTCAGCCCCGAACGAGCGCTTCTGCGAGAGTTGCTTCAGCAACGTGATCGGATGGTTCAACAGCGAGATGACGACCTGCGGCGCCTGAAGCAGGTGCAATCGACTGCAGTTGCTAACTACCTGAATGCCAACCTGAAACACTTCAAGGCGCAGATCAAACGGGTTGAGTGTGAGATCGAACAGCAAATCGCGATGCTGAACGACGAACGGGTTGCCCAGCTGATCAAAGTGAAAGGCATTGGGATGGTGACGGCGGGCAAACTAATAGCGCTGCTGCCGGAGCTAGGTCGGGTTGAATCCAGAGAAATTGCCTCCCTGGTTGGGGTGGCGCCCTTCAACCACGACAGCGGGAAATTCATGGGCAAGCGCTCTATCTCGGGCGGGCGATTTGCGGTCAGGCGATCGCTGTACATGGCATGCCTTGTGGCGATGAAATACAACCCAGCACTCAAGGCTCGTTATCAGTCACTGCGGGAGCGCGGAAAACTTCCCAAAGTCGCTATCGTGGCCTGCATGAGAACGTTCATCGTGCGGTTAAATGCCATGCTCAGAACGGGTACATCATGGCTCGATCTAGTGCTACCGCAGCCTGAAAGTACAACGTAAATCCAGAACGCAGCGTGAGCCGCGTGGAAGCGGGCTTGCCCGCGAAGCCAACACCGTGGTGGATGGCACGGGCTTCGCCCGTGTTCGCGGGCAAGCCCGCTCCCACAGGGATCGCGCCAGCTTTTTGAAATTGAGCAAGACAGTTGCTCCCACAGGTTCGCGTTCGGCGCCCTGCCTGTGGGCGCGGGCGAGCCCGCGAAAGGGCCGGCACAGGCTACAGCTCAGCTCCCGGCAAACCCATTCTGCCGCCACGCCTCATACACCGTCACAGCCACGGTATTGGACAGATTCAGGCTGCGGCACCCCGGCCGCATCGGCAGGCGCAGGCGTTGTTCGGCCGGCAGGCTGTCCAGTACTTCGGCCGGCAGGCCGCGGCTTTCTGGCCCGAACAGGAAGGCATCACCCGGCTGGTAAGCCACTTCGTGGAACGGGTGCGAGCCCTTGGTGGTGAAGGCGAACAGCCGTGGGTTGCCCAGGCTTTCCAGGCATCCGGCCAGGCTCTCGTGGCGCTTGAGCGTGGCATACTCGTGGTAATCCAGCCCCGCGCGCCGCAGGCGCTTGTCGTCCAGTTCGAAGCTGATGGGCTCGATCAGGTGCAGGTCGCAGCCGCTGTTGGCGCAGAGGCGAATGATGTTGCCGGTATTCGGCGGAATTTCTGGTTGAAAAAGGATGACGTGAAACATGCACGGCTCCAAGCGTGAAGATGACGGGCATTCTACCCCCGAACCGGACGTGCGTTCGAAGGCGTTCCCGCGGGTGATGCTGTCGCTGGCGATCGTCGGCTTGATGGTAGGGTTGATGATCGGCCGCCTGACTACACCCGACGAGCGCGAGTTGCAGCAGGTGGAGGTGGTGCAGGATGGCCTGGAGCTGTGGTTCAACGAAGAGCCTCAGCTGCATGGCGAGAATGTGGAAGGTACGGTAGCGCTATTGTTCCAGGCCCAGGGCAAGGCCCGGCAAGGGCAACTGAGCCTGCAGGGCAAGCCTGTGAGCTGGCGGGTGCAGAATAGCAAGGAAGGTCTGTTGCTGACGGTGGTGGCCGCGCGCCCCCTGCACGGCGAGTGGGCCGGTGCAGAGGACGCTGGGCGCTGGCGGTTGCAGGTGAAACTGCACGAATAAAAGAGGGGATATCCCGGCCTGCCTGTACCAGGGTCCCCGAAAGGGGTACTGCGTATAAAGGGGGGATGGCCCGGCCTGCCTGTACCGAGGTCCCCAAAACTGGCGATGTTGCGAATAAAAGAGGGGTTCACCCGGCCTGCCTGTACCAGGGCCCCCGAAACTGGATATGTATGGGTTATTGCAGGGGGCGTGCCAGTTTTGAAAAGCCCGTCAATTATGGGTTTTCAGGGTGATTTGGCCGTTTTTGCGGGGGATTTGTGCCTTCGAGAGGTGCATCGGGCACAGGATCGGTGCATCGAAGGGCTGAAATGTTTGGGGCCGCTTTGCGGCCCATCGCGACACAAGGCCGCTCCTACAGGGGATCGCATTCTCCTGTAGGAGCGGCCTTGTGTCGCGATGGGCTGCGCAGCAGCCCCAAAGAACTATGGGTTTACCTGGAACTCAGTGATCGTCCCCTTCCTCATCATCGCCACCCGCCACATTCATCCCCAGCTCCTTGATCTTGCGCGTCAGGGTGTTGCGCCCCCAACCCAGCAACAGTGCCGCATCGCGCCGACGGCCTGCAGTGTGCTTGAGCGCCGTTTCGATCATGATCCGCTCGAAGCTCGGCACTGCGCTGTCCAGCAGGCTGGTCTGCCCGCGCGCCAGCGCCTGGTCGGCCCACTGGCGCAGGGCCTGCTCCCAGTTGGTTACCGGCGCGGCGTCCTGTGGCAGGTTCAGCAGTTCTGGCGGCAGGTCGCCGATCAGCACTTCGCGGCTGGAGGCCATCACGGTGATCCAGCGGCAGGTGTTTTCCATTTGCCGTACGTTGCCCGGCCACGGCAGGTTGCGGATGAATTCCTCGGTTTCCGGCTTGAGGATCTTCGGCTCGACCGCCAGCTCCTGGGCGGCGCGGGCGAGGAAGTGGCGGGCGAGGGCGGGGATATCCTCGCGGCGGTCGGCCAGCCGTGGGATGTGGATGCGAATCACGTTCAGGCGGTGGAACAAGTCCTCGCGGAACTTGCCGGCCTGTACCAGCGACTCCAGGTTCTGGTGGGTGGCGGCGATGATGCGCACATCGACCTTGACCGGCACGTGGCCGCCCACGCGATAGAACTCGCCATCGGCCAGCACTCGCAGCAGGCGGGTCTGGGTGTCGGCAGGCATGTCGCCGATCTCGTCGAGGAACAGGGTACCGCCGTCGGCCTGCTCGAAGCGCCCCCGGCGCAGGTTGGCGGCGCCGGTGAAGGCGCCTTTTTCATGGCCGAACAGCTCGGACTCCATCAGGTCCTTGGGGATGGCGGCCATGTTCAGGGCAATGAACGGCGACGCCGCACGCGGGCTGTGGCGGTGCAGGGCGTGGGCCACCAGCTCCTTGCCGGTACCGGACTCGCCGTTGATCAGCACGGTGATGTTGGAGTGGCTGAGGCGGCCGATGGCGCGGAACACCTCCTGCATCGCCGGCGCTTCACCGATGATTTCCGGGGTGCGCGCCAGGCTCTGCGGCACATCCAGCCCTTGTTGCTCCTGGGCATGCTGGTTGGCTCGCTTGACCAGCGAGACCGCCTCGTCCACATCGAACGGCTTGGGCAGGTACTCGAAGGCACCGCCTTGGTACGATGCCACGGCGCTGTCCAGGTCGGAGTGGGCGGTCATGATGATGACCGGCAGGCGCGGGTGCTGCTCACGGATCTGTGCCAGCAGGTCGAGGCCGCTGGTGCCCGGCATGCGGATGTCGGAAATGATCACGTCCGGTTGCTGGCGTGCCAGGCGGCCCATCACGCCATCGGCGCTGTCGAAGCTCTGGGTGGTCATGCCTTCCTGTTGCAGGGCTTTTTCCAGGACCCAGCGGATGGAGCGATCATCGTCGACGATCCATACGGTTTCACTTCGGCTCATGAGGCGGTGGCTCCTTGTTCCAGGGGCAGGTAGATCGAGAAGGCGGTGTGGCCTGCATGGCTTTCACACTCGATCAGGCCCTGGTGCTGGCTGATGATGTTCTGGGTGATGGCCAGGCCCAGCCCGGTACCGTCCGGGCGGCCGCTGACCATGGGATAGAAGAGGGTGTCCTGCAGTTCCGGCGGGATGCCCGGGCCGTTGTCGATGATCTCGACCCGCGCCACCAGGCGATGGCGCACGTGGCCGATGGTGAACTGGCGCAGGGCACGGCTGCGCAGGGTGATGCGGCCCAGGCGCAGTTCGTTCTGCGAACTGATCGCCTGCATGGCATTGCGCACGATGTTGAGCACGGCCTGGATCATCTGCTCGCGGTCGATCAACACATCCGGCAGGCTGGGGTCATAGTCGCGCACCAAAGTGATGCAGCCCTGGCTTTCGGCCTCTACCAAGCTGCAGACCCGCTCCAGCACTTCGTGGATGTTGGTCATGGCCAGCGACGGCAGCTTGTTCGAACCGAGCATGCGGTCGACCAGGTTACGCAGGCGGTCGGCTTCCTCGATGATCACGTTGGTATAGTCACGCAGGCCTTCTTCAGGCAGTTCGCGGGCCAGCAGCTGGGCTGCGCCGCGGATGCCGCCAAGGGGGTTCTTGATTTCGTGGGCCAGGCCGCGCACCAGCATCTTGGTGGTTTCCTGCTTGCTCAGCTGGGCCTCTTCCTTGGTAATGCGCAGCAGCCGGTCGCGTGGGTGCACCTCCAGCAGCAGCAGGGTCTGGCCCTGGTGCAGGATCGGCGTTACCGCGTAGTCGACGGTGATGGCCTGCCCGGTCAGCGAGGTGAGCTGCGCTTCGCGCTTGGTGAACGGGTGCGCCTGCTCGACCGCCTGGCGCAGCGAGCTGAGCGCCTCGGTCGACTCGGTGAACAGTTCGCTGATGAACTGCCCATGGCTGCGCTGGCCACTGACCGCCAGGAGCATTTCCGCGGCCGGGTTCATGTACTCCAGGCGCAGCTCGGCGTTGAGCAGCAGCGTGGCGGTGGTCAGGTTGTCCAGAAGCAGACGGTGCTGGGCATCGCTGATGGTCATAGGGCGTCGTCGACCTCTTTTGGCGCGTGTCGGGCATGGGCGCGGCCATGGTCGGGCGCGCGGTGGATCCGCTGATTCCAGTCTTTGGGCAAAAAATGCAAGAACCAAACCAAGGCTCCGAAAAGAAGCGGAATTTGCCGATAAAGCCCTGAAAACGGGAAAAACCGCACCAGAATGAACTGATTAAACGGTTCATGTGATCGCTTTTGGGGTGCATTCGGGGGCGTTAGCTCTCAGAATGCACCAATATGGAGCATAGGTGGTTTCAGGGTTTATCGCACAGTTGGCGGGCATTCGGCTTCTGGCGTTGAAAACGCCAGGTCTTCATTGCTTGCGTGGAACACCATGACAGTGGCGGGCTGCGCGGTGGTGTGCCCGCGGTGCACTTCCCCTTGAAGTTCTGCCAGCGTCTGG
This sequence comes from Pseudomonas sp. B5(2017), assembly GCF_002112825.1. Taxonomy (NCBI): domain Bacteria; kingdom Pseudomonadati; phylum Pseudomonadota; class Gammaproteobacteria; order Pseudomonadales; family Pseudomonadaceae; genus Pseudomonas; species Pseudomonas sp. B5(2017). Next base: position 80,388 of record NZ_NEIR01000002.1, read on the forward strand.
CCTGCAACCAGGCTTGTGCGCTTGCCGTCGCGGGTTTCCACCTCAAGTCTGCCCTCCGCCAGATAGCCCAGATTGAGCGCCTGATGGCAGTGCCAGCCGAGGGTTGTGTGGGCGGGGATGCTGACTTTCACCAGCGACAGCACTGGTCGTCCTTCGGGGTAATCGCGATAGGGGGTGCCGTCCCAACTGCCGGTGGCGCGGTGAAGCACCTGTGACGTTGCCTGGCCTGGCGCGGTGCCGTTGCTGGCGCAGCCGGCGAGGAGGGCGGATACGGTAATCATTGCAGGTAGAAGTTTGCGCATGGCGTGATGTCCGTCGACTGAAGGGACGCCTACCCTGCGTGCTGAAGGGGCGGCGAAATGTCAGCGGCATCTGCTGGTTCTGTATGAAATCGATGAGGCAGCCACGGAAACGAAAACGGCCTCCCGAAGGAGGCCGTTCGTGATCATGTCATCGGCGCCAGGCGCCGATCAGATCAGCAGCTGTAGTACAGCTCGTATTCCAGCGGGTGAACGAAGGTGCGGACCTTGATTTCTTCTTCGCTCTTCAGCTCGATGAAGGCATCGATGAAGTCGTCGGAGAACACGCCGCCCTTGGTCAGGAACGCACGGCCCTTGTCCAGCTCTTCCAGAGCTTCCTTCAGGCTGCCGCAAACCTGCGGGATGTCCTTGGCCTCTTCAGGCGGCAGGTCGTACAGGTTCTTGTCGGCAGCATCGCCTGGGTGGATCTTGTTCTGGATACCGTCCAGGCCGGCCATCAGCAGGGCCGCGAAGGCCAGGTATGGGTTGGCCGATGGATCCGGGAAGCGAGCTTCGATACGGCGGGCTTTCGGGCTGCCGACGTAAGGAATACGGATCGAGGCGGAACGGTTGCGAGCCGAGTAGGCCAGCATTACCGGGGCTTCGAAGCCTGGGACCAGACGCTTGTAGGAGTTGGTCGACGGGTTGGTGAAGCCGTTCAGGGCCTTACCGTGCTTGATGATACCGCCGATGAAGTACAGGGCGGTGTCGGACAGGCCGGCATAGCCTTCACCCGAGAAGGTGTTCTTGCCGTCTTTCCAGATCGACATGTGCACGTGCATGCCCGAGCCGTTGTCGCCGTACAGAGGCTTCGGCATGAAAGTGGCGGTACGGCCGTAGGCGTCGGCAACGTTGTGCACGACGTACTTCAGTGCCTGTACTTCGTCAGCCTTCTTCACCAGGGTGTTGAACTTGACGCCGATTTCGTTCTGGCCGGCAGTCGCCACTTCGTGGTGGTGAACTTCGACGGTCTGACCCATTTCTTCCAGTGCGTTGCACATGGCGGTACGGATTTCGTGGTCGTGGTCGAACGGCGGAACCGGGAAGTAGCCGCCTTTCACGCCTGGACGGTGGCCTTTGTTGCCGCCTTCCACATCAGCGCCGGTCATCCACGAGCCTTGCTCGGAGAAGATCTTGAACATCGAGCCGGAGATGTCCGACTGGAACTTAACTTCGTCGAAGATGAAGAACTCTGGCTCCGGGCCGGCGAATACGGTGTCACCGATGCCGGTGCTCTTCAGGTACTCTTCGGCGCGCTTGGCGATGGCGCGAGGGTCACGATCGTAGCCCTGCATGCTCGACGGGTCGACGATGTCGCAGGTGATGATCAGGGTTGGCTCTTCGGTGAACGGGTCCAGTACGGCAGTTTCGTCGACCGGCATCAGGATCATGTCGGAAGCTTCGATGCCTTTCCAGCCAGCGATGGAGGAACCGTCGAACATCTTGCCGACTTCGAAGAAGTCGTCTTCCAGCGCATCACGCGACGGCATGGTCACGTGGTGCTGAATGCCTTTGGTGTCCGTGAAACGCAGATCAATCCACTTGACGTCATGATCTTTGATGAGTTGAACCGACTTCGACATGTTGTCCTCCGGATGGTCTAGAGCGCGGTGGGCCGCTGCCCTGGAAAAAGGGTGTTGCCGGGCGCGGATAGTCGGCCAAGCTTACCTGCCTCACAAGGGAGCAAATTGCATGCCAGTGCCCGAAAATGGCGAGGGCGGGATAAAAGGGGGCGTTTGCGGGCATTGGGCGCAGAGTTGGCGGGTAAAAATGCACCCTTAAGATGCGAATTTTGGTAGTTGTGCACCAATAGTGTGCATTGCTTGAATTATGTGCTTTCTTTGAGGGCCTCTTTGCGGGCTCGCCCGCTCCCACAGGTAGGGCGTAAGTCTTGAGAGCTGCGGATGGCCTGTGGGAGCTGGCTTGCCGGCGATGAGGCTGGTGCAGGCAATATAAATCCGACCTTCTGTACAAAAGTTGGTCAAATCCTGAGCAATTTCCGCTATAATTCGCGCCCCTCATTTTCGGCAGGCCCTGCGCGCGCTGTTAACCAATGAAACTTATCGTCAAAGTCTTCCCAGAAATCACCATCAAGAGCCGGCCGGTGCGCAAGCGCTTCATCCGCCAGCTCGGCAAGAACATCCGCAACGTGCTCAAGGACCTTGACCCTGAGCTCGTGGTCGATGGTGTCTGGGACAATCTCGAAGTGGTCACCCGCGTCGAAGACGAAAAAGTCCAGCGCGAGATGATCGAGCGCCTCACCTGCACCCCGGGTATCACCCACTTCCTGCAGGTAGAGGAATACCCGCTCGGCGACTTCGACGACATCGTCGCCAAGTGCAAGCAGCACTTCGGTCATCTGCTGGCCGGCAAGCACTTCGCCGTGCGCTGCAAGCGCGGCGGCCACCACGACTTCACCTCGATGGACGTCGACCGTTATGTCGGCAGCCAGTTGCGTCAGCAGTGCGGCGCAGCCGGCATCGAGCTGAAAAACCCGGAAGTGCTGGTGCGCATCGAAATCCGCGACCAGCGCCTGTACGTGATCCACAACCAGCACCAGGGCATCGGCGGCTACCCGCTGGGCGCCCTGGAGCAGACCCTGGTACTGATGTCCGGCGGCTTCGACTCCACCGTGGCGGCCTACCAGATGATGCGCCGTGGCCTGATGACCCACTTCTGCTTCTTCAACCTCGGCGGCCGTGCCCACGAGTTGGGCGTGATGGAAGTGGCCCACTACCTGTGGAAGAAGTTCGGCAGCAGCCAGCGCGTGCTGTTCATCAGCGTGCCGTTCGAGGAAGTGGTCGGCGAGATCCTCAACAAGGTCGACAACAGCTACATGGGTGTGACCCTGAAGCGCATGATGCTGCGCGGTGCCGCGCACATGGCCGACCGCCTGGAGATCGACGCGCTGGTCACCGGCGAGGCGATTTCCCAGGTGTCCAGCCAGACCCTGCCGAACCTGTCGATCATCGACTCGGCCACCGACAAGCTGGTGCTGCGCCCGCTGCTGGCCAGCCACAAGCAGGACATCATCGACCAGGCCTATGCGATCGGCACTGCCGACTTCGCCAAGCACATGCCAGAATACTGCGGCGTGATCTCGGTAAACCCGACCACCCACGCCAAGCGCCACCGCATGGAGCATGAAGAGAAGCAGTTCGACATGGCCGTGCTGGAGCGCGCTCTGGAACGCGCCCGGCTGATCTCCATCGACCATGTGATCGACGAACTGGGCAAGGACATCGAAATCGAGGAAGTGACCGAGGCGCTGCCCGGCCAGATCGTCATCGACATTCGTCACCCCGATGCCCAGGAAGACGAACCTCTGGTGCTCGACGGTATCGAAGTCCAGGCCATGCCGTTCTATGCCATCAACAGCAAGTTCAAGCAGCTGGATGCCAACCGCCAGTACTTGCTGTATTGCGACAAAGGTGTGATGAGCCGTCTGCACGCACACCACCTGGTCAGTGAGGGACATGCCAATGTGCGTGTTTATCGTCCGACATAAGACGCCAGGGCTGTATGGCGGCAGCATCCGCCATCGCCCTCCCGACCATCGGGCCCGCTGAGCCTCAAACCGTACATATTCGCCGCCTACACTGGCGGCAACCGAATCCTCTGATCGAGATACAGTTGTGATCGAAAATCTGCGTAACATCGCCATCATCGCCCACGTTGACCATGGTAAAACCACCCTGGTCGACAAACTCCTGCGCCAGTCCGGCACCCTGGAGCGTAACGAGCTCAACGACGAGCGCGTGATGGACTCCAACGACCAGGAAAAAGAGCGCGGCATTACCATTCTGGCGAAAAACACTGCCATCAACTGGAACGGCTACCACATCAACATCGTCGACACCCCCGGCCACGCCGACTTCGGTGGCGAGGTTGAGCGTGTAATGTCGATGGTCGACTCCGTGCTGCTGCTGGTCGACGCCCAGGACGGCCCGATGCCGCAAACCCGCTTCGTGACCAAGAAGGCTTTCGAAGCTGGCCTGAAGCCGATCGTCGTGATCAACAAGGTTGACCGCCCGGGCGCGCGTCCTGACTGGGTTCTGGACCAGATCTTCGACCTGTTCGACAACCTCGGTGCCACCGACGACCAGCTGGACTTCCAGGTTGTCTACGCCTCGGCCCTGAACGGCATCGCCGGTCTGGACCACACCGACATGGCCGAAGACATGACCCCGCTGTACCAGTCGATCGTCGACAACGTACCGGCGCCGAACGTTGACGTCGATGGCCCGTTCCAGATGCAGATCTCCGCTCTGGACTACAACAGCTTCCTCGGTGTTATCGGCGTTGGCCGTATCGCCCGTGGTCGCGTCAAGCCGAACACCCCGGTTGTTGCCATCGACACCGAAGGCAAGAAGCGTAACGGCCGTATCCTCAAGCTGATGGGCCACCACGGCCTGCACCGCGTCGACGTTGAAGAAGCCCAGGCTGGCGACATCGTCTGCATCAGCGGTTTCGACGAGCTGTTCATCTCCGACACCCTGTGCGACATGAACAACGTCGAGGCGATGAAGCCACTGACCGTTGACGAGCCGACCGTTTCGATGACCTTCCAGGTCAACGACTCGCCATTCTGCGGCAAGGAAGGCAAGTTCGTCACCAGCCGTAACATCAAGGAACGTCTGGACAAAGAGCTGCTGTACAACGTTGCACTGCGCGTTGAAGAGGGCGACTCGGCTGACAAGTTCAAGGTTTCCGGCCGTGGTGAGCTGCACCTGTCGGTTCTGATCGAAACCATGCGTCGTGAAGGCTTCGAGATGGCTGTAGGCCGCCCTGAAGTGATCATCCGCGAAGTCAACGGCGTGAAGCAGGAGCCGTTCGAGAACGTCACCATCGACATCCCTGAAGAATCCCAGGGCAAGGTCATGGAAGAAATGGGCCTGCGTAAAGGCGACCTGACCAACATGGCGCCGGATGGCAAGGGCCGTGTACGTCTGGAGTACAACGTACCTGCTCGTGGTCTGATCGGTTTCCGTAACCAGTTCCTGACCCTGACCAACGGTGCTGGCATCCTGACCTCGATCTTCGATCGCTACGACACCATGAAAGCCGGCCAGATGTCCGGCCGCCTGAACGGTGTACTGGTTTCGATCGAGACCGGCAAGGCGCTGACCTACTCGCTGGAAACCCTGCAGGCTCGTGGCAAGCTGTTCATCGAGCACGGTCAGGACATCTACAACGGTCAGATCATCGGCCTGAACAGCCGTGACAACGACCTGGGCGTGAACCCGACCAAGGGCAAGAAGCTCGACAACATGCGTGCTTCGGGCAAAGACGAAGTCATCGCCCTGGTACCGCCGGTTCGCCACACCCTGGAACAGGCCCTGGAATTCATCCAGGACGACGAGCTGTGCGAAGTGACTCCGAAGTCGATCCGCCTGCGCAAGAAGATCCTGGACGAAGGCGAGCGTACCCGCGCTGCCAAGAAAGCCAAGGCTTGATTGTCTAGCTTGAGCTGAAACAAAAACGCCCCCGGTCGAAAGGCCGGGGGCGTTTTTGTTTGCCTGCAGATTTTGGGGCCGCCTTGCGGCCCATCGCGACACAAGGCCGCTCCTACAAGGGACCGCGATCTCCTGTAGGAGCGGCCTTGTGTCGCGAAAGGGCTGCAACGCAGCCCCAGAATCTCAAATGCAAAGCAGGATCAGCGCCCGACCACCTTGGGCTTGTACGCACAATACCCCGGCCGCGGCCCGACCTTGGGGTGGTTGCGGCAGGTATCCGGCCGCTTGTCATAAATGGTGCACAGCCGGCTTTTACGATCCAGGTACAGGCAGTCATCATTGCTCATCCGGGTCAGGGTGAAGATCCCCGACTTCTGGTTGAAGCGTTCGATGATGCCGTCCTTCTGCAGGCGCTTGGCGATGTTCTTCGGCGGTTCGTCTTTCTCGAACTCGTCGACCACGCCGATACGGATCAGATCCTTGATCTTCACCTCCACCGGCAGGGTGCAGCAGGTCGAATGGCAGCCATGGCACATGTTGCTGGTATAGCGCTGCCAGGTCTCCAGGCGGTCGACTTCGGCCGCGGCGATCAGGGTCGTTTTCATCGTTATGGGGGTGTATCACGGTCTTGGGGCGCGCGATCATACCGGAATTGTTCAATTTATGAACAACCTTTTGCCGGAATCGCAGAGTGGGCATGAAAACTGCGAACGCTAACTGTCACTCCCTGTCGAAGGGTCTAGGCTCAACAGTCTCCCTCCGCTTTCGTCAACTTGCCCGAGGATGCCGCATGTCCCAGGAACCCAAAGCTCGTGACGCCGAGGTGGCCGAATTTCGCGCCGCTGTACTGGACAAGCTGACCTACGCGGTTGGCAAGGACCCGGAGCACGCCTTCGACCACGACTGGTTCGAAGCCATCGCACTGGCCGCGCGCGATCACATGGTCGATCACTGGATGGACCACACCCGCCAGGCTTATCGCCGCAGCCAGAAGCGGGTCTATTACCTTTCCCTCGAATTCCTCATCGGCCGCTTGCTGTACGACAGCCTGAGCAACCTGGGCCTGCTAGACATTGCCCGCGACGCACTGGATGGGCTGGACGTGGACCTGGAGCGCATCCGCCTGCTCGAGCCCGATGCCGCGCTGGGCAACGGCGGCCTGGGCCGCCTGGCGGCGTGCTTCATGGAGAGCATGTCGACCCTGGGCATCGCTGCTCACGGTTATGGCATCCGCTACGAGCACGGGCTGTTTCGCCAGGCCATGGTCGATGGCTGGCAGCAGGAGCAGACCGAGAACTGGCTGGACTTCGGCAACCCCTGGGAGTTCGAGCGCGCCGAGGTGATCTACCCGATCAGCTTTGGCGGCAGCGTCGAAACGGTGCACGACACCCACGGCCAGCAGCGCCAGGTGTGGTGGCCGGGCGAGACCGTGCGAGCGGTGGCCTATGACACCCCGGTAGTCGGTTGGCGCGGGGCCAGCGTCAATACCCTGCGCCTGTGGCGTGCGCGGGCGCTGGAAGAGCTGCACCTGGAACGCTTCAATGCCGGTGACCACCTGGGTGCGGTAGCCGAGGTGGCGCGGGCCGAAAGCATTTCGCGGGTGCTGTACCCGGCCGATAGCACCGAGGCGGGCCAGGAGCTGCGCCTGCGCCAGGAGTACTTCTTTGTTTCGGCTTCGTTGCAGGACCTGCTGCGCCGCCACCTGAACATGCACGACAACCTGCTCAACCTGCCGGATGCGGCGGCCATCCAGCTCAACGACACCCACCCGTCGATCGCCGTGGCCGAGCTGATGCGCCTGCTGGTCGACCAGCATGAAATCCCCTGGGATACCGCCTGGGAGCTGACCGTCGGCACCCTGGCCTACACCAACCACACCTTGCTGCCCGAAGCCCTGGAAACCTGGCCGGTGGCGCTGATGGAACGCATGCTGCCGCGGCACATGCAGATCATCTACCTGATCAACGCCTACCACATCGACGCGCTGCGGGCGAAAGGCCTGCACGACTTCGATGTGCTGCGGGCCGTGTCGCTGATCGAAGAAGACAACGGCCGCCGAGTGCGCATGGGTAACCTGGCGTTCCTCGGTTCGCACAGCGTCAACGGTGTATCGGCGCTGCACAGCAAGCTGATGAAAAGCACGGTGTTCGCCGAGCTGCACAAGCTCTACCCGCAACGGATCAACAACAAGACCAACGGCATTACCTTCCGCCGCTGGCTGTACCAGTCCAACCCGCAGCTGACCGCCATGCTGGTCGAGGCGTTGGGCCCTGAGTTGCTGGACGATCCGGAAGGGCGCCTGGTCAATCTGGTGCCGTTCGCCGACAAGAGCGGCTTCCGCAAGCAGTTCGCCGCGCAGCGCCTGCACAGCAAGCGTGCCCTGGCCAGCATCATCCAGGACCGCCTGGGCGTTACGGTGAACCCCGAAGCGCTGTTCGATGTGCAGGTCAAGCGCATCCACGAATACAAGCGCCAGTTGCTCAACCTGCTGCACACCGTGGCGCTGTACCAGGCCATGCGCAACGACCCCGGTACCGACTGGGTGCCGCGGGTGAAGATTTTCGCCGGCAAGGCCGCGGCCAGCTATCACCAGGCCAAGCTGATCATCAAGCTGGCCAACGACATCGCCCGGGTGGTGAACAACGACCCCACCGTGCGCGGCCTGCTGAAGGTGGTATTCCTGCCCAACTACAACGTCAGCCTGGCCGAAAGCATCATCCCGGCGGCGGACCTTTCCGAGCAGATTTCCACCGCCGGTTACGAAGCCTCCGGCACCAGCAACATGAAGTTCGGCCTGAACGGCGCGCTGACCATCGGCACCCTGGATGGTGCCAACGTCGAGATGAGCGAGCAGGTGGGTACCGAAAACATGTTCATCTTCGGCCTTACCGCGCAGCAGGTGGAGGCCAGACGGCGCGACGGGGACTTTGGCGCCAGTGCGGCGATTGCCGCGTCCAGCCGCCTGAACGACGTGTTGCAGGCTGTTCGCAGCGGGGTGTTCTCGCCGGACGACCCGTCGCGCTATAGCGCGCTGATAGACGGGCTGGTGGCTCATGACCGCTTCCTGGTGTGTGCCGATTTCGATGCCTACTGGGATGCCCAGCGACGGGTCGAGGAGCTGTGGCACACGCCGCAGGAATGGTGGCGCATGGCGGTGCTGAATACCGCGCGGATGGGCTGGTTCTCCTCGGACCGGACCATTCGGGAATATGCCAGCGAGATCTGGAAGGCGCTGGATTGAGGTAGGCCTGTGCCGGCCTCTTCGCGGGCACGCCCGCTCCCACATGGACTGCACAAGGTTTCCAGGGTTGTGCAACTCCTGTGGGAGCGGGCGTGCCCGCGAATGGGCCCACAACCAGACCACCGGACTGGCGCACGCTGAACTACCGACCTATTGTGCCGTCTGAGAGCCGTGGCGAGTCTCATCACTCGCTAGCCCGCAACTCTCCCTGTAAACTGCGGGGGTTTTTATCCCCCCAATCCTTTCGGAGCCATACATGTCCCGCGTTACCCTGAGTCGCTATCTGATTGAGCAGACCCGCAGCAACAATACCCCTGCCGATCTGCGCTTCCTGATCGAAGTGGTGGCGCGTGCGTGCAAGGAAATCAGCCATCACGTGTCCAAAGGCGCCCTTGGTGGTGTGCTGGGCAGCATGGGCACTGAAAACGTGCAGGGCGAAGTCCAGAAGAAACTGGACGTGATTTCCAACGATATCCTGCTGGAAGCCAACGAGTGGGGCGGCCACCTGGCCGGCATGGCTTCCGAAGAAATGGACAACGCCTACCAGATCCCGGGCAAGTACCCGAAAGGCGCCTACCTGCTGGTCTTCGACCCGCTGGACGGCTCGTCCAACATCGACGTCAACGTTTCGGTCGGCACCATCTTCTCGGTACTGCGTTGCCCTAACGAATACCTGAGCCAGAACGAAACCCTGAACGAAAATGCCTTCCTGCAGCCAGGCACCCAGCAGGTCGCCGCCGGTTACGCCATCTACGGCCCGCAGACCATGCTGATCCTGACCCTGGGCAACGGCGTCAAGGGCTTCACCCTGGACCGCGAACTGGGCAGCTTCGTCCTCACCCACGAAAACATCCGCGTGCCGGAAAGCACCGCAGAGTTCGCCATCAACATGTCCAACCAGCGCCACTGGGAAGCTCCGGTTCAGCGCTACGTGGGCGAACTGCTGGCAGGCGAGACCGGCCCGCTGAAGAAGAACTACAACATGCGCTGGATCGCCTCGATGGTGGCCGACGTACACCGCATCCTGACCCGTGGCGGCCTGTTCATGTACCCACGTGACGCCCGCGAGCCGAGCAAGCCGGGCAAACTGCGCCTGATGTACGAAGCCAACCCGATGTCCTTCATCATCGAACAGGCCGGCGGCGCCTCCACCAACGGTTACGATCGCATCCTCGACATCCAGCCAGAAAGCCTGCACCAGCGTGTGTCGGTAATTCTCGGCTCGAAGGAAGAGGTCGAGCGCGTCACCGCCTACCACAAGGAGTAAGTCATGCTCGCACCTTGGCAGCCGTTGCTGGAGTGGTGGTTCGGTTGGGGCACCAGTCCCCAGGCCGTGGCTGACGAGAAGAGCACGCTGTGGTTCGGCAAGCATCATGATGCCGAGGCCCATGCGCTGTTTGGCGAGCTGGTCGAGCATGCCCTGGCGGGTGGGCTCGACGAGTGGCAGCAAAGCCCGCAGGGCTGGCTGGGCCTGCTGATCCTGCTGGACCAGCTGCCGCGCATGATCTACCGCGACACGCCGCGTGCCTTCGAGGGCGACCGGCGTGCCCAGGTGGTGGCGATGCAGGGTTTGCAGAAAAACTGGGATTACCAGCTGCTGCCGATCCAGCGGGTGTTCGTGCTGCTGGTCCTGGAACATGCCGAAGTGCTGGACTGGCAGAACCTGTGCGTCGACCGATACAAGGACCTGCTGGACGAGCAGCCTGAAGCCAACCGCCGGTTGTTCGAAGGCTTCCTCGACTATGCCGAGCAGCACCAGCGGGTGATTGCCCGGTTCGGTCGCTTCCCGCACCGCAACCTGGTGCTGGAGCGGCCGAGTACCAGCGAAGAGATGGACTTTTTGCTGGAGCCTGGGTCCAGGTTCTGAGGCTTCGTGGCCTGCTGCGCAGGCCGTCGCGACGCAAGGCCGCTCCTTCACGGGGGCGGCCTTTTTGTTTGGGCGGGGTAATTCTTTGTGATTAATCGCACAGTAGTGGCCATCCGACCAATGGCGTAGGGGTAGAGGAGGGAGGTCAGGGAACCTGGGAGGGTTTTTACCGTCGAAGGTCACTGCAGGCCACTCGCCTGTATCCCCTCTCCAGGAGTGTCCTTCATGTCGTTGCGTTCCCTCGCCCTGTTGTCGCTGTGCGTCGTCCTGACTGCCTGCAGCAAGATCAACCAGGAAAACTATTCCAAGATCAAGGCCGGTATGAACAAGGCCGAGGTCGAGCAGCTGCTCGGCACGCCGACCGAGTGCTCTGGTGCGCTGGGGATGAGCAGCTGCACCTGGGGGGACGAGAAGAGCTTCATCAGTGTGCAATACGCGGCTGACAAGGTGCTCATGTATTCAGGGCAGGGTCTCAAATGAGGCATCTGTATCTGCTGATGGGGGTATGCCTGGCGTTGCTGCTGGGCGGTTGTGCCGGCTCCGTGCATGACCCGCTGGCGCCGAAAACCGCGGGCAACATCGACCTCAAGCGCTACCAGGGCAAATGGTACGAGCTGGCGCGCCTGCCGATGCGCTACCAGACCGGCTGCGAGCAGTCCGAAGCGCACTACAACCTCCGGCTCGATGGTAGCCTCGGCGTGCTCAACCGCTGCCGCACCATGGGTGACGAATGGCTGCGCGCCGAAGGGCATGCGAACATCCAGGAGCCAGGGCACACCGACAAGTTGTGGGTCGAGTTCGACAATTGGTTCACCAAGCTGGTGCCAGGGGTGGCGAGGGGCGAGTACTGGATTCTGTATGTGGATGATCGCTACCGCACGGCGGTGGTCGGCAGCCCGGACCGCAAGCACTTGTGGATCCTGTCGCGTACGCCGACGCTACCGGCCTGGGAGCGCGAGAACCTGATGTCCAAGGCCCGGCAGCAGGGGTATGACACCAATCGGCTGATCTGGCGTGCGTCGGACCAGCAGATCGTCAAGAGGCACTGAATTTCTGGGGGCTGCTTTGCAGCCCATCGCGACACAAGGCCGCTCCTACAGGGGAGCGCACATTCCTGTAGGAGCGGCCTTGTGTCGCGATGGGCCGCAAAGCGGCCCCAATAAACTCACCCCAAAAGCTGTCGCAACACCTCGGCAAACGCCAGCGCGCTTTGCTCTTCCTGCGCATGCCGCCCCTGGCGCACCACCCACTGCCCATTCACCATCACATCCCGCACCTGGCGATCGCCCCCGGCAAACAGCCAGCGGTTGAGAATCGCATCCCCATCGGCCATGGCGATGTAAGGGTCCTGCCCATCGAGCACCAGCCAGTCGGCGCGCTTGCCCACGGCCAGTTCCCCGACCGCCTGCCCCAGTGCCTGCGCGCCGCCCGCCAGCGCAGCGTCATACAGCGTGCGCCCGACCATCGGCTGGTCGCCGCGATACAGGCGGTTACGCCGCTGGTCGCGCAGCCGCTGGCCGTATTCCAACCAGCGCAGTTCCTCCACCACGCTCAGCGACACATGGCTGTCCGAACCAATGCCCATGCGCCCACCCTGTGCCAGATAGTCCACTGCCGGGAAAATCCCGTCGCCCAGGTTGGCCTCGGTGGTCAGGCACAGCCCGGCTACCGCGCCACTGCGGGCCATGGCGGTGACTTCATCCGGCTCGGCATGGGTGGCATGTACCAGGCACCAGCGTGGGTCCACGTCCACGTGCTCGTACAGCCACTGCAGCGGGCGCAGGCCGCTCCAGGCCAGGCAGTCGTCGACTTCCTTCTGCTGCTCGGCGATATGGATATGCACCGGGCACTGCTTGTCGCTGGCTGCCAGCACTTCGGCGATCTGCCCGGGCGTCACGGCGCGCAGCGAATGGAAGCACAAACCCAGTTGCTGCGCGGGTTGCGCGGCCAGCAGCGGGGCCAGCTGCGCTTGCAGTTGCAGGTATTGTTCGGTGGAGTTGATGAAGCGCCGTTGCCCGTCATTCGGGGCTTGGCCGCCGAAGCCTGCGTGGCTGTACAGCACCGGCAGCAAGGTCAGGCCAATGCCGCTGTCGGCTGCAGCCGCGCTGATGCGGCGGGACAGTTCGGCCGGGTCGGCGTAGGCCTTGCCGGCCTGGTCATGGTGCACGTAGTGGAACTCGGCGACCGAGGTGTAGCCGGCCTTGAGCATCTCGATGTACAGCTGACGGGCGATGACCTGCAGCTGCTCCGGGCTGATCTGGCCGACCAGGCGATACATCAGGTCGCGCCAGGTCCAGAAACTGTCGTTGGGGTTGCCGGCGACTTCCGCCAGCCCTGCCATGGCGCGCTGGAAGGCATGCGAGTGCAGGTTGGGCATGCCGGGCAGCAGCGGGCCGGCCAGCCGCTCGGCGCCTTCCGCCGAGGCACCCGGTTCGATGCGGGCCACATGGCCATCACTGGTGACCTCGATGCGGACATGGCTGGCCCAGCCCGTGGGCAGCAGGGCGCGTTCGGCGAAGTAGGCGGACATCGGTGAAAATCCTGTTATTGTTAACTTGTATATACATATACAGGCGTTTGCCTGCCGGGTAAACTGCGGCAAGCTACCGCTCATTCCATTTGCACAAGGATCCAACGCCGTGCCGACACCACCTGTCTCCGCGCTGGTTGCCCAGATGGGCGAGGGCCCGGCTCCGCTGTACGCCCGGGTCAAACAGATGATCATCCAGCAGATCGACAACGGCAGCTGGCCACCGCATCACCGGGTGCCCTCGGAGAGCGAACTGGTCAGCGAGCTGGGCTTCAGCCGCATGACCATCAACCGCGCCCTGCGCGAACTTACCGCCGAAGGCCTGCTGGTGCGCATGCAAGGGGTCGGTACCTTCGTGGCCGAGCCCAAGGGGCGTTCGGCGCTGTTCGAGGTCAACAACATCGCCGACGAGATTGCCGCGCGTGGCCACCAGCATAGCTGCCAGGTGATCACCCTCACCGAGGAAACGGCCGGTTCCGAGCGGGCCCTGGCCCTGGACATGCGCGAAGGCCAACGGGTGTTCCACTCGCTGATCGTGCATTTCGAGAACGGCGTGCCGGTGCAGATCGAGGATCGCTACGTCAATGCGGCGATTGCCCCCGACTACCTCAAGCAGGACTTCACCCGGCAGACGCCTTACGCCTACCTGTCGCAGGTGGCGCCGCTGACCGAGGGTGAGCACGTGGTCGAGGCAATCCTGGCCGAGCCGGAAGAATGCCGCCTGTTGCAGATCGAGCGGGGCGAGCCCTGCCTGCTGATCCGCCGCCGCACCTGGTCCGGCCGCCAGCCGGTGACCGCCGCGCGGCTGATCCACCCCGGTTCCCGTCATCGCCTGGAAGGACGTTTCAGTAAATGAGTCAGCTGCAGTTGTTGCGTGCGCAGGGTTACCCGCGCATGCCGTGGAAGAACGGTGGTGGTTTCACCGAAGAGATCACCCGCGACAGTGGCGAAGGCCTGGACGGCTTTGGCTGGCGCTTGTCGATTGCCGATATCGAGGAGTCCGGCGGGTTTTCCACCTTCGCCGGCTACCAGCGGATCATCACCGTGCTGCAGGGTGACGGCATGCGCCTGCTGGTCGACGGCCAGGCCAGCAGGCCGTTGCTGCCGTTCGATGCCTTCGCCTTCAGCGGCGAGAGTCAGGTCAGCTGCAAGCTGCTGGGCGGGGCGATCCGCGATTTCAACCTGATCTACGCACCGCAGCGCTACCGGGCGCGGTTGCAGTGGTTCGATGGCACCAGCCGCTTGTACAGCTCGGCGTCGACGGTGTTGCTGTTCGCTGCCAGCAGCCAGGTCGAGGTGGGTATTGCCGGGCGCGAGACGCAGCGGTTGGGGTTGTATGACTGCCTGCGGCTGGAGGGCAATGACCAGTTGTTGGGGTTGGATGTGCAGGGGCGGTTCTGCCTGATCGAACTCGTTTCACGTTGAGATAGCCGGGGGGGCTGCTGCGCAGCCCTTTCGCGACGCAAGGCCGCTCCTACACGCACCGTGCATGCTTTGGCTGGCGCGGTCCCCTGTAGGAGCGGCCTTGTGTCGCGAAAGGGCCGCGCAGCGGCCCCGGGTTTTTTTGGCCGCTCAGCGGAAAAGTCCGATTATTTTGGTTGTCCATGCTTGTACATACAAGTAAAGGTGTGTTTGTATATCTACCACGACATACCCGCCCGCGGACGACCGCAGAGGACCTTTCCCGTGACCGACAACAACAAATACCGTGACGTTGAAATCCGTGCCCCACGTGGCAACAAGCTGACTGCCAAAAGCTGGCTGACCGAAGCGCCACTGCGCATGCTGATGAACAACCTCGATCCACAGGTCGCGGAAAACCCGAAAGAACTGGTGGTGTACGGCGGTATCGGCCGCGCTGCCCGTAACTGGGCGTGCTACGACAAGATCGTCGAGACCCTGACCCGCCTGGAAGACGACGAAACCCTGCTGGTGCAGTCGGGCAAGCCGGTCGGCGTGTTCAAGACCCACAGCAACGCCCCGCGCGTACTGATCGCCAACTCCAACCTGGTGCCGCACTGGGCCAACTGGGAACACTTCAACGAACTGGACGCCAAAGGCCTGGCAATGTACGGCCAGATGACCGCCGGCAGCTGGATCTACATCGGTAGCCAGGGCATCGTCCAGGGCACCTACGAAACCTTCGTCGAAGCCGGTCGCCAGCATTACGGCGGCAGCCTGAAAGGCAAGTGGGTACTGACCGCCGGCCTGGGCGGCATGGGCGGCGCCCAGCCACTGGCCGCCACCCTGGCCGGTGCCTGCTCGCTGAACATCGAATGCCAGCAGAGCCGCATCGACTTCCGTCTGGAAACCCGCTACGTCGACGAGCAGGCCACTGACCTCGACGACGCCCTGGCACGCATTGCCAAGTACACCGCCGAAGGCAAGGCCATCTCCATCGCCCTGCACGGCAACGCTGCCGAAATCCTGCCAGAGCTGGTCAAGCGTGGCGTGCGCCCGGACATGGTCACCGACCAGACCAGCGCCCACGACCCGCTGAACGGTTACCTGCCAGCCGGCTGGACCTGGGAACAGTACCGCGACCGCGCGCAGACCGAGCCGGCTGCAGTGGTCAAGGCCGCCAAGCAATCGATGGCCGTGCACGTGCAAGCCATGCTCGACTTCCAGAAGCAGGGTGTTCCGACTTTCGACTATGGCAACAACATCCGCCAGATGGCCAAGGAAGAAGGCGTGGCCAATGCCTTCGACTTCCCGGGCTTCGTGCCGGCCTACATCCGCCCGCTGTTCTGCCGTGGCATCGGCCCGTTCCGCTGGGCGGCGCTGTCCGGTGATGCCGAAGACATCTACAAGACCGACGCCAAGGTCAAGGAACTGATCCCCGACGACGCCCACCTGCACCGCTGGCTGGACATGGCTCGCGAGCGCATCAGCTTCCAGGGCCTGCCGGCACGTATCTGCTGGGTTGGCCTGGGCCTGCGCGCCAAGCTGGGCCTGGCGTTCAACGAAATGGTACGCAGCGGCGAGCTGTCGGCACCGATCGTGATCGGCCGTGACCACCTGGACTCCGGTTCGGTGTCCAGCCCCAACCGTGAAACCGAAGCCATGCGCGACGGTTCCGACGCTGTCTCCGACTGGCCGCTGCTCAACGCCCTGCTGAACACCGCCGGCGGTGCTACCTGGGTTTCGCTGCACCACGGTGGTGGCGTGGGCATGGGCTTCTCCCAGCACTCTGGCATGGTCATCGTCTGCGACGGTACCGATGAAGCCGCCGAGCGTATCGCTCGCGTGCTGACCAACGACCCAGGGACCGGTGTGATGCGTCATGCCGATGCCGGTTACGACATCGCCATCGAGTGCGCCAAGGAGCAGGGCCTGGACCTGCCGATGATCACTGGCTGATCGCCACGCTTTGGATCGCACCCCACAAGGGGTGATACTGAACAACAAGAAGGAGCACGCAGGCACTCACAAACGGGCCTGCGGCTCCACGCGATTGGAGTAGTGAAGTGACCGAATTGACCCTCAAGCCCGGCACCCTGACCCTGGCCCAGCTGCGCGCCATCCATGCCGCGCCCGTGCGCCTGCAACTGGACGCCAGCGCCGCGCCGGCCATCGACGCCAGCGTTGCCTGCGTCGAGCAGATCATTGCCGAAGACCGCACCGCCTACGGCATCAACACCGGTTTCGGCCTGCTGGCCTCGACCCGCATCGCCAGCCACGACCTGGAAAACCTGCAGCGCTCGCTGGTGCTGTCCCACGCCGCTGGTGTCGGCGCGCCGCTGGATGACGACCTGGTGCGGCTGATCATGGTGCTGAAGATCAACAGCCTCAGCCGTGGCTTCTCCGGCATCCGTCGCAAAGTCATCGACGCGCTGATCGCCCTGGTCAACGCCGAAGTCTACCCGCACATCCCGCTGAAGGGTTCGGTGGGCGCTTCCGGCGACCTCGCCCCGCTGGCGCACATGTCGCTGGTGCTGCTGGGTGAAGGCAAGGCCCGCTACAAGGGCCAGTGGCTGCCAGCCACCGAAGCCCTGGCCGTGGCCGGCCTCGAGCCGCTGACCCTGGCCGCCAAGGAGGGCCTGGCCCTGCTCAACGGCACCCAGGCGTCCACCGCCTATGCCCTGCGTGGCCTGTTCCAGGGCGAAGACCTGTACGCCGCTGCCATCGCTTGCGGCGGCCTGAGCGTCGAAGCCGCACTGGGCTCGCGCTCGCCGTTCGATGCGCGCATCCACGAAGTGCGTGGCCAGCGCGGCCAGATCGACACCGCTGCCTGCTTCCGTGACCTGCTGGGCGACTCCAGCGAAGTGTCGCTGTCGCACAAGAACTGCGACAAGGTCCAAGACCCGTACTCGCTGCGCTGCCAGCCGCAGGTCATGGGCGCCTGCCTGACCCAGCTGCGCCAGGCCGCCGAGGTGCTGGGCATCGAAGCCAACGCCGTGTCGGACAACCCGCTGGTGTTCGCTGCCGAAGGTGACGTGATTTCCGGCGGTAACTTCCACGCCGAGCCGGTGGCCATGGCCGCCGACAACATTGCCCTGGCCATTGCCGAAATCGGTTCGCTCAGCGAGCGCCGTATCTCGCTGATGATGGACAAGCACATGTCCCAGCTGCCGCCGTTCCTGGTGGAAAACGGCGGGGTCAACTCGGGCTTCATGATCGCCCAGGTCACCGCTGCTGCCCTGGCCAGCGAGAACAAGGCCCTGTCGCACCCGCACAGCGTCGACAGCCTGCCGACCTCGGCCAACCAGGAAGACCACGTGTCGATGGCCCCGGCTGCCGGCAAGCGCCTGTGGGAAATGGCCGAAAACACCCGTGGCGTGCTGGCCATCGAATGGCTGGGCGCCTGCCAGGGCCTGGACCTGCGCAAGGGCCTGAAGACCTCGGCCAAGCTGGAGCAGGCGCGCCAGGCGCTGCGCAGCGAAGTGCCGCACTACGACCGTGACCGTTTCTTCGCGCCCGACATCGAAAAGGCCGTGGAACTGTTGGCCAAGGGTCGCCTGACCGGCCTGCTGCCGGCTGGTGTGCTGCCAAGCCTGTAATGCCCCCAGGGGCCGCTGTGCGGCCCATTCGCAGCACAAGGCTGTTCCTACAAAGGCGACGCGCTCCCTTGTAGGAGCAGCCTTGTGCTGCGAAAGGGCTGCAAGGCAGCCCCCTTCGATCTCACGACCACAAAAACAATTTAAGGACGTGACATGCAACAAGCTCAAGGTCTAAAGCGCGGGCTAAGTGCCCGCCACATCCGTTTCATGGCCCTCGGTTCCGCCATCGGCACTGGCCTGTTCTACGGCTCCGCCTCGGCCATCCAGATGGCCGGCCCGGCCGTGCTGCTGGCCTACCTGATCGGCGGCGCCGCCGTGTTCATGGTCATGCGCGCCCTCGGCGAAATGGCTGTGCACAACCCGGTCGCCGGCTCGTTCGGCCACTACGCCAGCACCTACCTCGGCCCCATGGCCGGCTTCATCCTCGGCTGGACCTACGCCTTCGAGATGGTCATCGTCGCCATCGCCGACGTCACCGCCTTCGGTATCTACATGGGCTTCTGGTTCCCGGAAGTGGCCCGCTGGATCTGGGTGCTGGGCATCGTCTTCCTGATCGGCGGCCTCAACCTGTGCAACGTCAAGGTCTTTGGCGAAATGGAGTTCTGGCTGTCGCTGCTCAAGGTCGGCGCCATCGTGGCGATGATCCTGGCCGGCCTCGGCATCATGGCCTTCGGCTTCAGCCAGGTAGGCACCGGGCAGGCCGTGGGTGTCAGCAACCTGTTCGACCACGGCGGCTTCATGCCCAATGGCGTGGGTGGCCTGATCGCCTCCTTTGCCGTGGTTATGTTCGCGTTCGGCGGCATCGAGATCATCGGTGTCACCGCCGGTGAGGCCAAGGACCCGCAGCGGGTCATCCCCAAGGCTATCAACGCCGTGCCGTTGCGCATCCTGCTGTTCTACGTGCTCACCCTGTTCGTGCTGATGTGCCTGTTCCCATGGCCGCAGATCGGCAGCCAGGGCAGCCCGTTCGTGCAGATCTTCAGTAACCTGGGCATCGGCTCTGCCGCCGCGGTGCTGAACATCGTGGTGATTTCTGCCGCGATCTCGGCCATCAACAGCGACATCTTCGGCGCCGGCCGCATGATGTACGGCCTGGCCCAGCAAGGCCACGCGCCGCGCGGCTTCAGCAAGCTGTCGAAGCACGGCGTGCCGTGGATGACCGTGGTGGTGATGGGGGCTGCGCTGCTGATCGGCGTGCTGCTCAACTACCTGATCCCGGAGAACGTGTTCCTGCTGATCGCCTCGATCGCTACCTTCGCCACCGTGTGGGTGTGGCTGATGATCCTGCTCACCCAAGTGGCCATGCGCCGCAGCATGAGCCGTGAACAAGTGGCCCAGCTACAGTTCCCGGTACCGTTCTGGCCTTACGGCCCGGCCATGGCCATTGCGTTCATGGTGTTCATCTTTGGCGTGCTCGGTTACTTCCCGGATACCCAGGCGGCACTGCTCGTCGGCGTGGTCTGGGTGGTGTTCCTGGTGGCGTCCTACCTGCTGTGGTGCAAGCCGCGCGCAGGGCAGGGCAAGCCAGTAGCGGAACCGGCCGAGCTGCACCGCTAAGTACAGGAGTCAATGTATGAGAACCGTCTGGCAGCACTGCCATGTGGCAACCATGGCCGAGGGCCGTTACTCGGCCATCGAGGACGCGGCCATCGTCACCAACGCCGGGCTGATCGAGTGGATCGGCCCACGCGTCGAGCTGGCGTCGGTCGATGCCGAGCGTACGGTGGACCTGGGCGGCGCCTGGGTCACCCCGGGGCTGATCGACTGCCACACCCACGCGGTGTTCGGTGGCAACCGCAGCGGTGAGTTCGAGCAGCGCCTGCAGGGCGTGAGCTATGCCGAAATCGCCGCACAGGGCGGTGGCATCGCCAGCACCGTGCGGGCCACCCGCGCGGCCAGCGAAGACGAGCTGTTCGCCAGTGCTCGCCAGCGGGTCCAGGCGCTGATGCGCGATGGCGTGACCACCATCGAGGTCAAGTCCGGCTACGGCCTGGACCTGGCCAACGAGCGCAAGATGCTGCGTGTGGCTCGGCGCCTGGCCGACGAGTTGCCGCTGTCGGTGCGCGCCACCTGCCTGGCAGCCCATGCCTTGCCGCCGGAATACGTCGGCCGGGCTGACGACTACATCGCGCACATCTGCGATGAAATGCTGCCGGCCCTGGCCGCCGAAGGCCTGGTGGACGCAGTGGATGCCTTCTGCGAACACCTGGCGTTCTCTCCGGCCCAGGTCGAGCGGCTGTTCATCAAGGCGCGCGAGCTGGGCCTGCCGGTCAAGCTGCACGCCGAACAGTTGTCGTCGCTGCACGGCTCCAGCCTGGCGGCGCGCTACCAGGCGCTTTCGGCTGACCATCTGGAATTCATGACCGAGGAAGACGCCATTGCCATGGCAAAAGCCGGCACGGTCGCCGTGCTGCTGCCGGGCGCGTTCTACTTCCTGCGCGAAACCCAGCTGCCGCCGATGGACGCCTTGCGCCGCCACGGCGTGAAGATTGCCCTGGCCAGCGACCTCAACCCCGGCACCTCGCCAGGGTTGTCGCTGCGGCTGATGCTGAACATGGGCTGCACCTGCTTCCGCATGACCCCGGAAGAAGCCCTGGCCGGCGTCACCGTGCACGCCGCCACGGCGCTGGGCCTGAGCGACAGCCACGGCTCGCTGGAAGTGGGCAAGGTCGCCGACTTCGTCGCCTGGCAGATCGAACGCCCCGCCGATCTGGCCTACTGGCTGGGCGGCGACCTGCCCAAGCGCGTGGTGCGCAAGGGCCACGAGATTTCCAACTGAGTGAGGCACGATGGACAAGGTACTGAGTTTTCACCAGGGGCGCCTGCCGCTGCTGATCAGCATGCCCCATGCCGGCCTGCAACTGTCGCCGGCGGTACGAGACGGCCTGGTCGATCAGGCGCGCAGCCTGCCGGACACCGACTGGCATATTCCACGGCTGTATGACTTTGCCCGAGACATGGGCGCCAGCGTGGTGGCGGCGGAGTATTCGCGCTTCGTCATCGACCTGAACCGGCCGGATGACGACAAGCCACTGTACGTCGGTGCCACCACTGGCCTGTACCCGGCCACGCTTTTCGATGGCGAGCCATTGTTCAAGGACGGGCTGGTGCCGACAGGCGAGGAGCGCAAGCAGTATCTGGAGCAGATCTGGCGCCCCTACCACGACACGATTCGTCGCGAGCTGGCGCGGCTGCGCGAGCAGTTCGGCTACGCCCTGCTGTGGGACGCCCATTCGATCCGTTCGCTGATCCCGCACCTGTTCGACGGCAAGCTGCCGGACTTCAACCTGGGTACCTTCAACGGCGCCAGCTGCGACCCGGCTCTGGCCGAACGGCTGAACGAGGTGTGCGCCCAGGCTCAGGGCTACAGCCATGTGCTCAATGGCCGCTTCAAGGGCGGGCATATCACCCGGCATTACGGCGATCCGGCCAACAACATCCATGCGGTGCAGCTGGAGCTGGCGCAGAGCACCTATATGGAAGAGACCGAGCCGTTCGCTTACCGCGAAGACCTGGCACGGCCGACACAGGAGGTGTTGAAGCAGCTTCTGCTGGCAGTGCTGGATTGGGGCAAGGCACATTACGGGCGGTGAAGTTCGCCAGTAAGAATGGCGACGCGATGCAGGCCATGCGCGTCGCCAGTCACTACGGGTCAGTTGTTGTTGATCTGCTTGATGGTAAGTTCGCGCAGTAGCTCGTTCTCTTCCTGGTCCCTGTCATCTTGCAGGCCTTGCTGCAAGTTCAACTCGTCCTGAAGCGAGTGGTCCTTGCTGGCCAGCTCGAGCACCCGCAGGCGGAAACGTGCGTCTATTTCGGCGAAGCGGTCGGCACACTCGGCGCGCAGGCGCGTGGTCCAGTCCGTATTCGCCAGCATGTAGTCGACCAGTGCATCGCTCAGTTCACTTTTCCGGACCTTTTCCAGCACACTGGATAGCTCATCGCGCGCCAGGTTCGCAGCACCTCGAAAACGCATGCTGTCGGCGATCGGCAGGTCCAGTTCCCTGGCCAGTTCCCGGCGGTAGGCCAGGCGTACCGAGACCAGGTCACCCGAGCCGGTCCGTTGGTTGGCCAGCAGCTCCAGCTGTTCGATCCGGAAAAGCTGCAACAGCCGACGACGCAGTGCTTGCAGGGAATCGCCGGCGTCGACCAACAGGCGTTGGCTCATCAGGTACAGTTCAATATTGTTGAACTCCTGCAGCGCTCCGTCATGGCAGGTCTGCGAGCCGGTTACCGGGTCTGGCAATGCCGCTGCGGCGATGCTCTCCATGATCGGGCGTTCGCTTTCGTTGCTTGCAGCCACCACCAGCATCAAGCGCACCCGTTCGCAGAAGGTGGCTCGCGTATTCGGGTCAACGTATGGGGCGGCATTGTGCAAACGGCCCGTCAGACGCAACAGATCACTGCCTTCGAGCCGCTCCCAGCAGTCCTGCAACGCGGCATTCTGTGCTTCGCTACCCAGCATCCAGTCCTCAAGGCTGGGCGTATCATCGCCCAGCAGTGGGAAGTGAGGGTGGTCGAGAGACCCTTCGCTCGAAGAATCGAAGAACATCAGGTCGTCGGGGATATCCAGGGCAAAGGAATAGCTGTGCTGGCTGTCCGAGAAGGTGCGTACCCGCAGGATGGTTTCAAGAGGCAGTGGGTTGTCGAACAAGGCGATCGACGAGATTGGCATGGGATTGTTCAGGTTCGTCAGGATGTGCTCGGGCAACTGGGTGATGTTGTTCGAGCTCAGGTCCAGAAGTTCCAGTGGCAGCAAACTGTCACACCAGCTGGGCCAGGCTTGCAGGTTCATGTTGGTCAATGCGAGTGACTGCAGGTTGCTGGCCAGCGATGCGGGCACATGGTCGATGCTGCCTGCACGGTTGCCCGACAGGTCCAGCGAGGTCAGGTTTCGCAGCCCTGCGAAAATGTCCATCATGGCCTGGTCGACCTCCAGGCCCATGTTGCGAAACTCCAGGTAGGTGAGTTGGGGAAGGCGAGCCAGGGCGGATGCCAGCGATGGCATGGCGGCCTGGTGTTCATCGATGGTCAGCCGGCTGATGTTAGGGAACCGGCTGAGTAGTTCATCGAGCTGTGAGGTGCTGCCTCGCAACCGCGTCAGGCTGAGTGCACGTACGCGGGCGCCGAAGAACGCTGGAAGCCGCCTGGGGAAATGCTCGATGGCCACGTCCTCGAGTTGCAGGCGCAGGTATGACTGGCCCTGCTCCTGCTGTTCCCAGAATTGGTCGATCGCTGACGCGATACGTTGCCTGTCCGCCAGTGCGGCCTGGGTCAATGGGTTGCTCGAACTGGATGCCTGGGCCCAGCCATCGATCGCATCGCGCATCTGCCGTCGCTCATCGCGAATGCGTGCTAGCTGTTCGGAAAGTGCTGCTGGCTGGTCCGTGGTGATACCCGAGGTGTCGATGTGCTCGTTCAGCAACAAGCGCTGCAGGTGGGATTCATTGATACTGTTGCCTTCCAGCGAGATCACCGGTGGCGTGGTCAGCATGTCCGCTTCATGAAGCAGGAACGTGGGCAACGACCTGAGATTGTTGTGGCGCAATGACAGGTGGGCAATGCGCGCCAGGGCGTCGCTGCCAATCCCGATCGGCCATTGGGCCAATTGCATCTGGTCCAGGCCCAGGTAATCCAGGGTCAATTCATGGAAGCTTGGCCTGTTGCTCTGCGCCAGCCGGTTACCACTCAGGTCGAGGTATCTCAATTGGCGAAGCGCTGACAGCAGGTTCAGGTCGCTTTCGGAAAGCGTCATGTTCTGGTTGGTAAGCACCAGTCGTTGCAACCCTGGCAGGCACTCGGTGATGGTGGGCACGCTGAACAGGAAGGGCGAGGGCGTTGCCCTGGGGTCAAACGGACGGCTGATTTCCAGCGACTCGATCTGCGGCATCTGCCTGAGCAGGCGGTGCAGCAGGCGCTCGTTTTGCGCCCACCCCGCCAAGGACCCTGACGGTAAGTCGATCAGGCTCAGGCTGCGCACGCGTGCGTTGAAAAAAGCGGGCAAGGTGAGGGGCACGTCGGCAAGCGGGACGCGGGCGATACGCAGTTCTGTGGTGGGCCCGGTGCTCTCGTCCAGCGCAGTGTCGTACCAATGTTGCATGATCGAGTCACGCAGGCTGTCGTAGTCCTGTGCTGCCTGGTCGCTTGCCGGCGAAATGGCTTCGCTCCAATCGTCCAGGCTGCTTTGCAGCTCGTTGCGTTGCTCCAGCAGCGTCTGCAAATGTTCGAATATCTGCAGCTGTGTGCGGCCGCGGCTGGCAAGTGCCAGCAGAATCTGATCCGCCGAGCGGCCGGTGCGTGCGGCGAGCCCTGTGGCTTCGATAGCTTCGAACAGCTGCTGGCGGGTGATGCCATGGGTGGCCGGGCCGCCGCCACTGAGTGGGTAGCCCAGGCGGCCATCGGCCAGGCGCATGGGAGAACGGTAGCCTGGGCGTACGGGCTGCATGCCCAGCAGCACCCTCAAGGCCGGGCGGGGCAGCAACGGGCTTTCCTGTACAAGGCGCTGCAGCGCTTGTTGATCGGCGATGTCCATGCTTGCCATGGCCGCTGGCAGTGCCTCGTACAATGCAGCGTAAAGGCTTGAATACACCTTGACCGCCGCGCTGGGCAGGCTTGCGTCGTGGACGATGTACCCTGCCTGGGCATGGGTGATGGTCTTGAATGGGCGGGTGTCCAGTGTGCCTATGGCATGATCCTGGGTCGGCCAGGACATGCGCTGGAGCAGCCGGAGCCTGGTCTGTGCAGGCCAGCCTGGCAAGCGTTCGAGCGTATGCACGATCAACAGGTCGCTATCCCAGTTTGGCACGCTGGCCAGGTACAGCCCTTCGCAGGCGCGGGCAAGGCGAATTTGTTGCTGGTAGATGCGGGCCTCTTCGGCAAGGCGCAGTGGTACCTTGCCGTTGTCGAGTATCTGCAGTTCGTTGGCACTGGCCTCGCGCGCCAGCTCATTGGCGACTGCTGACGGCAATTTCGGATACGCCCTCTGGATGGCCTCGGCGCCCGGCGCCAGGTCGCGCGAAAGGCCGACGTAGGCCCTGGCAAACTCAGCGGGCCGAGTGCTCTCGTCCGCCAGCTGGCGGACCGTTTCGTCCAGCTTGAAGCGTTGCAGGGTGTCTTCCAGCAAGGCCGGCAGCCGCTGGCTTTCGGCCAGGGCCCGGCGCAGCTCGTCTTCGTGTACGCCGCTGACGGCGATAATCCGTTGCAGCGTCGGCTCGTCGAAGTGCCCACTCAAGTGGCCGATGCGGCGCAGGAGTGTCATACCCGACCAACTCAGTGGCTTATCGGTAACGTGCAACCATGCTCCGGCACCGTTGTGCCGCACTGGCGGCTGGTAACGGCGAGGACTTGCAGGGTGTTGCAAACGATATTCACCAGTCGTTGGCGCTTGGCTGACGATGTACTGATTGCCCTGCAGTACCAGCCAGCGCTTGCCTTGGTGATGCCGTAGGCCCAGTTCGTCTGGTACCAGGTCAT
The DNA here is from genome assembly GCF_002112825.1 of Pseudomonas sp. B5(2017). Lineage (NCBI taxonomy): Bacteria > Pseudomonadati > Pseudomonadota > Gammaproteobacteria > Pseudomonadales > Pseudomonadaceae > Pseudomonas > Pseudomonas sp. B5(2017). The sequence continues at coordinate 106,251 of NZ_NEIR01000002.1, forward strand.
GGGGCAGTGTCTCGAAGCTCTGGTAAGGCGTGAGGTCGGGTTTCCACAGCCTCATCTGACCATCGGATGTTTCCACGTCTTCCAGTTCTTCGATGAATGAAGGCGTTTCTATAGGAATACGGGCTATCCCTGGCTCCTCATCCTCTGGCTCTTCTATCTCCGGCCCTTCCGAAGCCATGCCGGTTTCGCTGCCCTGCGAGCCTCTCAATGCTTTGGCTGCTGCGCTGAGGGCGGCCATGACGGCCACGTTTTCGATCACATCGAGCAGATAGCCATAGGCAGTATCACGCTCGTCGTTTTCCCAGGCGTCGATCCCTTCATACACCTCATGGGCCAGCTGGGCCAGGCAAACGGCAAGCATTGCCTCGCCAAGCCCCGGCACGAAGAAGCCGGCGATGTTCAAGGCCGTAAGCACACGGCCGGCGATCAGTTCCCGGTGGGCTTGCGTGGTGCGCCGGTCGACGATTTCGGTTGGCGTGGCGTGGAACAGCACATCCTTTTCATGACGCTGGGCCTTCTGGAAAGCCATCACGCCTTGGAAGGCGTGGCTGAAAGGCTTCATGACCGGATACAGGGTGGCGTGCGGGTCCGGAACACGTTCATGCAAGCCGCGAACACTCCAGGCGAGGGGCATGAGCCGGTCCTTCAGGCGGGTGGTTATCGGCGCCTTGTCGCGGTCGGCGAGGTGCTTGTCCAGGTAGCCGATATCGGCCTGGAGCCTGTCGCGCAATTCGTCGTGCATGGCTTGCTGGCTGGTGAACTCCTTGAGGGGCGTGGTGCTGTCTTCAGGGATGTACAGCGCCACGGCCTGATGCCCTTCAGCTTGCAGGGTAATGAGCACAACGCCGGTCAGCTCGGCTTCCCACAACTCGAGCAAGCTGAATGTCACCGGCGAAGAGGGCGATGGCGCCTGGTCAAGTGGTGTGGCGAGAGCGGCGGAATATAGCGTTTCGCTGATATCGCCCTTGAGGCGCGCGAAATGCAGGGATTGCCGGAATGCCGAGACCTCGGCACGCCCCAGGGTTTCATAAACGGCCAGTGCGGCTTCATCGGCGCCGAGTGACGGCGTGGCCACCGGGTAGTAGATGGCATGTACCTGTTCGTGGTACTTGCCGCCGATATCCAGCGTGCGACACAAGTCGGCGAAGTCTTCGGCGGCAATATCCAGTGCATTGGTGATCGGCACGGTGCCCATGAAGCGCCGGTGATCGACGATGACCGAACTCTTGAGCAAGGAGGCGGGCGCGTCCATGCCATGTTCGGCAGCGGCGGCCTGGTCGAAGTTGTGCAAGGCGCAGTGCAGCAGCGAGCGTGTAGCCCGGTCGACAGCCTGGCGGCTGTCGATGGCGTCGGTCGTTTCGATCAGGCGGGCATCGACGAGGTAGGTGTTGCGCACATCCAGGTCAAGCCTGAATCGCTGCTTGATGGCTTCGGTGAGTGCCTTGGTGGCGTAGGTTTCCAGGGTTGGAAGCTGTTCGAACAGCTTGTGCACCTGCACCTGGTGCTCGCGGTGGCGTGCGTGCTCTTCCTGCCATGCCTTGGCGACTTCCGGTTGTTGCTGGAGTGCCGTCACCAGCCAGGCAGGGGGGTGATGCCAGTTGCGCATCGCAAGTCGGGTTTCTGGTGGAGCCTGCTTGAGCCAGGTGGGGATTCTGCGCTCGATGGTGGCGTAATGAACACTAGGCACGGCAGTGACTGCAGTTGGCATGGCGAGGCCCTTACTTGATTTGGGGCGAGGGACTATCGCGGGCCTGCCTGAGCTGCTGGAGGTAGATATATGTGCCCTTGAGGTGCGGCGGCATCAGCGCGGGCAGTGCTCAAAGCGCAATTCAGGTTTATGATGGCCCACGGCCGAATAATCCTCACACGGAGTGCGCAATGCAGACCCTGTACCCGCAGATCAAACCCTACGCCCGGCACGATCTGGCCGTGGAAGCGCCGCATGTGCTGTATGTCGACGAAAGCGGCTCGCCAGAAGGTCTGCCGGTGGTATTCATCCACGGCGGCCCGGGCGCCGGATGCGACGCCCAGAGCCGCTGCTACTTCGACCCGACCCTGTACCGCATCATCACCTTCGACCAGCGCGGCTGTGGCCGCTCCACGCCGCACGCGAGCCTGGAAAACAACACCACCTGGCACCTGGTCGAGGACCTTGAGCGCATCCGCGAGCACCTTGGCATCGACAAGTGGGTGCTGTTCGGCGGCTCGTGGGGCTCCACCCTGGCCCTGGCCTACGCCCAGACCCACCCCGAGCGGGTGCATGGCCTGATCCTGCGCGGCATCTTCCTGTGCAGGCCCCAGGAAATCCAATGGTTCTACCAGGAAGGCGCCAGCCGTCTGTTCCCCGATTACTGGCAGGACTACATCGCGCCGATCCCGCCGGAGGAGCGCGGTGACCTGGTCACGGCCTTCCACAAGCGCCTGACCGGCAACGACCAGATCGCCCAGATGCACGCGGCCAAGGCCTGGTCCACCTGGGAAGGCCGTACCGCCACCCTGCGTCCCAACCCGCTGGTGGTCGACCGCTTCTCCGAGCCGCAGCGTGCACTGTCGATCGCCCGTATCGAATGCCACTACTTCATGAACAACGCCTTCCTCGAGCCGGACCAGCTGATCCGCGATCTGCCAAAGATCGCCCACCTGCCGGCCGTGATCGTGCATGGCCGCTATGATGTGATCTGCCCGTTGGACAACGCCTGGGCGCTGCACCAGGCTTGGCCGAACAGCGAACTGAAGGTGATCCGTGACGCTGGCCACGCGGCTTCCGAGCCGGGCATCACCGATGCCCTGGTGCGTGCCGCCGACCAGATGGCCCGGCGCCTGCTCGACCTGCCCCTGGAAGAAGCATGAGGGGCCTGCTGCAGCGCGTGCGTGGTGCGCGGGTGGAAGTAGCGGGGGAGGTGGTAGGTGCCATCGACCAGGGTTTGCTGGTGCTGGTGGCCGTCGAGCCTGAAGATTCCCGTCAGCAGGCCGACAAGTTGTTGCACAAGCTGTTGAACTACCGGGTGTTCAGCGACGAGCAGGGCAAGATGAACCTGTCGCTCAAGGATGTGGGGGGAGGTTTGTTGCTGGTGTCGCAGTTCACCCTGGCGGCAGACACCCGCAACGGCATGCGCCCGAGCTTCTCGACGGCAGCGCCACCGGCCCTCGGCGCCGAGTTGTTCGACTATCTTTTGCAGCAGGCGAAGGCCCAGCACGCCGATGTGGCAAGCGGGCAATTCGGTGCAGACATGCAGGTGCACCTGGTCAATGATGGCCCCGTAACATTTATGTTACAAATGTGAGTGTAAAAAACCCCTTGTTCACAGGAAAACAAGGGGTTTTGTACGATAAATAGTTGTTCCAGCCTGATGCGTTGTCACGCGACCTGCTGGATAATCGCGCGCTGCATGGACCTGCGTTCGCAGGTTCGTTTCACTCTGACTCGAGCATTGTCTGGATCCGTTTGGGGAATCATTACGCCCTCACGGGGTCCGAACAGTGCTCGCCAACCCGGCATTTGTCGCTGGCCGTTGGTTTCATGATCTGTTTTCGGCGAGGGTTGCTCGTGATTGTTAGTCCCCAAAAAGCATCAAGAATCCCCGGTACCGGGCTGCGCAAGGCCCTGATGGCCAGTGTGGCAGTGGTCGGCCTGATGAGCGCGGGCCAGCTGTGGGCATTCAATCTTGACGATGTTGCAGCCAAGGCAAAGGATCTGGCCGGCCAGAAGTACGAAGCACCGAAAAGCAACCTGCCGGCCGTATTCCGCGACATGAAGTTCGCGGACTACCAGAAGATTCATTTCCTGCAGGAAAAGGCCGAGTGGGCCAAGGACAAGACCCCGTTCAAGCTGTCGTTCTATCACCAGGGCATGCACTTCGACACCCCGGTGAAGATCAACCAGGTCACCGCCACCAAGGTCGAGGAAATCAAGTACGACCCGAGCCGTTTCGAGTTCGGTGACGTGCCACACGACCCGGAAACCACCAAGAACCTGGGTTACGCCGGTTTCCGCGTGTTGTACCCGATCAACAAGGCCGACAAGCAGGACGAGATCATGACCCTGCTTGGCGCCAGCTACTTCCGCGTGGTCGGCAAGGGCCACGTGTACGGCCTGTCGGCCCGTGGCCTGGCCATCGACACCGCACTGCCGTCGGGCGAGGAGTTCCCGCGCTTCACCGAGTTCTGGGTCGAGAAGCCCAAGCCGGCCGACAAGCACCTGGTCATCTACGCCCTGCTGGACTCGCCGCGTTCCACCGGCGCCTACAAGCTGACCCTGCGCCCAGGCAACGATACCGTGGTCGACGTGCAGTCCCGCGTGTTCCTGCGTGACCATGTCAGCCGCCTGGGCATTGCCCCGCTGACCAGCATGTACCTGTTCGGCCCCAACCAGCCGTCCAAGGTCCTCAACTACCGCCCGGCCCTGCACGACTCCGAAGGCCTGTCGATCCATGCCGGCAACGGCGAATGGCTGTGGCGCCCGCTGAACAACCCGAAACACCTGGCCGTGAGCAACTTCAGCGTCGAGAACCCGCGTGGTTTCGGCCTGATGCAGCGCCAGCGCGCCTTCAGTGACTACGAAGACCTCGACGACAACTACCAGAAGCGCCCGAGCGCCTGGATCGAGCCGAAGGGTGACTGGGGCAAGGGCACCGTCGACCTGGTCGAAATCCCGACCGCCGACGAGACCAACGACAACATCGTGGCCTTCTGGAGCCCGGAGAAGCTGCCTGAGCCAGGCAAGCCATTCGAGTACGCCTACCGCCTGCACTGGACCATCGACGAGCCGAAGTTCCAGGCCTCCGAGCTGGGCTGGGTCAAGCAGACCCTGCGTTCCACCGGCGACGTCAAGCAGTCCAACCTGATCCGCCAGCCAGACGGCAGCGTGGCCTTCCTGGTCGACTTCGCCGGCCCGGCGCTGGCCGCCCTGCCGGAAGACACCGCCGTACGCAGCCAGATCAGCGTGGGCGAGAACGCCGAGGTGGTCGAGAACAACCTGCGCTATAACCCTGAGACCAAGGGCTGGCGCCTGACCCTGCGTTTGAAGGTCAAGGAAGCCAACAAATCGACCGAAATGCGTGCCGCGCTGGTGCGTGACGTGCCGGTCGAAGCCGCCAAGCCTGCCAAGGACGCCAAGCAGGACAAGGCTGCAGCCAAGCAAGTCAAGGCCGAGAAAGCTGCCAAGGCCGAACAACCTGCCGCCGATGCGGCGCCCACCAACGGGACCCCGGCCACCACCGAGAAGGTGCTGACCGAGACCTGGAGCTATCAGTTGCCTGCCGATGAGTAACTCAAGCGCAAGGCCGGAATCGCTTCGCGAGTACCTGGCCCACCTACCACTGAGCGACGAGCAACGGGCGGAGCTCGCCAGCTGCACGTCATTCAGTGAGCTGCACCAACGCCTGGCGGCCAACCCGGCCGCCAGCTCTGCCGAGGCCGTCCAGGCCTCGGTGGGCCCGCGCCTGACCGTAGGCAGCGCCGCCGAGCTGGAAGACGCCGAGATGCTTGGCGTCGACGGCAGCGGCCGCCTGTGCCTGAAGATCGCTCCGCCGATCAAGCGCACCAAGGTCGTGCCCGAGCCATGGCGTACCAACGTGCTGATCCGCATGTGGCGGCGCATGACCGGCCGCACCAACGCCCCGCAGCCGCCCAAGCGCGAGCTGCCGCCAGCTCGCTGGCGTACGGTCGGCTCGATCCGCCGCTACATCCTGCTGGCGCTGATGATCGGCCAGACCATCGTTGCCGGCTGGTACATGAAGGGCATCCTGCCGTACCAGGGCTGGTCGTTCGTGGACTTTGACGAAGTCGTCAACCAGCCGCTGTGGGACACCGTGGTGCAGGTTTGGCCGTATGCCTTGCAGACGTCCATCCTGGTTCTCTTCGGCATCCTGTTCTGCTGGGTATCGGCGGGCTTCTGGACCGCGCTGATGGGCTTCCTCGAGCTGCTCACCGGGCGTGACAAGTACAAGATTTCGGGTAGCAGTGCAGGCAACGAGCCGATCGCGCCCGAGGCGCGTACCGCGCTGGTGATGCCGATCTGCAACGAAGACGTGCCGCGCGTGTTCGCCGGCCTGCGCGCAACGTTCGAGTCGGTGGCCGCCAGCGGCAACCTCGACCGTTTCGACTTCTTCGTGCTCAGCGACACCAACGACACCGACATCGCCGTGGCCGAGCAACAGGCCTGGCTGGACGTGTGCCGCGAAACCAAAGGCTTCGGCCGTATCTTCTACCGCCGCCGTCGGCGCCGGGTGAAGCGCAAGAGCGGCAACCTCGACGACTTCTGCCGTCGTTGGGGCGGCGAATACAAGTACATGGTCGTACTCGACGCCGACAGCGTCATGAGCGGCGAGTGCCTGAGCAGCCTGGTGCGCCTGATGGAGGCCAACCCGGACGCCGGCATCATCCAGACCGGGCCGAAGGCCTCGGGCATGGACACCCTGTATGCGCGCCTGCAGCAGTTCGCCACCCGCGTGTACGGCCCGCTGTTCACCGCCGGCCTGCACTTCTGGCAGCTGGGCGAGTCGCACTACTGGGGCCACAACGCGATCATCCGCATGAAGCCGTTCATCGAGCACTGCGCCCTGGCGCCATTGCCGGGCAAGGGTGCGTTCGCCGGTGCAATCCTCTCCCACGACTTCGTCGAAGCCGCGCTGATGCGCCGTGCCGGCTGGGGCGTGTGGATTGCCTACGACCTGCCGGGCAGCTACGAAGAACTGCCGCCGAACCTGCTCGACGAGCTCAAGCGCGACCGCCGCTGGTGCCACGGCAACCTGATGAACTTCCGCCTGTTCCTGGTCAAGGGCATGCACCCGGTGCACCGTGCGGTGTTCCTCACCGGGGTGATGTCGTACCTGTCGGCACCGCTGTGGTTCCTGTTCCTGGTGCTGTCGACCGCGCTGCTGGCGACCAACACGCTGATGGAGCCGCAGTACTTCATCGAGCCGTACCAGCTCTACCCGCTGTGGCCGCAGTGGCACCCGGAGAAGGCCGTGGCGCTGTTCTCCACCACCATCGTGCTGCTGTTCCTGCCCAAGCTGCTCAGCGTCATCCTGATCTGGGCCAAGGGCGCGACAGAGTTTGGCGGGCGTATCAAGGTCACCCTGTCGATGCTGATGGAGATGCTGTTCTCCATGCTGCTGGCACCGGTGCGCATGATCTTCCACACCCGCTTCGTGCTGGCCGCGTTCCTCGGCTGGGCCGCGACCTGGAACTCGCCGCAGCGTGACGACGACTCCACGCCGTGGAGCGAAGCGGTGCGCCGCCACGGCCCGCAGACCCTGTTGGGCATTGCCTGGGCGGCGCTGGTGGCCTGGCTGAACCCGAGCTTCCTGTGGTGGCTGGCGCCAATCGTTGGTTCGCTGGTGCTGTCGATCCCGGTTTCGGTGATCTCCAGCCGCACCCGCCTGGGCCTGGCGGCCAAGGACGAGAAGCTGTTCCTCATCCCCGAGGAATACGCCACTCCGCAAGAGCTGCTGGCCACCGACCAGTACACCCACGAAAACCGCTGGCATGCCCTGCATGACGGCTTCGTGCGGGCTGTGGTCGACCCGCGGCAGAACGCCCTGGCCTGCGCCATGGCCACTGCCCGTCATGGTCAGGCGGCGCCGATCGAGGCACTGCGCGTCGAGCGCGTGGCCAAGGCGATGGAGGTCGGGCCGCAAGGGCTGGACCTCAATACCCGCCTGGCCCTGCTCAGCGACCCGGTGGCGCTGACCCGCCTGCACGAGCAGGTCTGGGCCGAGCACAATGCGGCGTGGATCAACGTGTGGCGTGCATCGATCAAGAACGACCCGCATTCGCCGCTGTTGCCGCTGCATCCGGAGAATGAAGGCCAACCGGCACTTGTCGGCGCCTGATCGGCCCAGGGGCCGCTTTGCGGCCCTATCGCGACACAAGGCCGCTCCTACAAGGGAATGCATGCCCCTGTAGGAGCGGCCTTGTGTCGCGAAACGAGGGCAAAGCCCTCGCTAGCAATGTCCCTGCATGATGGATTTTGGCCAACAAAGTCCCCCCCGGCTCTAGGTCCCCGAGCCGCCATGCGTTAGCATCCCTCTCCGATATGACGCATCGGCCGCCACGGCCGTGCCAACAATAAGATTCGCTACTTTTCTTGCTAGGGGACTTGGTGATGATCAAGAAATACCTTTCGCGACTGCTGGTCGGTGTCACCGCCCTGGTCGCCGTGACGGCAGCCCAGGCGGGCGCGATCGATGACGCGGTCAAGCGCGGCACCCTGCGGGTGGGCATGGACCCGACCTACATGCCGTTCCAGATGACCAACAAGCGTGGCGAGATCATCGGCTTCGAAGTCGATATCCTCAAAGCCATGGCCAAGTCCATGGGCGTCAAGTTCGAGCCGGTATCCACGGCCTATGACGGCATCATCCCGGCCCTGCTGACCGACAAGTTCGACATGATCGGCAGCGGCATGACCCTGACCCAGGAACGCAACCTGCGCCTGAACTTCAGCGAACCCTTCATCGTGGTTGGCCAGACCCTGCTGATCCGCAAGGAACTGGCAGGCGAGATCAAGTCGTACAAGGACCTGAACAACGAGAAGTACCGCATCACCTCCAAGCTCGGCACCACCGGCGAAATGGTTTCCAAGAAGCTGATCGCCAAGGCCAAGTACCACGGCTACGACAACGAGCAGGAAGCGGTGATGGACGTGGTCAACGGCAAGGCTGACGCCTTCGTCTACGACGCGCCGTACAACGTGGTGGCAGTGGACAAGGCCGGTGCCGGCAAGCTGCTGTTCCTCGAAGAACCCTTCACCTACGAGCCGCTGGCCTTCGGCCTGAAGAAAGGCGACTACGACAGCATCAACTTCATCAACAACTTCCTGCACCAGATCAAGCATGACGGGACCTACGATCGTATTCACGACAAGTGGTTCAAGAACAAGGACTGGCTGAAGGAAATGGAATAAGGCCCAGGCCACAAGCCGGCTTTATGACCCCGACGCGCAGGCAAACCCTGCGCGTTCGTATTTACGGAAGTACCCCACGTGATCAAACACAAGAAAGCCCAGTGGCCCTGGCACGGTTTGACTGCCCTGGTCCTGGTGGGCCTGGCGTTCAGCCTGTACATGGCCACCTCGATGATTTCCTACGAGTGGCGCTGGAACCGCGTACCGCAGTACTTCGCCTACAAGGCCGAGGAAGCACAGCGCGCCGCCGGTTACGGCACCGTGCAGGACATCGTCATCTCTGGCGACAATGCCCGTGTCACGCTGAAAGACGAGAGCGGTGCCGAGCAGGTGCTCGATGTGGCCAAGGACAGCCTGCAGCTGGCCCGCGGCGACGATGTTTCCGAAGGCGACCAGATTGGCGTCACCCGCCACTGGGCGGCCGGCCCGCTGGCCTGGGGCCTGTGGACCACGCTTTGGATTTCGGTGGTATCCGGTGCCCTGGGCCTGTTGATCGGCCTGTTCGCCGGCCTCTGCCGCCTGTCCAGCAACCCTACGCTGCGTGACCTGTCGACGGTGTATGTCGAGCTGGTGCGCGGTACACCGCTGCTGGTACAGATCTTCATCTTCTACTTCTTCATCGGTACCGTGCTCAACCTGTCCCGCGAGTTTGCCGGGGTGGCTGCACTGGCGCTGTTCACCGGCGCCTACGTGGCCGAAATCGTTCGTGCCGGCGTGCAATCCATCGCCAAGGGCCAGAACGAAGCGGCCCGCTCGCTGGGCCTGAACGCGGGCCAGTCGATGCGCCACGTGATCCTGCCGCAGGCCTTCAAACGCGTGCTACCGCCTTTGGCCGGCCAGTTCATCAGCCTGGTCAAGGACACCTCGCTGGTCTCGGTGATCGCCATCACCGAACTGACCAAGAGCGGCCGCGAGGCCATTACCACCTCGTTCTCGACCTTCGAGATCTGGTTCTGCGTGGCAGGCCTGTACCTGCTGATCAACCTGCCGCTGTCGCACCTGGCCAGCCGGCTCGAGCGGAGGCTTGCGCAAAGTGATTGAAGTCCGTGACCTGCTGAAAGTCTTCGACACCCGTGGCCACGTGGTACGGGCCGTGGATAACGTCACCACCCAGGTCGCCAAGGGCGAAGTGGTGGTGGTGCTCGGCCCGTCGGGTTCGGGCAAGTCGACCTTCCTGCGCTGCCTCAACGGCCTGGAGCATTTCGACGAAGGCCATGTGGCCATCGACGGCCTGCAACTGGCCGACCCGAAGACCGACATCAACGCCTACCGCCGCGAAGTCGGCATGGTGTTCCAGCATTTCAACCTGTTCCCGCACATGACCGTGCTGGAGAACCTGTGCCTGGCACAGAAGGTGGTGCGCAAGCGCAACAAGGCCGACCGCGAGGCCAAGGCCCGGGCGCTGCTGGAGAAGGTCGGCATTGCGCAGAAAGCCAACGAATACCCGTCGCGCCTGTCCGGTGGTCAGCAACAGCGGGTGGCGATCGCCCGTGCCCTGGCCATGGACCCGAAAGTGATGCTGTTCGACGAGCCAACCTCGGCGCTCGACCCGGAAATGGTCGGCGAGGTGCTGGACGTGATGAAGACCCTGGCCCAGGAAGGCATGACCATGGTCTGCGTTACCCACGAAATGGGCTTTGCCCGTGAAGTGGCGGACCGGGTGCTGTTCTTCGATCATGGCAAGTTGCTGGAAGATTCGGCGCCGGCCGCGTTCTTCGCCTCGCCGAAAGACCCGCGCGCGCAGGCGTTCCTGCGCCAAGTGCTTTAACTCGCACCGGCCTCTTCGCGGGCACGCCCACTCCCACAGGGACCGCATCGGGGCCCTGTGGGAGCATTTAATTGAGCCGAGATGGCCGGCATTTGTGTCAACTCTGAGGTGCAGTATCTATGAACTCGGTGTGTCTTCGCGCCTTGAGAGGAGCTTACTAAATTTCAAGAGGTGATCGAATTGATTTGGCGTTAGTTGATGACAGATGCCGGCGTTCATAGTATGAGTTTCTGCGGTGGAGCTTATCTTCGCTATTTAGCTTTCGTATAGTAATCTTGTGGTAAGCACTAGGCCGAATCACCATGCTGTTCTTCTCGGCGTAATCAAAGTCTTTTCCTTTGACTAATTTGTTTACGTTGTTTGTGTATACGCCTACTATCACGCCAGGATCTTGTGGGTCTGCGCTGCCCGCGTACCAGCGGGCATAGTCCTTGTCTGTTGTAATATAGAAGCCTTCGCCATAATGTGAGGTTGTTCTCATATACTTTTTTTTCAACCCATTTAACAAGAGTTCTTCGCTATAAATAGAGGTACCGTGATATGCTATTTTCTGCTTATGAAAAAGACCGCGGATTCTTGTCCATAATTTACCAAGTGCAGAAGTTCCCTCCGGATCCGATAGATTTATCGGGTCGTTCAAGCAATAGACATACGAATTTAAACCTCCTGCTCCGAACGGGCTGATTGTATCGGGGGAGCTGAACCTCAGCAGAACAGGACTGAATGCTCGATAACCTAAACCTAAAAAATATAGCCCAGTGAGCGTGTCTAGCCATTCGCCATTAAATCTCAGATGATCGTTCACTTCGATCACCGGCATACAATAGCCGAACGGTGTGTAGGCAATAGTCCGCGGGTGGGCTATTGAATCATTAGTAGGTCCTCTGCGTTTATTTGGCATGGCGTATCTTTTCGGCAGTCATTAATGTCTAACTATATTACGACGCTTGTGAGAGATGAAAACTAGCAAAAATACTAGATTTGTACTGAATGATGTGGGTCGATAGTTTTCTTGGTAGTGAAGTTTTATTGGGATGCCTTTCTTACATGCACTCATGGCGTGAGTTGCCGAAAGGGCCGCAAAGCAGCCCTCGCGGTCTTAGAGGCTGAAGCGCCCAACCATCCCCCGCAACTGCTGCCCCAACTGCTCCAGTTCCCCACTCGAAGCCGCCGTCTGCTCACTGGCCGCACTGGTCTGATCCGACACATCGCGCACATTCAGCACACTACGGTTGATCTGCTCGGCGACCACGCTCTGCTCTTCGCTGGCCGTGGCAATCTGCTGGTTCATGCCCTGGATGCTGGACACCGTGTCGGTGATCTGGCTCAACGCATGCCCCGCCTTGCGGCTCAGCTCCACGCTTTGCTCGGTCAGGTTCTTGCTGTTGTCCAGCAGGCGGGTCACTTCGTCGGTGCCGTTGTGCAGGCTGTCGATCAGTTGGCCGATTTCCTCGGTCGCCGTCGAGGTGCGCTGTGCCAGACCGCGCACTTCATCGGCCACCACGGCAAAACCACGCCCGGCTTCACCCGCCCGTGCCGCTTCGATCGCCGCGTTCAGGGCCAGCAGGTTGGTCTGCTCGGACACTGACTTGATCACATCGAGGATGCTGCCGATGCGCTGGCTCTCGCCCGCCAGGTGCTGCATGGCCGCCAGGCAATGGTCCATCTGCCCGGCCAGCTGTTCGATACGGCCAATAGCTTCGGCCACCACCTGGTCGCCGATCTGCGCCTGCTGGTCGGCGTTGGTCGCCGCCAGCGAGGCCTGTTCAGCGTTCTGCGCCACTTCCTGCACGGTGGCGCTCATCTGGTTCATGGCTGTGGCCACCTGGTCGGTTTCCTCGCGTTGCTGGTTGATGCGCAGCTTGGTGTCTTCGCTGCTGGCCGCCAGCTGTGTGGCGGCCTGTGACAGGTGGCCGACGCCCTGGTCGATGCCACCGATCAGCTCGCGCAGGCTCAAGGTCATTTCGCGCATGCTGGTTTGCAACTGGCCCATCTCGTCGCGGCGTTGCACAGGTTCGACCTGGCTCAGGTCGCCCTTGGCGATGCGCCCGGCCACGGCCAGGGTCTGGCGCAAAGGCTGGGTGATCTGCAGGGTGATCAGCCAGCCGGCCACGACGCCTACGGCCAACGCCAGCAGGGCTACAGTGGTCAGCAGCGAGCGGGCCTCAAGGGCTTCCCTGTCGCGCTGCTCGATCTTGCGTTTGCCGAGTTCCAGGCTTACCGCGCGCAGCTCGTTGCCCATGTTCTCCATGTTGTTTTGCAGCTGTTCGACACGCACCGCAGCCCGACGATACTCATCCAGGCTGGCGCGGTACTTGGCCAGCTGCTCCCCGGGCTGCTGGGTGAGCGCACGGGGCAAGCCAAGTGGAGCAAGGCCTTTGAGCAGTTGCGCAAGGCTGCTGGCGGCGGCATCCAGGGAGCTGTCGCCGACCTTGGCGAAGCTTTCCACAGGGGAGAAGGTATAGGCCGGAACCAGGCTCTGCTGGTTGGCACCGTCGACATGACGGCCAAGCGTGTCCATCAGCCCCAGCACACCGCCTTGCTGGCTGTCGGCAGGCATCCTCAGCAAGGCCTGGGTCTGGAGATCGTCGATCACTTCGGTGAGCTTCTGCTCATGGGCCTGCATGGCCTGGCGCAGGGCGATACGCTTGGCGACAGTATTCTCCAGCTCGCTGAAATCGTCGCGCAGGCGCTGCAGCAACGCCAGTTTTTCGGTCAGCATCTGCCGGGATTCATCCACGCTGCTACGTTGTTGCAAGGTGCTCAGCATGCTGTTGAGCTGGTCGAGAATGTTGGCTATCCGCGTTCTGCTGGCGTTGTCGTTGAGTACGCGGTAAGTGATGCGCTCTGCGCGCAAGTCTTTGGTCAGGTCGTTGATCAGGCCGATTTCGCTGAGTTGCTGCGAGCGCACAATGGCGTCATCCAGTGCACGCCAGCCACTGACGGTGGTGGCCAGGGTAAGCAGCAGGACTACGGCAAAGCCGAGGGCGAGCTTGGCTGCGACACTGATGTTGCCGAGCTTGCGGTTGAGGTAGCCGAGCATGAGGAATCTCCGTGCGATTGGGGGCGAGGATGCAGGCGCATTGCTGGCATCACACCTTTGCCAATCGGCAGCGGAGCTGTAGGACTTGACCTGATAATCAGGTAGGAAATTTCACTTCAACAGGTAGGAATACTCCACCTGCGCCGGCCTCTTCGCGGGTAAACCCGCTCCCACAGGTACTGCACAGATTTTGAGAACTGTGCGGTACCTGTGGGAGCGGGTTTACCCGCGAAGAGGCCAGTACAGGCGACCTACACATCAGCCTAGAGCCTGAACCGCCCCACCAACCCTTGCAGGTGGGTACCCAACCGCGCCAGCTCCACGCTGGAACTGGCCGTCTCTTCACTGGCCGCCGAGGTCTGGTCAGAAATATCTCGCACGTTCATCACGCTGCGGTTGATCTCTTCTGCCACGGCCGTCTGTTCTTCCGCTGCCGTGGCAATCTGCTGGTTCATGGCCTGGATCGAAGACACGGTACGGGTGATGGTCTCCAGCGAACTGCCGGCTCGGCGGGTCAGTTCGACGCTGCTGTCGGTCAACTGGCGGCTGCTGTCCATCACACTGGCCACACGCTGGGTGCCGCTCTGCAGGCCGGCAATCAGCTCTTCGATCTCTTCGGTCGATTGCTGGGTGCGCTGCGCCAGGCTGCGCACCTCATCAGCCACCACAGCAAAGCCACGCCCGGCCTCGCCGGCACGGGCCGCCTCGATCGCTGCGTTGAGGGCCAGCAGGTTGGTCTGCTGGGCCACCGACTTGATCACGTCGAGCACGCTGCCGATCTTGTCGCTTTCGGCCTTGAGCTGGTTCATCGCTTCGCTGGAGTTGACCACTTCGCCGGCCAGGCGCTCGATCTGCGCCACCGCCTCGCCCACTACACGATCGCCCTCGCGGGCCTGCTGGTCGGCCATCAACGCAGCTTCCGAGGCTTGCTCGGCATTGCGTGCCACCTCATGCACGGTGGCGGTCATCTGATTCATGGCGGTCGCCACCTGATCGGTCTCGACCTTCTGGTTGTTGACCCCGGCACTGGTCTGCTCGGTCACCGCCGACAACTCCTCGGCAGCACTGGCGATCTGCGTGACGCCATCACCGATGCCGCTGATCAGTTCGCGCAGGCCCTGGGTCATGCGATGCATGCTGGCTTGCAACTGGCCCAGTTCGTCGCGGCGTTGTGCCTGCAGGTTCAGGGTCAGGTCGCCACTGGCCACGCGTTCGGCGGCGTGCAAGGTCTGGCGCAGCGGGACGATGATCTGCCGGGTGATGGCCCAGGCCGCCAGCAGGCCGAGGGTCAGGGCCAGCACGGTGGCCACGGCGAGCACGGTCTTGGCCTGGGCCGCCCCGGCGTCGCGCACAGCGGTTTGCGAGGTGGTCATCGCCTGGCTGGTCTGCAGCAGTACCGAGCCGTGCTCGACCATGCTCTGCAGGGCATGCTCACTGGCGACCTGAGCATTGCCGAACTGGGTGACCGCGTCGCGGTAGCCTGCCAGGGCGGTGGTGGCATCGTCCAGGCTGGCAGCGTGCTCCGCCGGCACTTTGGCCGGTAGCGCGCGCAGCTCGGCCAAGGCCTGGTCGATGGCCTTCAGCGCCGTTTGCTGGTAGTCGGCGTTGCCGCTGTAGGTGTAGCCGCGTACCTGGAAGCGCGCCTGTTGCAACAGGGCGCTGACTTCCACCGCGTGCTGGTACTGGCTGATATCGCCACCCTGCAGCAGGCCGCGTTGCACCCGGCCAATCAGCTCTGCGGCCTTGTCGGCAGTATCGCCAAGCACGGCGCGGCTGGCCTCGCGGCGTTGGCCGGCCTGTTTCAGCTCGTTGAACGCCTGCTGGTAGCCGCGCACGGCCTCGCGCTGCTGCTCAAGGCGCTGGCTGTCAGCGGGCTGCTCGATCTGCCCGAGCATAAGCTGCACCTGGCGCTCGAGATTGCCCAGGGCTTTTTCCAGCTCTGCCACCGAGGCTTCGTCAGGCTGGCGCTGGTAATGCTGGCGGGCGATGCGCAGTTCCTGGGTGTACTGCTGGATGACCGAGATGTTCCCCAGCTTGTCGCCACGGTTGATGATGCTGTCCATGCCGTGCCAGCCAGCCAGGGTAATGGCCAGGGTCAACAGCAGCACCAGGCCGAAGCCCAGCCCCAGTTTGCGATTGACGCTCACATTGCCCAATGATTGGGCGAACCATTGATACATGTACGACTCCCCGGCGCCTTGGCAGCACGATTAATTGTTGTGTTGCCAAGACAATCGGCCTGGGGAGGGGAAACTTTATGGGTAAAAGTTGACTTAAGTGTCAGAAAATTCGTGAAAGCAGCGCTGTCACCGCGGTCTCTACCCGCAGGATGCGGTCGCCCAGCTGGACCGGAGCCAGGCCTGCCTTGCCTAGCAGGTCCACTTCGTAGGGGATCCAGCCGCCCTCCGGGCCGATGGCCAGGGTCACGGGCTGCTCCACGGCGCGCGGGCAGGCGGGGTAGGGGCCAGGGTGGCCGACCAGGCCCAGGGTGCCTGCGGCGATGGCCGGCAGGCGGTCTTCGACGAACGGTTTGAAGCGCTTCTCGATGATCACTTCGGGCAGCACGGTGTCGCGGGCTTGTTCCAGGCCCAGGATGAGGTTCTCGCGAATGCTGTCCGGGTGCAGGAACGGTGTTTGCCAGAAGCTTTTCTCGACCTTGTAGCTGTTCAGCAGGATCAGCCGCGGCACGCCAAGGGTGGCCACGGTCTGGAACAGCCGGCGCAGCATTTTCGGCCGAGGTACGGCCAGCACCAGGGTCAGCGGCAGCTTGGCCGGTGGCTGCTGGTCAAAGGCGACTTCCAGTTCGGCTTCGTGCTTTTCCAGGCGCAGCACCGTGGCCTTGCCCATCAGGCCGTTGATGCGGCCCACGCGCAGGTTGTCGCCCACCGCCACACGGTGGATGTCCTGCATGTGGGTGAAGCGCCGGTCTGCGAGAACGACGCGGTCGGCCGAGACGAAGTCGGCCTCTTCAAGGAGCAACAGGTTCACGGTTGGGTCGCTGGTGGCTGGTCGTTGTGGTCGTTGGCGGTTTCGTCGTGGGCGCTGCGCTTGCGGATCAGGCTGCCGCACAGCACGCCAATCTCGAACAGCAGCCACATGGGTACGGCCAGCAGGGTCTGGGAGAAGATGTCCGGTGGGGTAAGGACCATACCGACCACGAAGCAGCCGATGATCACGTAGGGGCGAATCTTCTTCAGGTACTTCACGTCGACCACGCCGATCCATACCAGCAGCACCACCGCCACCGGGATTTCGAAGGCCACGCCAAAGGCGAAGAACAGCGTCATCACGAAGTCGAGGTAGCTGGCGATGTCGGTCATCATCGAAACGCCTTCCGGCGTGGCGCTGGCGAAGAAGCCGAAGACCAGCGGGAACACCAGGAAATAGGCGAAGGCCATGCCGGCGTAGAACAGGAAGATGCTCGACACCAACAGCGGAATGGCGATGCGCTTTTCATGGCGGTACAGCCCGGGTGCGATGAAGCCCCAGATCTGCTGGAGGATGAACGGTATCGCCAGGAACAGCGAGACGATCATGGTCAGCTTGAACGGCGTGAGGAACGGCGAGGCCACGTCGGTGGCGATCATCGTCGCATTGGCCGGCAGGTGCTCGCGCAGCGGCGCGGAGACCAAGGTGTAGATCTGCTGGGCGAAGGAGAACAGCCCGGCAAAGATCAGGAAAATGACGGCAACGCAGCGCAGCAGGCGGGTGCGCAGTTCGGTCAGGTGCGAAACCAGCGGCATTGGCTGGTCGTGTTCCGGATTTTCGCTCATGGGGCTCGCGGCGGTTGAGGCGGTTCAGAAGGCGTGGCCGGGGTGGCAGCGGTCTCGACCGGCCTGGCTTCGAGCCCGACGGGGGGCTGAACGGTTGCGGTGGTGACAGGCGGCTGCGCCGGTGGCGTCATCGGGTTGAGGATGCGCTTGGCTTCCTCTTCCATCTGCAGGATGTGCTCGTTGTGCAGCTGGCGGCGGATTTCGTCGGCGCCGATTTCGCGCTCCACTTCCATCTTGATGCTGTTGAAACTGCGCTTGAGCCGGCCGATCCACAGGCCTGCCGTGCGCGCGGCACCGGGCAGGCGCTCGGGGCCGAGCACCAGCAGGGCGACCAGGCCGACGAGCAGCAGCTCGCTGAAACTGATGCCGAACATGGGTCAGTCTTTCCGCTGCGGCTCTTGAGCCGGCTGGGCCTGGCCTTCGATGGTGTGGCCCTGGTTCTGCTGGGCAGTGTTCTGCACCGGTGGAACGGGTTGGGCAGGCGGCGGGGTCTGCTCGGCTGGCTTGTTCTCTTCGTCGCTCATGGCCTTGCGGAAGCCCTTGATCGACTCACCCAGGTCACTGCCGAAGTTCTTCAGCTTCTTGGTGCCAAACACCAGGACCACGACCACCAGCAGGACGATCCAGTGTTTCCAGTCAAAGATACCCATTTCGTACTCCTGAAATTTACAGGTAAAGCGAATTGTTCTGGCAACGCGGTCCCTGTGGGAGCGGGTTCACCCGCGAACACCGGCTTAGCCGGTGCCATACACCGCGTCGCATTCTTCGCGGGTGAACCCGCTCCCACAAAAAAGAGAGGGGCCCTGCGCACCTAAATTACATCAGGCAGACGGCTGTCGAGCCGCCTTCTCATCATGCCCGGAAAGCCCGAAGCGGCGCTCCAGCTCATCGAGCACGGCTTGCGGATGCTGACCCAGCGCGCTGAGCATTACCAGGCTATGAAACCACAGGTCGGCGGTTTCGTAGATGACATCGCTGTAATCCTTGCTGACCGCGGCATCCTTGGCGGCAATGATCGTCTCGACCGACTCTTCGCCGAGCTTTTCGAGGATCTTGTTCAGGCCCTTGTGGTACAGGCTGGCCACGTAGGAGCTGTCGGGCGCCGCTTGCTTGCGTTCTTCAAGCACTTCGGCCAGGCGGTTGAGGGTGTCGCTCATGTCAGTGTCCTGCGCTGTAGATGGCATCCGGGTCTTTCAGGACCGGGTCGACGGTTTTCCACTGGCCGTCTTCGAAGACGCGGTAGAAGCAGCTTTCACGGCCGGTATGGCAGGCGATATGGCCCAATTGCTCGACCATCAGGATGATCACGTCGGCATCGCAGTCCAGGCGCATTTCATGCAGCTTCTGCACATGCCCGGATTCCTCGCCCTTGCGCCACAGCTTGCCACGCGAACGCGACCAATAGATGGCGCGTTGCTCGGCGGCGGTCAGGGCCAGCGATTCGCGGTTCATCCAGGCCATCATCAGCACGCGTCCGGTCTTGTGGTCCTGGGCGATCGCCGGTACCAGGCCCTCGCTGTTCCACTTGATCTCGTCCAGCCAGTCTTTCATCGTCGACTCCAAAGCGGGCCCGCTCCTGTGCCGGGCCCTTTGCGCTAGTGTGCCAGCCATGGGCGCGGCTGGCTATTGGCGCACGATCAGGTAAAGGCCGGCGGCCAGCATCAGCCAGGCCGGCCAGGCGGCAGGGGCGGCCAGGCTGGTGGCCGCGGCGGCACCAGCGGCCAGTACCGCACCACCGCCGAGCAGGCCGGCGCCGAGCAGGCGCAGCGCCCAGCGGTCGCCCTGGCGGCGCCGCTCCGGCAGTTGCGGATCGTGCAGGTGCGGTTGCGACAGGCGCTCGAGCAGGTCGCGGGCCATGTCGGCCAGGTGCGGCAGTTGCTCGACCTGGCTGTGGATGTTGCCGAGCACGGCCTTGGGGCTCATGCGGTCGCGCATCCAGCGCTCGAGGAATGGCTTGGCGGTGCTCCACAGGTCCAGCTCGGGGTACAGCTGGCGGCCCAGGCCCTCGATGTTGAGCAGGGTCTTCTGCAGCAACACCAGCTGCGGCTGCACTTCCATGTTGAAGCGCCGGGCGGTCTGGAACAGGCGCATCAGCACCTGGCCGAAGGAAATATCCTTTAACGGTTTTTCGAAGATCGGCTCGCACACGGTGCGGATCGCCGCTTCGAACTCGTTGACCTTGGTGTGCGCCGGCACCCAGCCCGAGTCGATGTGCAACTGGGCGACGCGGCGGTAGTCACGCTTGAAGAAAGCGATCAGGTTGCGCGCCAGGTAGTCCTGGTCCTCGGCGGTCAGGCTGCCGACGATGCCGCAGTCGATGGCGATGTACTGCGGGCTCCATGGTTTGACCGTGCTGACGAAGATGTTGCCGGGGTGCATGTCGGCGTGGAAGAAGCTGTCGCGGAACACCTGGGTGAAGAACACCTCCACGCCTCGTTCGGCCAGCAGCTTCATGTCGGTGCGCTGGTCGGCCAAGGTGGCCATGTCGGTCACCGGCACGCCGTAGATGCGCTCCATCACCAGCACCTTGGGGCGGCACAGGTCCCAGTACACCTGGGGCACGTACATCAGCTCGGAGCCTTCGAAGTTGCGCCGCAACTGGCTGGCGTTGGCCGCTTCGCGCAGCAGGTCGAGCTCGTCGTAGATGGTTTTTTCGTAGTCGCCGACGATTTCCACCGGGTGCAGGCGACGGGCATCGGCCGAAGCACGCTCGGCGGCCTTGGCGATCAGGAACAGCCAAGCCAGGTCCTGGGCGATCACCGGCTTCAGGCCCGGGCGCACCACCTTGACCACCACTTCCTCGCCACTTTTCAGGCGCGCAGCGTGCACCTGGGCCACCGAGGCCGAGGCCAGTGGCTCGACGTCGAAGCGGCTGAACAGTTGCGTCACAGGGGCGCCCAACTGCGCCTCGATCAGTGCCACTGCCTGCTTGGGGTCGAACGGCGGCACGCGGTCCTGCAGCAGCATCAGCTCATCGGCAATGTCGTTGGGCAGCAGGTCGCGGCGGGTGGACAACAACTGGCCGAACTTGATGAAAATCGGCCCCAGGTCCTGCAGGGCCAGGCGCAGGCGCGCGCCACGGCTGAGCTCGGACGGCTTGCGCGGCAGCCAGCGCCATGGCATCAGCAGGCGCAGGCTCATCAGCCACCAGGGCAGCGGCAGGTCGAACAGCAGGTCATCGAGACGGTAGCGGATCACCACACGCTGGATGCGAAAAAGACGGCGGACGGCGAGCAGCTTCATGCGTTATCGCTGGTATCAAGGGTTCGGGAAAGGCGCTTGAGGCGCGCCTCGAGGCGTTCTGTATCGAGCTTCAGGGCATCGAGCTCGCTGAAGGCGGCTTCGGCTTCGCGCTTGCCGACCAGGGTACGGGATTCTTCGGCCAGGTACTCGGAAAGGTTCTGGCTGAAGCGCGCCAGGCCCTGGCGGGTCCAGCGTGCACGCAGGCGGATGTGGCCCGCCAGCAGCGCCGTGGCGACCGGGCCGAGCCAGCGTTGCAGCTCGTGCTCCCAGTCCAGCTCCAGGTCCTGCAGCACACCGAACAGGTCGAGCAGCACGGCGCTGTCGCCATGCAGTTCGACTTGCGGGCTGTGCAGCACGGCAGTCTTGTCCCTGGCCAGGGCCAGTTGCGTCAGGCTGCCGGCCGGGGCGCGCAGGCTGCAGTCGACCTCGCCTTGCCAGTGGGCGGCGAGCATCAGGCCCTCTTCATCGGGCAGGATGAACACCTGCAAGGCCGGCTGGCGGCAGTCGATCTCGATGACCTTGCCCTCCAGCGCGGCCAGCCGCGGCAGGGCCGTGCTGTCCATGCGCAGGACGCGGTTCAGGCCATGTTCGGCGCTGGCGAGCAGCCCGGCCAGCAGCATCAGGGCTTGATCCCCCGGTGCACGGCAACGATGCCGCTGGTCATGTTGTGGTAGGTGACGCGGTCGAAACCGGCCTCGACCATCATGGCCTTCAGGGTTTCCTGATCGGGGTGCATGCGGATCGACTCGGCGAGGTAACGGTAGCTCTCCGAGTCGTTGGTGATCAGCTTGCCGGCCAGCGGCATGAAGGCGAACGAGTAGGCGTCGTAGGCCTTGGACATCAGCTTGTTGGTCGGCTTGGAGAACTCCAGCACCAGCAGGCGACCGCCCGGCTTGAGCACGCGCAGCATCGAGCGGATGGCTTCGTCCTTGTGGGTGACGTTGCGCAGGCCGAAGGCGATGGTCACGCAGTCGAAGTGGTTGTCCGGGAATGGCAGCTTCTCGGCATCGGCCTGGACGAACTCGATGTTGCCGGCCACGCCACGGTCGAGCAGGCGGTCACGGCCGACCTTGAGCATCGACTCGTTGATGTCGGCCAGCACTACCTGGCCGGTCGGGCCGACCAGCCGCGAGAACTTGGCGGCCAGGTCGCCGGTACCGCCGGCGATGTCCAGTACACGGTTGCCGGCGCGTACGCCCGACAGCTCGATGGTGAAGCGCTTCCACAGGCGGTGCATGCCGCCGGAAAGCACGTCGTTCATCAGGTCGTACTTGGCCGCTACCGAGTGGAACACCTCGGCGACTTTCTTCGCCTTCTGGCTTTCAGGGACGTCCTGGTAACCGAAATGGGTGGTGGGTTCGGCGTGGTCGCCTTTGCGCTGGTCGTTCATATCGCTTCACCGGAAAAAATTACCGCCATTCTAGGGCGAACGGGCGGATTTGTCTTGGCGGGGTGTGCCAGTGGGCAGGGGCGGGCATAATGCCCATTATGTCTTCATCTTCAGGAACACCCGCATGACCCAGATCAGCGTCGAACGCAAACATTCCCTCGGCCGTGATGCCGCCCGTGCCAAGGCTGAAGCGCTGGTCGACAAACTGACCCGCGAATACGACCTCAAGGCCACCTGGAACGGTGACCGGGTCGATGTGGCGCGAAGCGGTGCCAACGGCAGCGTGCACATCTTCGATGACCGCATCCGCGTCGAATTGAAGCTGGGCATGATGCTGTCGATGATGAGCGGCACCATCAAGGGCGAGATCGAGCGGGCGCTGGACAAAGCCCTGGCCTGACACCCCTTCCCGGGGCCATGCTCGTTCACCTTAGGGTGAAGATTCTAATTTCCCTCTCTACCTTGTGCTCAAGCCCAACCTCCATGGGCGGTTCCTCCTCCACTCATGAGCATGAGGTACAGAGCATGGCCAAAGTGACTGTGAAGAAAAAGGACGACGCCCCGGGTACGCTGGGCGAGGTACGCGGCTACGCGCGCAAGATCTGGCTGGCGGGCATCGGCGCCTATGCGCGTGTGGGCCAGGAAGGCTCCGACTACTTCAATGAGCTGGTCAAGGCCGGCGAAGGCGTCGAGAAGCGTGGCAAGAAGCGCATCGACAAGGAGCTCGATGCTGCCAACAACCAGATCGACGAAGCGACCCAGGAAGTCAGTCGCGTACGCGGCAAGGTCGAAGTTCAACTGGACAAGATCGAAAAAGCTTTCGACGCGCGGGTAGGTCGCGCCTTGAATCGCCTTGGCATTCCGTCTAAACATGACGTTGAGGCGTTGTCCATCAAGCTTGAACAGCTGCACGAGCTGCTCGAGCGCGTCGCGCACAAACCATAAGGAGAGCAGGATGGCTGGCAAGAAGAATTCCGAGAAAGAAGGCAGCTCCTGGGTCGGCGGGATCGAGAAGTACTCCCGCAAGATCTGGCTGGCGGGGCTTGGTATCTATTCGAAGATCGACCAGGACGGCCCGAAGCTGTTCGACTCGCTGGTGAAGGATGGCGAGAAGGCCGAGAAGCAGGCGAAGAAGACCGCCGAAGATGTTGCTGAGACTGCCAAGTCGTCGACCACTTCGCGCGTGTCGGGCGTGAAGGACCGTGCGCTGGGCAAGTGGAGCGAACTCGAAGAGGCCTTCGACAAGCGCCTGAACAGCGCCATCTCGCGCCTTGGTGTGCCGAGCCGCAACGAGATCAAGGCCCTGCACCAGCAGGTGGACAGCCTGACCAAGCAGATCGAGAAACTGACCGGCGCTTCGGTTACCCCGATTTCGTCGCGCACTGCAGCCAAACCGGCTGCGAGCAAGGCGGCGGCCAAGCCACTGGCCAAGACGGCAGCGGCCAAGCCTGCGGCAAAAACCGCGGCAGCCAGGCCGGCAGCCAAGGCCGCAGCGGCTAAACCTGCTGCGAAGACTGCGGCGGCCAAGCCTGCGGCGAAACCGGCAGCGGCCAAACCAGCTGTGGCGAAGAAGCCTGCTGTGAAGAAAGCACCGGCCAAGCCGGCAGCCGCCAAGCCGGCAGCTCCAGCGGCCAGCGCCGCTCCGGCCGCTAGCGCAGCTCCGGCGCCCACTGCGGCTCCGGCCAGCAACCCGCCTTCGGCACAGACAGGCACCGGTACCCTGATCTGATACCGCGTCGCCTTCTTCGCGGGTAAACCCGCTCCCACAGGTACTGCGCCGCTTGTAAGCTCTGCAACGTACCTGTGGGAGCGGGTTCACCCGCGAATGCGTCGGCTGCTGCAATACATCCCAGTCAGGCTTACCCCTCCAGATACCGCACCGCCAACTGCTCTGCCGCCCCCCGCGCCTGGGCCTGCAGATGCGGCGCCACCAGCATCATCACCTGGTACACCACAATCCCCACATCCCCCTCGCGCCCCAGTACCCGCTGGTAATCCAGCGAGAACATCAGTGTCAGGGTGATCTGCTCCACCAGTTGCCCCAGCGCCTGGGTCTCGCTCTCTACCAACCCTTGGCCCTTGAGGCTGGCCAGCAACGCTGCCAGCGTGCGCTTGAGCGCGTTGATCAGGTTGCGCATGCCGCGGGCCAGTTTGGGCAGGCGCCCGGTCAGGTTCGACAGGTCCTGGAACAGGAAGCGGTACTGCGCCATGCGTTCGACGATCAGGTGCAGGAACAGCCAGTAATCCTCGGCGTCAAGGCGTACCTCCAGCGGCGGGTCGAGCAAGGGCATCAGCGCTTCTTCAAAGCGCTCGAACAGCCCCAGCACCAACGGCTCCTTGCCGTGGAAGTGGTAGTAGAGGTTGCCAGGGCTGATGCCCAGTTCGTTGGCAATTTCCAGGGTGGATACGTTCGGTTCGCCCTGCTGGTTGAACAGCTGCAGGGCACATTCGAGGATACGGTCGCGAGTCTTCATCCAGTCGGCATGCTCATCGGGTCAGCACGTAGGTGCCCGGCGCGGGGCCCAGTGGTGGGTAGGTGGCATTGCCCAGTTCGCTGCGCGGTGCCTTGAGCGGGCCGGAGCGCGGGGTGATCCACTCCAGCCACAACGGCCACCAGCTGCCTTCGCTGCGCTTGGCGTCGTGGAACCAGGCGCGGGGGTCGCTGGACAGCTTGGGGTTGGCCAGGTAGTAGGCCTTGGGGTTGCCGGGCGGGTTGATGATGCTCTGGATGTGCCCGCTGTTGGCCAGCACGAAGCGCCGGTCGCCACCCAGCAGCAAGGCCGAGCGGTACACCGCATCCCACGGGGTGATGTGGTCGTTGCTGCCGGCCACGGTGAAACTGTCCAGCTCGACCTTCTGCAGGTCGATGGGTGTGCCGCATACCTCCAGGCCGGCGGGGTGGGTCAGCGGGTTGAGCTTGAAGAAGTCCAGCAGGTCGCCATGCAGCGCGGCGGGCAGGCGCGTGCTGTCGGCGTTCCAGTACAGGATGTCGAAGGCTGGTGGTGTCTTGCCGAGCAGGTAGTTGTTGACCCAGTAGTTCCAGATCAGGTCGTTGGGCCGCATCCAGGCGAAGATCCGCGCCACCTCGGCGCCATCCAGCACGCCGCGCTGGTAGGAGCGGCGCTTGGCGGCCTCGATGGTCTGCTCGTCGGCGAACAGGCTGGCGGGGCTTTCGAACTTGCTGTCCAGCAAGCTGACCAGGTAGGTGGCGCTGCGCACCCGGCGCAGCTGGTGCTTGGCCTGCAGGTGGCCCTGCAGCGCGGCCATGGTCAGGCCGCCGGCACAGGCGCCCATCAGGTTGGGGTCGCGGTTGCCGCTGATGCTGCGGCAAGCGTTGAGCGCTTCTTCCAGGGCCTGAACGTAGCTGGACAGGCCCCATTCGCGGTGGCGCGGGTCGGGGTTGCGCCAGCTGACCATGAACACCTGCAGGCCATTCTTGAGCATGTACTGGACGAAGCTGTTGGTCGAGCTGAGGTCGAAGATGTAGAACTTGTTGATCTGTGGCGGCACCACCAGCAGTGGCCGGGCGTGCTGCTTTTCGCTCATCGGCTTGTACTGGATCAGCTCCAGCAGCTCGTTGCGAAACACCACGGCGCCGGCGGTCGCGGCCAGGTTGCCGCCCACTTCGAATGCGCGCTCGTCGACCTGGCGTGGCAGGCCGTCATTGTGGCGCAGGTCATCGAGCAGGTGGGCCACACCGCGCACCAGGCTCTGGCCACCGCTGTTGAACAGTTCCTTGACTGCCAACGGGTTGAGCAGCGAGTTGCTCGGCGCCAGGGCATCGTTGATCAGGTTGAACAGGAAGTGCGCACGGGCCCGGTCATCGTCGTCCAGGTGGCTTTCCTCGATCCACAGTCGGGTTTGCTTCTGCCAGGCCAGGTAGGCCTGCAGACCGCGACGGTAGAACGGGTTCTGGCTCCATGTCGGGTCGCTGAAGCGCGAATCGCGCGGGTTCGGCTGAAGCGGTGTGTCACCCAGTATCACCCGGCCCAGCTGGCCACCCAGGGCCAACAGGTGATGCGCGGTATGCAGCGGGTGACGCAGGCTTTGGCGGCTGACATTGCGCAGCGTGGAAATCAGGTCACGACCGCGCAGGCCGAGGATAGCGTTCTGCACGTTCATGCTGGTGGCGGGAAGCGTTGGCGTTCCTTTGGCCGGTTTGTCTTTCATGGCAACACTCCCTCGTCCTGACCTGGTGCCTCATGACTAAACATATTCACTGATCTAGCAGGGTCTCTGTGGGAGCGGGTTCACCCGCGAACACCGGCGAAGCCGGTGCCATACACCGAGTTAATTTCTTCGCGGGTGAACCCGCTCCCACAGGGTCCCAAATCGCCTTCACACACCCGAAGCCGGGCGAGGGTGCATGACGGCGCGCTGTCGTTCTTGCTGAAGGAACTTCATGATGATCGGGGCGACGGCCTCGGCCCGGGTGATCAGGAACAAATGACCGTCGTCGATAATGTGTAGCTGGGCATTGGGAATCCGCCAGGCCAGCAGGCGCATGTTGATCAGCGGGATCAGCGGGTCGTCGTCGCCGGCCAGCACCAGGGTCGGTTGCTGGATCTTGTGCAGCCAGTGGATGCTGGTCCAGCCGAGCCCGGCGAACAGCTGCCAGTAGTAGCCCATCTTGCCGCCGGAGCGCACCTTGGCGGCGTGCTGCATGGCCAGTTCGGGGTCACGCCGGAAGCCGCCGCCATAGATCGTCGGCGCAATGCGGATGACATGCGACGGCTGCACGTAACGCCGTGGGCTGGCCATCATCCACAACACCTTGGGCTTGCCTGGCACCATCACCGCACCGGCTGCGGTGGCGGCCAGCACCAGTTTCTTGCAGCGTTCGGGGTAATCGTGGGCGAACTGCTGGGCCAGGGCGCCGCCCCAGGACACGCCGATGGCATTGACCTGGCCGTAGTCGAGGTAGTCGAGCATGCGTGCCGTCAGCTTGGCCAACCCGGGGAAGCGGTAGGGGTGGCGCGGCGTGGACGATCCGCCGACCCCGGGTACGTCAAAGGCAATGACTTCCAGGTCCGGGTCCAGTGCTTCGATGAACGGAAACACCAGCTCCAGGTTGGCACCGATGCCGTTGAAGATCAGCAACGGCGTCAGGTGCGGTTTGCCCGGGCGGACGGCGGTGCGGATGGACTGGTTATCCAGCTCGACGGTCCTGAAGATGTAGGGTTGCGGCATGCGCGTGACTCATGGGGTGAAATGAACACCGTGGCGCCCCGCAGGGGGCCACGGCGCTGCAGCTCAACGCTCGTGAACGTAGGTGCCCGGGGATGCCTCGCCAGCGGCATAGGCACGGTTGCCCAGGCGGGTTGGCGCCTTTTTCAGCTCGCCGGCACGCTCGCCCAGCCAGCTTTGCCAGTGCAGCCACCAGGAGTCGGCATGCTTGGTGGCGTTTTCCTGCCAGGCCACCGGGTCACCCGGGCGATCGGCACCGGTCATGAAGCGCGCCTTGGGGTTGCCTGGCGGGTTGAGGATGCTCTGGATGTGGCCGCTGTTGGACAGCACGAACTCGATCTTGCCGCCGAACAGGTGCGCCGAGCGGTAGCACGACTGCCACGGGGTGATGTGGTCGTTGGTGCCGGCAAGGCTGTAGATGTCGCATTTGACCTGTTTCAGGTCGATCGGGGTGCCGCAAACCTCCAGGGCGTCCGGGCGGGTCAGCGGGTTGCTCTTGAACATTTCGATCAGGTCGCCGTGGAAGGCGGCCGGCAGGCGCGTGGTGTCGTTGTTCCAGAACAGGATGTCGAACACCGGCGGCTCGTTGCCGAGCAGGTAGTTGTTGACCCAGTAGTTCCAGATCAGGTCGTTGGGGCGCATCCAGGCGAACACCTTGGCCATCTCGCTGCCTTCGAGCACGCCGGCCTGGTAGGAGTGGCGCTTGGCGGCCTCCAAAGTCTGCTCGTCGACGAACAGGGCGACCTGGTTGTCCATGGTGGTGTCCAGCACGCTGACCAGCAGGGTCAGGGCATTGACCTTGTTTTCGCCGAGGGCGGCATAGTGGCCGACCAATGCCGTGCAGGTGATGCCGCCGGAGCAGGCACCGAGCATGTTCAGGTCCTTGCTGCCGGTAATCGCCAGCACCGCATCGACCGCCTCCTTGAGCGCGTCGATGTAGGTGGACAGGCCCCATTCGCGCTGGGCTTTGGTCGGGTTGCGCCAGCTGATGATGAAGGTCTGCTGCTGCGAGCGCAGGCAGTAGCGCGCCAGGCTCTTTTCCGGGCTCAGGTCGAATACGTAGAACTTGTTGATCTGCGGCGGCACCACCAGCAGCGGGCGGGCATGCACCTGCTCGGTGATGGGGCTGTACTGGATCAGCTCCAGCACATCGTTGCGGTACACCACGGCGCCTTCACTGGTGCCCAGGTTCTTGCCCACCTCGAAGGCGTCCATGTTCACCTGGCTGGGCATTCCACCGTTGTTGACCAGGTCCTTGGCCAGGTTGGACAGGCCATCGAGCAGGCTCTTGCCGCCGGTTTCGAAAAAGCGTTTGACCGCTGCCGGGTTGGACAGGGTGTTGGTCGGAGCCATGGCTTCGGTCATCAGGTTGATGACGAACTGGCCGCGGCTGATGTCCTGGGGCGACAGGTCGCTGTTGCCGATCCAGTCCTGCAGCTCCTTGCGCCAGGCCAGATAGGTTTGCAGGTAGCGGCGGTAAAGTGGGTTGTTGCTCCATGCCGGGTCATTGAAGCGGCGGTCGTCGCTTTCCGGGGCAAGGCTGGACTTGCCCAGCAGCACGTTCTTCAGCTCCAGGCCAAAGTGGGCCACATGTTTGGCGCTGTGCAGCGGTTGGCGCACGGCCTGGCGCAGCACGGTGCGTGCCGAGCTCAACAGGTCTTTGCGGCGGATACCGATGACCGGGTTCAGCCCCAGGGTGTTTTCCGAGGCCTGCCGCTGCAGCTCATCGTTGTTCTTGTTACTCATCTACGACGCTCCGTTGTCCTGAGACGAGTACCGGTTGCTGTGGCGGGTGCACAGTTCTGAGCCCGGTACTGCTACTCGGGTGACCAGTGATAAGGAACAGCGGTGCTGCGAGGGCTCTGACTACCTGCAATTTGATGCAGGGAACTTGCCACCCCCATTGGTTACCCGACTTTCATGTAATGCGCAAGACAGCCCGTCACTGGGCTGTCTGTAAGTCATTCAAACAGATGATTTTAGAAAATGCGCTCTAAATCCTGCAGGCCTTGCGCTAGAGCATGAGTTTGACCACCGACTCGGCAGGGTCGCGGGATTTCCCGGCCTTGTGCAGTTCGTCGAGGTACTCGGCCCACAGCTGTTCCTGGCGCAGGCACAGCTGCTCGAGATATTCCCAGGTGAACAGGCCGCTGTCATGGCCGTCGTCGAAGGTCAGTTTCAGTGCGTATTGCCCGGCTGGCTCCAGGCCGCTGAGGCCGACGTTGATCTTGCCGAACTGCAGGATGGGGTTACCGTGGCCCTGGACCTCGGCGGAGGGGGAGTGCACGCGCAGGAATTCGGCGGGCAGGTGGTAGACCTCGCCGGGGGCGTAGGTGAGGCTGAGGGTTTTCGAGGCTTTGTGCAGGTTGATGGCGGTGGGCAGGCGGGCCATGGGCGGAATCTCTCGGGAGCTGATGGTGCACAGCTTCAGGAGATTCGGGGGATTGTGCAAGGGGGCTGCTTTGCAGCCCATCGCGACACAAGGCCGCTCCTAAAGGAGATCGCGTTCCCCTGTAGGAGCGGCCTTGTGTCGCGATGGGCCGCAAAGCGGCCCCTGCGGTCTTACAGGATGTAACGCGACAGGTCTTCGTTCTGCGCCAGCTCACCCAGGTGGCTGTTCACATACGCCGCGTCGATCTGGATCGGCGCTTCGTCATGGGTGCTGGCCAGGTCGCCAGCGCTGAACGACACCTCTTCGAGCAAACGCTCGAGAAGGGTGTGCAAGCGGCGGGCACCGATGTTCTCGGTCTTCTCGTTGACCTGGTAGGCAATCTCGGCCAGGCGCTTGATACCGTCGGCGAGGAACTCGATGTTCAGGCCTTCGGTCTTGAGCAGGGCCTGGTACTGTTCGGTCAGCGACGCGTGCGGCTCCTGCAGGATGCGCTCGAAGTCTTCCGGGGTCAGGGCCTTGAGTTCCACACGGATCGGCAGGCGGCCTTGCAGCTCGGGCACCAGGTCGCTCGGCTTGCTCAGGTGGAACGCACCCGAGGCAATGAACAGGATGTGGTCGGTCTTGACCATGCCCAGCTTGGTGTTGACGGTGCAGCCTTCGATCAGCGGCAGCAGGTCGCGCTGCACGCCTTCACGGGACACGTCGGCGCCGCCAACGTTGCCGCGCTTGGCAACCTTGTCGATTTCGTCGATGAACACGATGCCGTGCTGCTCGACAGCTTCCAAGGCCTTGGCCTTGAGCTCTTCCTCGTTGACCAGGCGGCTCGCTTCTTCATCGCGAACCATCTTCAGTGCTTCTTTCACCTTCAGCTTGCGCGCCTTGCGCTTGCCTTTGCCCATGTTGGCGAACAGGCTCTGCAGCTGGTTGGTCATTTCTTCCATGCCGGGCGGCGCGGCAATTTCGACGCCCACGGCATCGGCCACTTCGATCTCGATTTCCTTGTCGTCCAGCTGGCCTTCGCGCAGGCGCTTGCGGAACAGCTGGCGGGTGTTGGAATCGGTGCTAGTCTGCGCGGCTTCCTCGGCGAAGCTGCTGACCCGCGCCTGTGGCAGCAGGGCGTCGAGGATGCGGTCTTCGGCGGCGTCTTCGGCGCGGTGGCGCACGCGGATGATCTCTTGCTCACGCAGCATCTTCAGCGCGGCATCGGCCAGGTCGCGGATGATCGACTCGACGTCGCGGCCCACGTAGCCCACTTCGGTGAACTTGGTGGCTTCGACCTTGAGGAACGGCGCGTTGGCCAGCTTGGCCAGGCGGCGGGCGATTTCGGTCTTGCCGACGCCGGTAGGGCCGATCATCAGGATGTTCTTCGGGGTCACTTCGGCGCGCAGCTCGGCGGGGAGCTGCATGCGCCGCCAGCGGTTGCGCAGGGCGATGGCCACGGCGCGCTTGGCGTCGTCCTGGCCGATGATGTGGCGGTTGAGTTCGTGGACGATCTCGCGGGGGGTCATGGACATGATGAAAATGGTCCTCGGGCGGAATGAATCAGCGTGGAAAAACCCCATCACCGGGATGAGGCGCCAGAACAGCTGATCAGTCGGCCAGGTCCTGCTCCTCGATGGTCAGGTTGTGGTTGGTGAACACGCAGATGTCGCCGGCGATGTTCAGGGCGGTCTCGGCGATTTCACGGGCCGAGAGGTCGGTCTTGTTCAGCAGGGCGCGGGCTGCGGCCTGGGCGTAGGCGCCGCCGGAACCCATGGCGATCAGGCCGTCTTCGGGTTCGACCACGTCGCCGTTGCCGGTGATGATCAGGGAGGCGTCCTTGTTGGCCACGGCCAGCATGGCCTCCAGGCGGCTCAGGGAGCGGTCGGTACGCCATTCCTTGGCCAGCTCCACGGCAGCGCGGACCAGGTGGCCCTGATGTTTCTCGAGCTGGCCTTCAAAGCGCTCGAACAGGGTGAACGCATCGGCGGTGGCGCCGGCGAAGCCCGCGATGACCTGGCCGTGGTACAGGCGGCGCACCTTCTTGGCGTTGCCTTTCATCACGGTGTTGCCGAGGGATACCTGGCCGTCGCCGCCCATGACGACTTTGCCGTTACGGCGGACAGAAACGATGGTGGTCAAGGGGAGAGTCTCCACGCAGCGGGGCGAAAGTGCCTGATGCAGACTCATATGGGGGTGGGGGGAAGGATTTCAACCGTGGGGGATGAATGGTCGGCTCGGTCTCTTAACCGTACTCGGTCGATGTAGGAGCGGCCTTGTGTCGCGAAAGGGCTGCAAGGCAGCCCCAGGATCTCGGCATCATGCAAGATTAGCTGGGGCCGCTTTGCGGCCCGATCGCGACACAAGGCCGCTCCTACACAAAGCGAGTGTGCGCTTTGTCAGGCCTCGTGGCAGACATGCCCATCGACCAAGGTATAACGCACCGCACCTGGCAGGCAGTGGGCGATGAACGGGCAGTTCTCGCCGCGCGAGAACCACTGCTCGCCGGCCACGGTCGAGGCTTGCGGGTCGAACAGCACCAGGTCGGCCGCGCCACCCACTTTCAGCTCGCCGGCCGGCAGGCGCAGGGCCGCCGCCGGGCCGCTGCTCAGGCGGGCCAGCAAGGTTGGCAGGTCGAGCAGGCCGTCCTGCACCAGGGTCATGGCCAGCGGCAGCAGCAGTTCGACGCTGCTGATGCCCGGCTCGGTGGCGCCGAACGGGGCCAGCTTGGCGTCGCGCTCGTGCGGCTGGTGGTGGCTGGAAATCGCCTGGATCACCCCCGACTTCACCGCCTCGCGCAGGCCGTCGCGGTCAGCGGCGGTGCGCAGCGGCGGCTGCACGTGGTACAGGCTGGAGAACTCGCGCAGCGATTCGTCGGTGAGGATCAGCTGGTACAGCGCCACATCGGCGGTCACCGGCAGGCCCAGGGCCTGGGCTTGGGCGATCAGGCGCGCGCCGCGGGCGCTGGTGATCTGGGTGAAGTGCGCACGCACGCCGGTCTGTTCCACCAGCAGCAGGTTGCGCGCCAGGGACACGGTCTCGGCGGTTTCCGGAATGCCCGGCAGGCCGAGGAAGCTGGCCATGGCACCTTCGTGGGCCAGGCCGCCTTGGGCCAGGTCGCGGTCCTGGGAGTGGAACACCACGGTCAGGTCGAAGGTGGCGGCGTATTCCAGGGCGCGGGCCAGGGTACGGTTGTTGGGGATTTCCTTCAGGCCATTGCCGAAGGCCACGCAGCCGGTGTCGCGCAGGGCCACCAGCTCGGCCAGTTGCTCGCCTTCCAGGCCCTTGGTCAGGGCGCCGATCGGGTAGACCTTGCTGTTGGCGGCCTCGCGGGCGCGGTCGAGGATCAGTTCGGCCACGGCCGAGGTGTCCAGCACCGGCTTGGTCTGCGGCGGGCAGCACAGGCTGGTGACACCGCCAGCGACGGCGGCACGGGTTTCACTGGCGATGTTGCCTTTGCGGCTGTAGCCCGGCTCGCGCAGGGACACGCCGAGGTCGACCAGGCCGGGCGCGGCGACCAGGCCATCAGCCTGGATCGTGCGGCTGGCGCTGAAGCCGGCCGGGGCGGCACCGATGGCGGCAATGCGGCCGCCGTCCAGGTGCAGGTCGGTGACCTGGTCCAGGCCGCTGTTGGGGTCGATGACCCGGGCGCCGAGAATACTGATGGTCACTGGGCGTTCTCCTGGTCGAATTGACGTTGCGCGTTCTGCCCGCTCATGGCCATGGACAGCACGGCCATGCGCACGGCGATGCCGTAGGTGACCTGGTTGAGGATCACCGAGTGCTTGCCGTCGGCCACCGCCGACTCGATTTCCACGCCACGGTTGATCGGGCCCGGGTGCATGACGATGGCGTCGGGCTTGGCCCCGGCCAGGCGCGCGGTGGTCAGGCCGAACAGGCGGTAGAACTCGCCTTCGCTGGGCAGCAGGCCACCGGCCATGCGCTCACGCTGCAGGCGCAGCATGATCACCACGTCGACATCCTTCAGGCCTTCGGCGAGGTCGGTGTACACCTTCACACCGTACTGCTCGATACCGATCGGGATCAGGGTTTTTGGGCCGATCACGCGGATGTCCGGGCAGCCCAGCGCTTTCAGCGCCAGCATGTCGGAGCGGGCCACGCGCGAGTGCAGGATGTCGCCGACGATGGCCACCGACAGGTTCTCGAAGCTGCCCTTGTGGCGGCGGATGGTGAGCATGTCGAGCATGCCCTGGGTCGGGTGCGCATGGCGGCCGTCACCGCCGTTGATCACGGCAACTTCCGGGCACACGTGTTCGGCGATGAAGTGCGCGGCCCCGGAGTCGGAGTGACGCACCACGAACATGTCGGCGGCCATGGCTTCGAGGTTGCGCAGGGTGTCGAACAGGGTCTCGCCCTTGCTGGTCGAGGAGGTCGACACGTTCAGGCTGATCACGTCGGCCGACAGGCGCTGGGCCGCCAGTTCGAAGGTGGTACGGGTACGGGTGGAGTTCTCGAAGAACACGTTGCACACGGTCTTGCCGCGCAGCAACGGGACTTTCTTCACGGCCCGGGCACCGACTTCCAGGAAGGAGTCGGCGGTGTCGAGGATCTCGGTGAGCAGTTCGCGGGGCAAACCGTCGAGCGAGAGGAAGTGGCGCAGCTGGCCCTGATCATTGAGCTGCAGCGGGCGCTTGGCGTCGATTGGCGTCATCGCGGGGGACTCTTAAAGGGCGGAAGCGGAGGCGAGGTCCTGGCGCTCGAGAGCGAGCGGTGCGGGTCCGGTCAATTTTACCCGTTCATGGGCGGCCAGCGACAGGGTGGCGCCGAGTACATTCGGGCGGATTGGCAGTTCGCCGGCATCCAGGTCCAGCAGGCAGACCAGGGTGACGCTGGCCGGGCGGCCATAATCGAACAGTTCGTTGAGCGCGGCGCGCACCGTGCGGCCGCTCATCAGCACGTCATCCACCAGCACCAGGTGCTGGCCCTCGACCTCGAACGGCAGCTCGGAAGGGCGCACTTGCGGGTGCAGGCCGTTCTGGCTGAAGTCGTCGCGATAGAACGACACGTCCAGAGTGCCCATGGGGCTGGTGTCGCCCATGGCTTCCTGCAGGGCCTGGGCAACCCAGACGCCGCCGGTGCGGATGCCGATGTAGCGCGGTTCGGTAATTGCCCGGCGGGCCAGGTGGGCGCGAAGGTCGACGGCCATCTGCCGAATCAGTTCGGCTGGATCGGGTAGGCTCATTGCAGGCTCCTCGGAAGGGTGCGCCGGGCGGGCCCGGCGGCAAAGATGATCAGGTATTGGCCTCCAGCCAGCCTTGCAGCAACAAGGCGGCGGCGATGGCATCGACCGGGTTGTCGCGGTAGCTGCCGCGCTGGCCGCCACGGGCCATGCGCTCGCCCTTGGCCTCGAAGGTGGTCAGGCGTTCGTCGTGGGTGTGCACGGGCAGGTTGAAGCGGCCGTTCAGGCGGCGGGCGAACTTTTCTGCGCGGGCGCTCATTTCGCTGGGGGTGCCGTCCATGTTCAGCGGCAGGCCGACGACGATGGCGTCAGGCTTCCATTCGGCAATCAGCTTTTCCACCTGGGCCCAGTCCGGCACGCCGTTCTGTGCCTTCAGGGTGCAAAGCTCGCGGGCCTGGCCGGTGACCACCTGGCCGACGGCTACGCCGATCTGTTTGCTGCCGTAGTCGAAGCCCAGCAGCAGACGCAGTTCAGGGTGCAGTTCGGCCATCAGGCGTGGCCCGCCTGGCTGGTCAGCAGGTTCAGGTTGATCCCCAGGCTGGCGGCGGCGGCTTCCAGGCGCAGGTCGCTGGTCAGGCCGAAGATGATTTCCGGGTCGAACGGGCAGTTGAGCCAGGCGTTGTCGGCAAGCTCCGCTTCCAGTTGGCCCGCTTCCCAGCCGGCATAGCCCAGGGTGATCAGGCTCTGTTTCGGACCTACCCCGGCGGCGATGGCAAGCAATATATCCTGCGAGGTGGTCAGCGACAGCCCTTCCAGCGCCACGGTGGCCTGGAAACTGCATTCGCTGCTGTGCAGCACGAAGCCACGGTCGGTCTGTACCGGGCCACCTTGGTAGATCGGCACCTGCAAGGTGCTGGCCGGTGGCATTTCGTCCGGGCGCAGCTGCTCGAGGATGTCGGCCAGGTTCAGCTCCTGCGGCCGGTTGACCACCAGGCCCATGGCGCCATGGGCGTTGTGCTCGACGATGTACGTGAGGGTCTGGGCGAAGTTCGGATCGGCCATGTGCGGCATGGCGATCAGGAACTGATGCTTGAGGTAGCTCGGCGTGAGGGTTTTCATGGGGGATAGTGTGGCGCCAGGTGGCGAGGCTGACAAGGTGCGTAACGAGGCTTGCGCGTTCCCTGTGGGAGCGGGTTTACCCGCGAATGCGCCAGATCAGGCAATGATGTCGTTTAGTCGGACGCTTTCGCGGGTAAACCCGCTCCCACAGGGACCGCGTAATGCCGCAGGTCAGTTACTGGACAAACGGTCCCCACGGGCAAAGCGCCAGGTGCGGATGATCTCCAGCCGGTCAAACTCGGCCAGGTCCCCGGTAAACGGCGCAAACGGCGCCGCCAACCGCACGATGCGCTGCGCCGCCTGGTCCAGCACCGGTTGCCCGGACGACTCCAGCACCAGCACCTCGTACAGCGAGCCATCGCGGTTGATCGACACCATCATGCGCAGGTTGCCGTAGATCTGTTGCCGGCGCGCTTCGTCGGGGTAGTTCAGGTTGCCCACCCGCTCGACCTTCTTGCGCCACTCTTCCTTGTACCAGGCACCTTTGTCGCGCATGGTCGAGGCGGCATTGAGCCGGTGGATGCGCGGGCGCTTGGCGTACATCTGCTGTTCGTTGGACAGCTCCGCCTCCAGGCTGGCGATCTGGCTGGACAACTGCGAGCTGTCGAAGTCCGGTGCCGGGGCTGCCGGCTTGGGCTGCGGCTTGCTTTCCCTGGGCTTGGGCTCGACCTTCTGTGGCTTGGGCGCCGTGGTCACTACCGCCGACTTCTGCGGGGCAGGGGGCGGTACCACCTCGGGCTTGGCGGCGGGTGGCGGGGTGATCTTGTTGATCTTGCTGTCCTGGAACGGGGCCAGTTCGGTGGTCTTGGGCACCGCTTTCTTGTCCAGGGTGCCGCTGCCCTGCTGGTTGTCCTGGGCCTGGAAATCGGCCTTCTCCGGCGGTTTCTCGCTCTTGAAGGTGGCCAGGGTGATGTCCATGGTGTGGCGGATTTCGGCAGGCTTGACCACGCTGAAGCCGACGCCGAGGATCAGCGCCAGGTGCACCAAGGCAGCCAGGAACAGGGTAAAGCCGAGCCGGTCCACCGGGCGAACACGGGGGGGCAGCAGGTCGGCGGGGATGTCAGCGGGCAGCGTCATCAGGTTTCCAGCAACCGCAGGGCGGGGTAGCAGGCCAGGCCAAAAGGACCCGCATCATACCCCACTCTGGGTTGTTGCCGTGCGTCGGCGGTCAGCGCGCCTTCAGCTGGCGATCAATGGCATCCATCAATTTTCCGCCGATATCGGTGTTGTAGGCGGCATCGATCTCGCGGATGCAGGTGGGGCTGGTGACGTTGATTTCGGTGAGGTAGTCGCCGATCACGTCCAGGCCCACGAACATCAGGCCCTTCTCGCGCAGGGTCGGGCCGACCTGGGCGGCGATCCAGCGGTCGCGGTCGGTCAGCGGGCGTGCTTCGCCACGGCCACCGGCGGCCAGGTTGCCACGGGTTTCGCCGCTGGCCGGGATACGCGCCAGGCAGTAGTCCACCGGCTCGCCGTCGATCATCAGGATGCGCTTGTCGCCGTCCTTGATCGCCGGCAGGTAGGCCTGGGCCATGATTTGCTGGGTGCCCAGCGCGGTCAGGGTTTCCAGGATCACCGACAGGTTGGGGTCGCCAGCGCGGTGACGGAAGATCGATGTGCCGCCCATGCCATCCAGCGGCTTGAGGATCACGTCGGCATGCTTGGCTGCGAACTCGCGAATGATGTCCGGGCGGCGGCTGACCAGGGTCGGCGTGGTGCACTGCGGGAACAGCGTGGCGAACATCTTCTCGTTGCAGTCGCGCAGGCTCTGCGGGCGGTTGACCACCAGTACGCCATCATTCTCGGCCTGCTCCAGCAGGTAGGTGCTGTAGACAAACTCCATGTCGAAAGGTGGGTCCTTGCGCATCAGGATCACATCCAGCTCGGCGAGGGGGCAGTCCTGTTCGTCGCCCAGTTCGAACCAACGTGCCGGGTTGGCAAACACCTTCAGCGGGCGCATGCGGGCGCGTGCCTTGCTTTCGCCTTGGTACAGGTCTTGCTGTTCCATGTAGAACAGGCTCCAGCCGCGTGCCTGGGCGGCCAGCAGCATGGCCAGCGAGCTGTCCTTCTTGTAGGAGATGGACGCGATGGGGTCCATGACAATGCCGAGGCGAACGCTCATGGGGTGGTTCCTCTTGGCGGCGCGTGGCCGCGATGGATCGAAAGAAAAGTGGCTCAGGGTGGCGCCGTGAACGCCGCCGGTCAAGGGGCGCCGCAGATGGAACGGCCACCCGGAGTGTGCTAAAAATGCCAGTCATAGCGCTATACAACAGGCCTTTGCGGCTGCTGCGCAGCCCTATCGCGACGCAAGGCCGCTCCTGCAGGAGATTGCGGTCCCTTGTAGGAGCGGCCTTGCGTCGCGACAGGGGCGCGAAGCGGCCCCAGGAATTCGGCATAAGCAGCGACGGTAGCCCAAGTGATGGAACAACCCCTGAAGGTGATGGTGATCGACGATTCGCGCACGATCCGCCGCACCGCGCAGATGTTGCTCGGTGAAGCGGGCTGCGAGGTGATCACCGCCAGCGATGGCTTCGATGCCCTGGCCAAGATCGTCGACCACCAGCCCAGCATCATCTTCGTCGATGTGTTGATGCCGCGCCTGGACGGCTACCAGACCTGCGCGGTGATCAAGCACAACAGTGCCTTCAAGGACACCCCGGTCATTCTGCTGTCGTCACGTGACGGCCTGTTCGACAAGGCCCGCGGCCGGGTGGTCGGCTCCGACCAGTTCCTGACCAAACCGTTCAGCAAGGAAGAACTGCTCGACGCGATCCGCGCCCACGTGCCCGGTTTTGCCGCAGCCCAACAACACGCACCCTGACCGCGCCCCGCCATGGCACGGTCTTTCTTTCCTGATGGGGAACCAGCATGGCCCGAGTTCTGATTGTCGACGACTCGCCGACAGAGATGTACCGATTGACCGAATGGCTGGAAAAGCACGGCTACCAGGTGCTCAAGGCCAACAACGGTGCCGATGGCGTGGCCCTGGCCCGGCAGGACAAGCCCGACGCGGTGCTGATGGACATCGTCATGCCCGGCATGAACGGCTTCCAGGCCACCCGCCAGCTCAGCAAGGACCCGGAAACCAGCGCCATCCCGGTGATCGTGGTCACCACCAAGGACCAGGAAACCGACCGTATCTGGGCCACGCGCCAGGGCGCTCGTGACTTCCTGACCAAACCGGTGGAAGAGGACGCGCTGATCGCCAAGCTCAAAGAAGTGCTGGGGGCTTGACCACCCGCCCGCAGGGCGCGTCGCTGACCGCCTTCGAGTTGTTGCTGGACATCGACCGGCGCTGCCGCCTGCTGGTCGCCGACCAGCCGCCGCAGGACAACCGACTGCAACAGTGGAGCGGCATCGGCTTTCGTATTGCCGGGCAATGGTTCGTCGCGCCCATGGGCGAGGTGGCCGAGGTGCTGCGCGAGCCGCGCAGCAGCCGCGTCCCCGGCGTGCAGCCGTGGGTGTGCGGGGTAGCCAACCTGCGCGGCCGGCTGTTGCCGGTGATGGACCTGAGCAGCTTCTTCGGCCTGGGCCACGCCGCCCCGGGCAAGCAGCGGCGGGTGCTGGTGCTGGACCACGAGGACCTGTTCGTCGGCCTGCTGGTGGACGAGGTGCTGGGCCTGCAGCACTTTGCCCTGGACAGCCTGCAACTGTCGCCACCACAGCCCCTGATCCGCGCCGCTGCGCGTTTCGTGCAGGGGCACTTCCCGCGTGAACGCAACTGGGCGATCTTCAGCCCCTTCGCCCTGGCCCAGGCGCCGGGCTTTCTCGATGTGGCGTTATAGGACCTGCGAACGTGAACAAGCCTGCCACCCCCGTCACCACCGTGACCCCACGTACCCGCAGCATCGCGCAGATCACCGTGCTGTTCCTGATCCTGATCCTGTCGATCATCCTGCTGTTCGCCAACTTTGCCTACCTGAACACCCAGTCCAACTACGACAAGCAGTACATCGGCCACGCCGGCGAACTGCGGGTGCTGTCGCAGCGCATCGCCAAGAACGCCACCGAAGCCGCCACCGGCAAGGCCCTGGCCTTCAAGCTGCTGTCGGACGCGCGCAACGATTTCGAACGGCGTTGGGGC
The DNA here is from genome assembly GCF_002112825.1 of Pseudomonas sp. B5(2017). Taxonomy (NCBI): domain Bacteria; kingdom Pseudomonadati; phylum Pseudomonadota; class Gammaproteobacteria; order Pseudomonadales; family Pseudomonadaceae; genus Pseudomonas; species Pseudomonas sp. B5(2017). The sequence goes on from NZ_NEIR01000002.1 coordinate 146,277, forward strand.
TACCTGCGTGAAGGTGACAAGTCCACCGGCCTGCCACCCGCGCCGCCCATGGTGCGTGACGAGATGGAAGCGGTACGCCGCGACTGGGAAAACCTGCGCAAGAACACCGATACCATCCTGGCAAGCGAGCAGACCGTGCTGTCGCTGCACCAGGTGGCGGCGACCCTGGCCGAGACCGTGCCGCAGTTGCAGGTGGAATACGAGAAAGTGGTCGAGATCCTGCTGCAGAGCGGCGCCCCGGCCAGCCAGGTGGCCGTGGCCCAGCGCCAGTTGCTGCTGGCCGAACGCATCCTCGGCTCGGTCAACACTGTGCTGGCCGGTGACGACACCGCGGCCCAGGCGGCGGATGCCTTTGGCCGTGATGCCGGGCGCTTCGGCCAGGTGCTGGAGGGCATGCTCAGTGGCAGCGCGGCGATCCAGGTGACCCGTGTCGAGGACGCTGACGCCCGTGCGCGCCTGGCTGAAATTGCCGAGCTGTTCCAGTTCGTTGCCGGCTCGGTGGATGAAATCCTCGAAACCTCACCAGAACTGTTCCGCGTACGCGAGGCTGCCGGCAACATCTTCAGCCTGTCGCAAACCCTGCTCGACGAGGCCTCGCACCTGGCCAACGGTTTCGAGAACCTGGCCGGCGGGCGCACCCTCGACACTGTCGGCGGCTATGTCCTGGGCCTGCTGGCGCTGGCTTCGATCATCCTCATCGGCCTGGTCATGGTGCGCACCACCAACCGCCAGCTGCGCGAGACAGCGGAAAAGAACGAACGCAACCAGCAGGCGATCATGCGCCTGCTCGACGAAATCGAAGAGCTGGCTGACGGCGACCTGACCGTGACCGTATCGGTGACCGAAGACTTCACCGGCGCCATTGCCGATTCGATCAACTATTCCGTGGACCAATTGCGCGACCTGGTCGCCACCATCAACCACAGCGCCGTGCAGGTCGCTGCCGCCGTGCAGGACACACAGAACACCGCACGCCAGCTGGCCAAGGCCTCTGAACACCAGGCCGAGCAGATCAGCGAGGCATCCGAGGCGGTCGGCGACATGGTCGAGTCGATCGACCGGGTTTCGGCACATGCCTACGAGTCGGCCAAGGTTGCCGAGCGCTCGGTGGCGATCGCCAACAAGGGCAACGAGGTGGTGCACAACACCATCAACGGCATGGACAACATTCGCGAGCAGATCCAGGACACCGCCAAACGGATCAAGCGCCTCGGTGAGTCTTCCCAGGAAATCGGCGATATCGTCAGCCTGATCGACGACATTGCCGACCAGACCAACATCCTCGCCCTCAACGCGGCGATTCAGGCTTCGCTGGCCGGCGAGGCCGGCCGTGGGTTCGCCGTGGTCGCCGACGAAGTGCAGCGCCTGGCCGAGCGCTCGTCGTCGGCCACCCGGCAGATCGAAGCGCTGGTGCGGACCATCCAGGCCGACACCAACGAGGCGGTCATCTCCATGGAGCAGACCACCGCCGAAGTGGTGCGCGGTGCCCGCCTGGCCCAGGATGCCGGGGTGGCGCTGGCCGAGATCGAAGGCGTATCGCAGAACCTCGCCGACCTTATCCACAGCATCTCCGATGCCGCCCAGCTGCAGACTTCGTCTGCCGGGCAGATCTCCCACACCATGGCAGTCATCCAGCAGATTACCGCGCAGACCTCCGCCGGCTCCGGTGCCACCGCCGACAGCATCCGCCACCTGGCACGCATGGCCAGCGAGATGCGCCGTTCGGTGTCCGGGTTCACCCTGCCGCCACCAGCAGAGCCCAAGTGAATAGCCCTACTGATGAGCTCTACTGAAAAGCCGCGCCGAGGAGTGCCCATGGCTGTAGCAGCTGTAAGCCCCGAGCGCCACGACACAGTGGCGCTGGCCTGGACCAAGGCCGCCATCCTCGACTGCCTGGGCCAGGCGCGCCAGGCGCTGGAGCGCTTTGCCGGCGAGCCTGGCGACCTGTCGATGCTGGCATTCGTGGTCGACAACCTGCACCAGGTGCACGGCTGCCTGCGCATGCTCGAACTGCGCGGCGCCACGCGCCTGGCTGAAGAACTGGAGCTGTTCGCCAGGGCCCTGGCCGATGGCCAGGTCAGCCCCCGCGGTGATTGCCTGGGCGCGTTGTTCCGCGGCCTGGAGCAATTGCCGTCGTATCTGGAGCGCCTGCGCGGCGCCCGCCACGACCTGCCACTGGTGATGCTGCCGCTGCTCAACCAGCTGCGTGCCTGCCGTGGCGAGGAGCCGTTGGCCCAGGCCAGCCTGATCAGCGGCGCCACCCAACGCTTTGCCGGTGCCGACGACCTGGCCAACCTCGACCTGTCGCTGGGCAACTGGCGCGAGCAGTTGCAGGCCGGGCCGGGCCGCGATGCCCTGCGCTCGGTGGTCACCGCGCTGTGCGACGACCTGATGCGCATCAAGGAGCGCCTGGACCAGTTCGTGCGTGGCGACCGCCAGCACAGCGAGCAGCTCGATGCCCTGCTGGCACCGCTGCGCCACGTGGCCGACACCCTGGCGGTGCTGGGCTTCCAGCAGCCACGCCGGGTGATCATCGACCAAGTGCTGGCGTTGCAGGCCCTGGCCCAGGGCGAGCGGGCCGTGGACGACGCGGTGTTGATGGATGTAGCGGGGGCCCTGCTATACGTGGAGGCCACACTCAATGGCATGGTCGGCCCGCTGGAGGAAAATGGCCAGGGCGGCCTGCCGGGCTCGGACCTGGCCGAAATCCGCCAGCTGGTGTTGAACGAGTCGCTGAACGTGCTGCAGCAGGCCAAGGACCTGATCGGCGATTGCCTGGAGTCCGGCTGGCCGCGGCAACGCCTGCAACCCTTGCCTGGGCTGTTGCAGCAGATTCGCGGTGCGCTGGCGATGTTGATGCTGCCGGCCGTGGCCGAGCTGTTTGCCGGTTGCGCCAGCTATGTGCAGCGTTGGCTGCAGCACCTGGAAGTGGAGCCACCTGCCGACGATCTGACGCACCTGGCCGAGGCTCTGAGCGCTGCCGAATGCTACCTGCAATGGCGGGTGGCGGACCCATTGGCGGACGGCCAACCCTTCATCGACATGGCGCGCGCCAGCCTGGCGACGCTGGGTGTGCACTGCGCGCTGGTCGAGGCCACCGCGGGCCACGATGGCAGCGCTGATGGCATCGATGACGAGTTGCGTGAAGTGTTTCTCGACGAGGCCGGTGAACTGCTGCCCGAAATCGAGCGCCACTGGCTGCGCTGGCGTGCCGACAACCAGCAGCGCGAGGCACTGGGAGAAGTGCGCCGCGCCTTGCATACGCTCAAGGGCAGCGGCCGCATGGTGCATGCCGAGGCGGTGGCCGAGCTGGCCTGGGGCGCCGAGCACCTGCTGAACCGGGTACTCGAGGGCCGCAGCGTGCTCAGCCCGGAAGGCGTGGTGGCCCTGCAGCAGGCATTCGTCTACCTGCCCGACCTGCTGGCCGACTTTGCCGCCGGCCAGCTGCCACAACTGACGGAAATCGAGCAGCTGGCCGGGCACCTGCATGCCCTGGCCGAAAACGATGCCCCGGTGGCGGCCGACATCGACGGCCTCGACCCGCAATTGCTCGACATCTTCCGCAGCGAGGCGCAGGGCCACCTGGCCAGCCTGGATGCTTTCCTGCAGGGCGCCGACGGCCACGATACGCAGGTCAGCGATGGCCTGCAGCGCGCCCTGCATACGCTCAAGGGCAGTGCCGCCATGGCCGGGGTGATGCCGGTCGCCGAACTGGCCACCGCCTTCGACCGCCTGGCTCGTGAATACAAGGGCCACCAACTGCCCCTGCAAATGGCCGAGATCGAATGGCTGGAAGCTGCTCGCTCGCTGTTCCACCTGGGCCTGGCGCAACTCGACAGCACGCCGCTGGCGGCCATCCCCGGTGCCGCGGAGCTGATCGAGCAGGTCGGCCAGGCGGTGGACGCGCACCTGGCCAGCTTGCATGACGACCCGCAGCATGCGCGGCGCAGCAAGCGCGACCCGCAGTTGATCGCCAGTTTCCTGGCCCAGGCCATGGATATCCTGCTGGATGCCGAGTCGTTGCTGTCGCGCTGGCAGGAACAGCCCGGCCAGCGCGATGCGCTGGACACCCTGCTCGACGAACTGACCACCCTGGGCCACGCCGCGCATCTGGCCGACCTGTGGCAGATGGATGACGTGTGCGAGGCCTTGCTCGACCTGTACGGCGCCGTGGAGGAGGGCAGCCTGCCCGCCGATGCGCGCTTCTTCGCCCACGTGCAGCGGGCCCATGAAGCCCTGCTGGACATGCTCGACGAAGTGGCGGCCGGGCAGGACATCCCGCCAAGGCCGGAGCTGGTCGACAGCCTGCGCAACCTGCTGGGCCAGGCTCTGGCACCGGAGGCCACTGGCCTGGTGGGCATCGACACGGTCACGCCACTGCACCCGGACATGGACCTGGCCGATACCCTTGGCCTGGGGCCGGCGCACAACCCTTTGCTGCCGGCTGTGGCCGAGCCGCTGATCGAAGAGCCGGAAAGCCCAGGCGAAGAGCTGCTGGAAGTCTTCCTCGAAGAAAGCTCGGACATCGTCGAGAGTGCCGCCGCAGCCCTGGCGCGCTGGCAGGCCGACCCGCGCAACAGTGTCGAGGTGGACAACCTGATGCGCGACCTGCACACCCTCAAGGGTGTGGCGCGCATGGTCGAAATTGCGCCGATCGGCGACCTGGCCCACGAGCTGGAGTTTCTCTACGAGCTGCTGGCCGCTGGCCGTATGCCGCCGAGCGCGCCACTGTTCGCCTTGCTGCAGAACTGCCATGACCGCCTGGCGCACATGCTGGATGCCGTGCGCCTGGGGCAGCCGTTGCATGCCGCCACCGCGCTGATCGACTACATCCGCAACTTCAGCTTCTCGGCCCTGGCCGACAGCGCCGCCGGCCAGGGGCCGGTCGAGGCCGCGACCAGTGAGGCGCCGGCGGCGGCGCCGGAGCGGGCGCCGGGCGACATGGTGAAGGTCGATGCCGAGCTGCTCGACGACCTGGGCAACCTGGCCGGTGAGCACTCGATCATCCGTGGGCGCATCGAGCAGCAGGTCAACGATGCGCAGTTCACCCTCAACGAGATGGAAACCACCCTCGAACGCATGCGCGACCAGTTGCTGCGCCTGGATATCGAGACCCAAGGGCGGATGTCCAGCCGGCAGCAGTTCGAAGGCGATGCCTATGACGACTTCGACCCGCTGGAAATGGACCGCCACTCGCAACTGCAGCAGCTGTCGCGGGCCCTGTTCGAGTCTGCCTCGGACTTGCTCGACCTCAAGGAAACCCTGGCACAGCGCGCCCAGGAAGCCTACAGCCTGCTGCAGCAGCAGGCGCGGGTGAACAGTCAGTTGCAGGAAGGCCTGACCGCGACCCTGATGGTGCCCTTCGAGCGCCTGGTGCCGCGCTTGCAGCGCGTGGTACGGCAGGTGGCCAGCGAACTGGGCAAGCAGGTGGAGCTGGTGGTGGGCAATGCCGAGGGCGAACTGGACCGCAGCGTGCTCGAACGTATGGTGGCGCCGCTGGAGCACATGCTGCGCAACGCCGTCGACCATGGCCTGGAAAGCCGCGAAATGCGCCTGGCCGCCGGCAAGCCGGAGCAGGGCACCATTCACCTGAATCTGCTGCACGAAGGCGCGGACATCGTCATCGAAATGACCGACGACGGTGCCGGCGTGCCACTGGAAGCGGTGCGCCGCAAGGCCATCAAGCGCGGTCTGCTGGACCCGCAGGCGCAATTGAGCGATCACGAGATCTTCCAGTTCATCCTGCGCCCGGGCTTTTCCACTGCCGAGAAGATCACCCAGATTTCCGGGCGTGGCCTGGGCATGGATGTGGTACACGAAGAGGTCAAGCAACTGGGTGGCTCGATGAGTATCGAGTCGGCCCAGGGCAAGGGCGCGCGCTTCCTGATCCGCCTGCCGTTCACCGTGTCGGTCAACCGTGCGCTGATGGTGCACCTGGGCGAAGAGCAGTACGCCATTCCGCTGAACACCATCGAGGGCATCGTTCGCGTGCCGCCGGCCGAACTGGCGGCGTGCTACCAGCTGGACGCCCCGCGTTATGTGTACGCCGGCCACGAATACGAGCTGCGCTACCTGGGTGAGCTGCTGCAGGGCATGCCACGCCCGGCATTGCTCGGGCAGAGCGTGCCGCTGCCGGTGCTGCTGGTGCATTCCCAGGAGCAGTCGTTCGCCATCCAGGCCGACAGCCTGTCGCCCAGCCGCGAGATCGTGGTGAAGAGCCTGGGGCCGCAGTTTGCCGCGGTTGCCGGGTTGTCGGGGGCGACGCTGCTGGGCGATGGCCGGGTGGTACTGATTCTCGACCTGCTGGGCCAGTTGCGTGGCCAGCAGCGGCGCCTGGCGCGCCTGCCGGGCGGCGGTGCGGCCCGGCGCCAGGTGTTCGGCCCGGCGCCACGGCGGGCGTTGCTGGTAATGGTGGTGGACGATTCGGTGACCGTGCGCAAGGTCACCAGCCGCCTGCTGGAGCGCCACGGCATGAGTGTGCTGACGGCCAAGGACGGGGTCGATGCCATGGCACTGCTGGAAGAACACCGCCCCGATGTGTTGCTGCTGGACATCGAGATGCCGCGCATGGACGGCTTCGAGGTGGCCACACGCATCCGCCGTGACGAGCGGCTGAAAGACTTGCCGATCATCATGATCACCTCGCGCACCGGGCAGAAGCACCGCGACCGTGCCATGGCCATCGGCGTCAACGAATACCTGGGCAAGCCGTACCAGGAGTCGGTCCTGTTGCAGAGCATTGCCCACTGGAGCCAGCCCCATGCTTGAACTGATCGCCGGCCAGCGCAGCAGCCTGACCGGGCTTTTGCTGCCGTTGGGCGACCGTACCCTGGTGTTGCCCAACGTGGCGGTGGCCGAACTGAGTGGCCAGCGCAACCTGGTGTGCCAACGCGGCGAGCCGGCCTGGCACCTGGGCTGGATCGACTGGCGCCAGCAGCGCCTGCCGCTGATCGGCTTCGAAGCCGCGTGCGGTGGTGAGACACCCTGCGGCGAGCGGGCCCGCGTGGTGGTGCTCAATGCTCTGGGTGATACCGGCCTTCGTTACCTGGCGTTGTTGCTGCAGGACATACCGCGCTCGTGCAAGCTCGACAGCCAGCTGAACTACGTGGACGTGGCGCTGGGCCGCCTGGAGCTGGCGGCGGTGCAGGTGGGTGAGCAGGTGGCACGGGTGCCGGACCTGGTCGGGCTGGAACGGCTGGTGCGTGACGCGGAACTGCAACCTGAGCTTGGGTAGGATGCAAGGCACAGGGCCTCTTCGCGGGTAAACCCGCTCCCACAGGTAGGGCGCCACCCGCAGGTATCGTGGGATCCCTGTGGGAGCGGGTTTACCCGCGAAGAGGCCGGAACAGAAGGAAACAGGAACCCAGCCCACCTCAGGAGGTCTGTGTTTGCATGTACTACGGTGAACGCTTCAACGCCTGGACCCACCTGGTCGGTGCTGTCCTGGCCTGTATCGGTGCCATCTGGCTGATCGTGGTCGCGGGCCTGCAGGGCGACCCGTGGAAGATCGTCAGTTTCTCCATCTACGGCAGCACCTTGCTGTTGCTGTACAGCATTTCTACCCTGTACCACAGCACGCGCGGGCGGGCGAAGGTGATCATGCGCAAGCTCGATCACCTGTCGATCTACCTGCTGATCGCCGGCAGCTACACGCCGTTCTGCCTGGTCAGCCTGCGCGGGCCCTGGGGCTGGAGCCTGTTCGGGGTGGTCTGGGGGCTGGCGGTGATCGGCATGCTGCAGGAGATCAAGCCGCGATCCGAGGCGCGCATCCTGTCGATCATCATCTATGCGGTGATGGGCTGGATCGTGCTGGTGGCGGTCAAGCCATTGCTGCACTCGCTCGGCAGCGCAGGCTTTGCCTGGCTGGCCGCCGGCGGGGTGTTCTACACCGTCGGCATCATCTTCTTCGCCTTCGACAGCCGCTTCCGCCACTGGCATGGCATCTGGCACCTGTTCGTGATCGCCGGCAGCCTCATGCACTTCGTGGCGGTGTCGTTCTACGTGCGTTAGTTAAAAGTCGCCCCACAGTTGCTGTGCCACCGACAGTGCCACCACCGGTGCGGTTTCGGTGCGCAGCACGCGTGGGCCGAGGCGTGCGGCGTGGAAACCGGCAGCTTTGGCCTGGTCGACCTCCGCTTCGCTCAGGCCGCCTTCGGGGCCGATCAGGAAGGCCAGGGTGGCCGGCTTGGCATGGCTGGTGAGTGGTTCGGCCACCGGGTGCAGGACCAGTTTCAGCTCGGCCTTGGCACTGTTCAGCCACTCGGCCAGGGTCACTGGTGGGTGGATGACCGGCAAGGTCGAGCGGCCGCATTGTTCGCAGGCGCTGATCGCCACCTGACGCCAGTGGGCCAGGCGCTTGTCGGCGCGCTCGTCCTTCAGCCGGACTTCGCAGCGTTCGCTGACGATCGGGGTGATTTCGTTGGCGCCCAGCTCGGTGGCTTTCTGGATCGCCCAGTCCATGCGCTCGCCACGGGACAGGCCTTGGCCGAGGTGCACGTGCAGTGGTGAATCGGCTTGGCCGGCGAGGGCCTGGTCGAGGCTGACGCGCACGGTTTTCTTGCCCACTTCGAGCAACTGGCCGCGGTATTCCTGGCCACTGCCGTCGAACAGCTGCACGGCGTCGCCGGGGGCCATGCGCAGAACGCGGCCGATATAGTGGGCCTGGGCTTCGGGCAGGTCATGCTCGCCAAGGCTCAGGGGGGCGTCGATGAAAAAGCGGGACAGTCTCATGGTTGAGCTCAAGCTAAAGGGAGAAGGTGGTCCCTGTGGGAGCGGGTTCACCCGCGAATGCGGCGGTGACTCCACTATTGCATTCGCGGGTGAACCCGCTCCCACAGAGTACGCGGCGGGCTTCCGGGCTTAGCCCGGGTCGCGGAAGTCGGGGTGGAAGTTGGCCGGTACGGCCACGCAGACGCTATCGCGGGTGGCAATGTCGATGCCTTCGCTGGCCACTTCTGCCAGGAAGTCGATCTGCTCCGGTGTAATCACATAGGGCGGCAGGAAGTACACCACGCTGCCCAGCGGGCGCAGCAGGGCGCCACGCGTCAGGGCGTGCTCGAACACTTTCAGGCCACGACGTTCCTGCCACGGGTAGGCAACCTTGCCGGCCTTGTCCTGGACCATCTCGATGGCCAGGGCCATGCCGGTCTGGCGAATCTCGGCCACATGTGCGTGGTCGGCCAGGTGCGCGGTGGCGCTGGCCATGCGGGTGGCCAGGGCCTTGTTGGCCTCGATCACGTTGTCCTGCTCGAAGATGTCCAGGGTCGCCAGCGCCGCGGCGCAGGCCAGCGGGTTGCCGGTGTAGCTGTGCGAGTGGAGGAACGCGCGCAGGGTCGGGTAGTCGTCGTAGAACGCCTGGTACACCTTGTCGGTGGTCAGGCAGGCGGCCAGCGGCAGGTAACCGCCGGTCAGGGCCTTGGACAGGCACAGGAAGTCCGGGCGAATGCCGGCCTGTTCACAGGCGAACATGGTGCCGGTGCGGCCGAAGCCCACGGCGATCTCGTCGTGGATCAGGTGCACGTCGTAGCGGTCGCAGGCCTCGCGCAGCAGCTTGAGGTACACCGGGTGGTACATGCGCATGCCGCCGGCACCCTGGATCAGCGGTTCGACGATCACCGCGCTGATCGAGGCGTGGTGCTCGGCCAGGGTCTGTTCCATGGCCTGGAACATGGTGCGCGAGTGCTCTTCCCAGCTCGTGCCCTCGGGGCGCAGGTAGCAGTCGGGGCTGGGCACCTTGAGGGTATCGAGCAGCAGCGCCTTGTAGGTTTCGGTAAACAGCGGCACATCACCGACCGACATGGCGGCGATGGTTTCGCCGTGGTAGCTGTTGGTCAGGGTGACGAAGCGCTTCTTGCCCGGTTTGCCGACGTTCTGCCAGTAGTGGAAGCTCATCTTCAGCGCCACTTCGATGCACGACGAACCGTTGTCGGCATAGAACACCCGGTCGAGGCCGGCGGGGGTCATGGCTACAAGGCGCTCGGACAGCTCGATCACCGGCTGGTGGCTGAAACCGGCCAGGATCACGTGCTCCAGCTGGTCGACCTGGTCCTTGATGCGCTGGTTGATACGCGGGTTGGCGTGGCCAAACACGTTGACCCACCAGCTGCTCACCGCATCCAGGTAGCGCTTGCCTTCGAAGTCTTCCAGCCACACGCCTTCGCCGCGCCTGATCGGGATCAGCGGCAGCTGCTCGTGGTCTTTCATCTGGGTGCAGGGGTGCCACAGGACCTTTAGGTCGCGTTGCATCCACTGATCATTGAGGCCCATGGGCACTTCTCCTGGCTTTGCGGCTTGGTTCGACCGCGTAAGCCTAAGCAATGCCGCAGGGCAGGACAACCGCCGCTTCTCATCGGCTTGCCAGCTGAGCTTGCCACCGCGTGGAATCGCTGCAGGCAAAAATGTCAGTGGCGAAAAGGACTTGATGTCACTGCGCTGGCAGGGTTGGCGGACCTGACGTATTCTTAACGCATCTCTCCCGGGGCATTCCTGCCTCTCCTCGTTTCTGTAACCCCCTGACTCGGAGTTCGCCGACATGGCTGCTGCTTGGGTGCGCCTGTGCGCGTTGGTATTGATTGGTGTGTCCAGCGGCGCCGCGCTGGCAAAGGACAAGACACCTTCGGCGATCGTCGTGGGTGGCGGCCTGGCGGGCCTGACGGCTGCCTACGAGCTGCAGAACAAAGGCTGGCAGGTGACGCTGCTGGAAGCCAAGGCGGGCATGGGCGGGCGCTCGGGCCTGGCCACCAGCGAGTGGATCGGCAACGCCAAGGCGCAGCCGGTGCTCAACCAGTACCTCGACCGTTTCAAACTTGAAACACTGCCGGCACCGGAGTTCGTGCGTACCCCCGGTTACCTGATCGACGGCGAGTATTTCAGCGCCACCGACCTGGCCACCAAGCAGCCGGCTACTGCCGATGCGCTCAAACGTTACGAGAAAACCCTCGATGACCTGGCCCGTTCGATCGACGACCCGCTGAACCCGCAAGCCAACAGCACGCTGTTCGCCCTCGACCAGATCAACGTCTCTACCTGGCTGGACAAGCTGCAACTGCCGACCACCGCCCGTCAGCTGGTCAACCAGCAGATCCGTACCCGCTACGATGAGCCATCGCGCCTGTCGCTGCTGTACTTTGCCCAGCAGAACCGCGTGTATCGCGGCGTCAGCGACCGTGACCTGCGTGCCGCGCGCCTGCCCGGCGGCAGCCCGGTGCTGGCCCAGGCGTTCGTCAAGCAACTGAAGACCATCAAGACCAGTTCGCCGGTGACCTCCATCGTTCAGGACAAGGACGGTGTCACGGTCAAGGTCGGCAGCGTCGGCTATCAGGCGGATTACCTGGTCATGGCCGTGCCCCTGCGCGCCCTGGCCAAGATCCAGATGACCCCGGGCCTGGACAGCCAGCACCTGGCGGCGTTGAAGGGCACCAACTATGGCTGGCGCGACCAGCTGATGCTCAAGTTCAAGAAGCCGGTGTGGGAAAGCCGCGCGCGCATGTCGGGCGAAATCTTCAGTAACGCAGGCTTGGGCATGCTGTGGATCGAACCCGCGCTCAAGGGTGGCGCCAACGTGGTGATCAACCTGTCGGGCGACAACGCCCGTCTGCTGCAGGCGTTCGGCGACAAGCAGATGGTCGATCAGGTACTGATCCGCCTGCATGCGTTCTACCCACAGGCCCGTGGCTCGTTCACCGGCTACGAGGTCAAGCGCTACAGCACCGACGCCGGTACCGGCGGCGCCTACCTGGCCTATGGCCCGGGCCAGATCAGCAAGTACTGGCGCCTGTGGGAGCGCCCGGTGCAGCGCATCACCTTTGCCGGTGAGCATACCGACGCCCTCTACCCAGGCACCCTGGAAGGCGCCCTGCGCAGTGGCCAGCGCGCGGCCAGCCAGGTGCAGGACCTGCTGGCCGGCAAGTCGTTCGACCCGGCCAAGGCGGCACCGGTGGCGGCGGCAGCAGCTGCAGGCGCCGTGGCGGCCAAGGAGAGCAAGGGCGGGTTCTTCTCCAACATGTTCGGTGGTTCTTCCGACAAGGGCGACAAGGCTGACAAGGCTGACAAGGCCCCGGTCAAGGCCGAGCCGAAGCCGGTCGATGAGGCCAAGCAGGATAAGCCGGGCTTCTTCAAGCGCCTGTTTGGTTGGGCGGACAAGCCTGAGGTGAAGGCCGAGCCTATTGCCAAGGCCGAGGAAGTGGCGCCAGCACCTGCGCCAGCGCCGCAAGCCGCACCGGCCCCGGTTGCGCCAGCGCCTGTGGCCAAGGAGGCGGCGGCCAAGCCTGCTGCTACCAAGGCTGCATCTGGCAAGCATGCACCGGCGCACAAACCGGCCCACAAGCCTGCCGAGGCCAAGAAAGCGACTGCCAAGTCCGAACCGGCCAAGAAAGCTGTAGCCAATACCCAAGCCAAGGCCGGTTGATTTATTGACAGTGCCGGCCCTTTCGCGGGTAAACCCGCTCCCACAGGTCCGGCACATGTATCAGGAACTGCGCCGACCCTGTGGGAGCGGGTTTACCCGCGAAAGGGCCGGCACTGGCAACCGCTGATTACCCAACTATCGTTAATGTTTCCTTAATGGGAAGCTTACAGAATACATATCGGATTTCTCGATAAACCAAAGCAATTTTTTACGCTTTTCTTCGATGCGTTACGCGTTAGTCTGTGCACAGCTTTCACGGGGAAACACGTCAACATGCAACTGCGCAATTCACCTTCTCGCTACGGCGTGGTCAGCATCGTCCTGCACTGGGGCGTGGCTCTGGCAGTCTTCGGCCTGTTCGGCCTGGGCCTGTGGATGGTCGGCCTCGACTACTACAGCCCTTGGCGCAAGGCCGGCCCGGACCTGCACAAGAGCATCGGCCTGGTGCTGCTGGCGGTGATGCTGCTGCGGGTGGTCTGGCGCTTCATCAGCCCGCCACCACCGGCACCGGCCAACCACGGCGCACTTACCCGCCTGGCAGCCAAGTTGGGCCACCTGGCCCTGTACCTGGGGCTGTTCGCGGTAATGATTGCCGGTTACCTGATTTCTACCGCCGACGGTGTCGGCATTCCGGTGTTCGGCCTGTTCGAAGTGCCGGCACTGGTCAGCGACCTGCCCGACCAGGCAGACCTGGCTGGCGTGATTCATCTCTGGCTGGCCTGGGGCTTGGTGATTTTTGCCGTGCTGCATGGCTTGGCAGCGCTCAAGCACCATTTCATCGACCGTGACGCGACCCTGACCCGCATGCTGGGCCGCAAAGCTTGACTCTCAACCTCAATTGCATAGGAAGGAAGTAAGGATGTTGAAAAAGACTTTTGCCGCTCTGGCGCTCGGTACCGCTCTGCTCTCCGCCGGCCAGGCCATGGCTGCCGAGTACAAGATCGACAAGGAAGGCCAGCACGCGTTCGTTGACTGGAAGATCAGCCACCTGGGCTACAGCTTCATTCACGGTACCTTCAAGGACTTCGACGGCAACTTCACCTGGGACAGCGCCAAGCCTGAAGCCAGCAAGATCAACGTCGACCTGAAAACCGCCAGCCTGTGGTCGAACCACGCCGAGCGTGACAAGCACATTTCCAGCGCCGACTTCCTCGATGTGAAGAAGTACCCGGAAGCCAAGTTCGTCTCCACCAGCGTCAAGTCGACTGGCGACAAGACCGCTGACGTGACTGGCGACCTGACCATGCACGGTGTGACCAAGCCGGTCACCTTCAAGGCCACCTTCAACGGTGAAGGCAAGGACCCATGGGGCGGCGAGCGCGCTGGTTTCAACGCCACCACCACGCTGAACCTGAACGACTTCGGCATCAAGGGCCCGGGCGCTACCTCGCAGACCCTGGACCTGGATATCAGTGTTGAAGGTGTGAAGCAGAAGTAATTCTTACCTGCTGAAGACTGAGGGGGCCGCTTTGCGGCCCTATCGCGACACAAGGCCGCTCCTACAGGGAATTACGTAACCCTGTAGGAGCGGCCTTGTGTCGCGATAGGGCTGCGAAGCAGCCCCCTCGGTGCTTCTGTCAGCCCTTGCGGGTCAACAGCGCCGGGCGCTCACCGCGCGGGCGGCTCGGCAGGTCATCCAGTTGCTCTGGCGTCGGATAACGGTCGAGCTTGGATTCCTTGCGGATGATCACTGGCTGTTTTTCCGGCTGGCGCGGGTTGCGCACGGCCGGTTCCTGCCGGGCAGCATCGTCACGGGCCGGGCGACCACGGCCACCACCATCACGACGGGCGCCGCCACCATTGTTGGCGCGGGCCGGACGTTTCTCGCCGCCACCGCCACTGCTGCTGCGCGGCTGGCCGCTATTGCGACCCTGGCCACCGGCGTTGCTGCGCTGGCCATTACCCTGGCCCTGACCTTGACCGGCACTGCCACCCGGGCGGCGATTGCGGCCCTGGTTCTTGCCCTGGTACGGGCTGACATAGTCGGCACGGTTGCCGAAGTTGTCGATATCGTCGTCCAGGAACTCTTCTGGATCACGGTCGACAGGCACTTTCGGCACGCTGCTGTTGCTGGCCTGCTGTTGCTGCTGGCGCGGCTTCTTGTCACGCGGCTTGCGTTGCTGCTGTTGCTTGTCGCCGCTCTTTTCCTTGTCGGCCGGCTTGTCAGCAGCCTGTTGCTTGGCCTTGCCTTTATCCTTGCCCTTGTCCTTGCGGCCGCCGTTGGCGTCTTTGCCGCCTTCGCCGCGGGCCTGCTGGTTGCGGCCACCACGGCCGTTGTTCTGCTGGCGTTCGCGTACTTCAGGCTTTTCAGCCTCTACCTGGCTGGCGTCGAAGCCCATCAGGTCGCCGTCCGGGATCTTCTGCCTGGTCACCCGCTCGATGCTCTTGAGCAGCTTCTCTTCATCCGGCGCGACCATGGAAATGGCCTCGCCCGAACGCCCGGCACGGCCGGTACGGCCGATACGGTGGACGTAGTCTTCCTCGACGTTCGGCAGCTCGAAGTTGACCACGTGTGGCAACTGGTCGATGTCCAGGCCACGGGCGGCGATGTCGGTGGCGACCAGCACGCGCACGCTGTTGGCCTTGAAGTCGGCCAGAGCCTTGGTGCGGGCGTTCTGGCTCTTGTTGCCGTGGATCGCGGCGGCGGTCAGGCCGTGCTTTTCCAGGTACTCGGCCAGGCGGTTGGCACCGTGCTTGGTGCGGGTGAACACCAGTACCTGTTCCCAGGCACCCTGGGTGATCAGGTGCGCCAGCAGTGCGCGCTTGTGGCTGGCGGGCAGGCGGTAGACGCGCTGCTCGATACGCTCGACGGTAGTGTTCGGCGGGGTGACCTCGATACGCTCCGGGTTGTGCAGGAGCTTGTCGGCGAGGTCGGTGATGTCCTTGGAGAAGGTGGCCGAGAACAACAGGTTCTGGCGCTTGGCCGGCAGGCGGGCGAGGACCTTCTTGACGTCATGGATGAAGCCCATGTCGAGCATGCGGTCGGCTTCGTCCAGCACCAGGATTTCCACGTGGGCCAGGTCAACCTTGCCTTGGCCGGCCAGGTCGAGCAGGCGGCCCGGGCAGGCGACCAGCACGTCCACACCCTTGGCAATGGCCTGGATCTGCGGGTTCATGCCGACGCCGCCGAAAATGCAGGCGCTGACCAGTGGCAGGTCACGGGCATAGACCTTGAAGCTGTCATGCACCTGGGCTGCCAGTTCGCGGGTCGGGGTCAGGACCAGCACGCGAGGTTGGCGCGGGCCATGGCGCTGCGACTTGTCGGGGTGGCCGGCCGGGAACAGGCGCTCGAGGATCGGCAGGGCGAAACCGCCGGTTTTACCAGTACCTGTCTGTGCGGCGACCATCAGGTCGCGGCCTTGCAACACGGCGGGAATCGCCCGCTGTTGCACGGGGGTCGGCTGGGTGTAGCCCGCAGCCTCGATAGCGCGGACAAGAGCCTCGGAGAGACCGAGGGAAGCAAAGGACATGGGCAATCCTGTTCTCGTGTGGGCTGGGCCCGTTTGGGATGTTCTGCCTGGCGCGACGGGCATCGGTGGGATGCGATCGCGTCCGGTCCAGCTGGGCTTTCACTGCACATCCGGTTAGCGGAGGGTGGACGCGAAGGCGCGTCGATGCCGATCGGGATGCCTGTTGCGAGGCCGAGCGTCCGGGCGTGAGCCGGGCGGGAAGGCCCGAGTATAACAGAGCTATCGCGCTGTGCTGCTTTCCTGCTGCTCAACGGCGTTGAGAATGTTTCCGATGTCGCCTGTGTAGCGGCTGCTGATCGCTGCATAGGCCGGTTCCTGCTTGAAGCGCCGCAGTTCCACGGCGAAGGCCTGGGCCAGTGCCTCCCGCCCCGGCTTGCGCGCCAGCCCCAGGTACTGCGCCTGGCGGCTGATCACCAGCGGCAGCTCCTCGACCTGCTGTTGCAGGCCCAGATGCCGCAGCAGGTAATGGCCGACCCTGCGGTCGGTGATTGCCAGGTCGATGCGGCCCAGCATCAGTTTGCCGAAGTTGGCTTCATGGGTAGGCGCGGCTTCGCGCCTGAAATGTGCGGCCTCGTTGAACGCGGCACCATAGGCGTAGCCGGGTGAGGTGCCGACGGTGAGGCCGGCAAGGTCATCCAGCGCCTTGACGGCATGGGGACGTGCGCGGGCCTGGAACAGGACGAACTCGACCTCCGACATGGGTTCGGGGGCGTACACCAGGTAGGGCTGGCGCGACTCGGTCTGGAAGATATCCATGATGCCGTCGGCCAAGCCCTGCTCGATCATTGCCAGGCAGCGCTTCCATGGCAGGAACTCCCACTCCACCTCGACGCCAAGGCGTTCGAACACCTGGGTGGTGACTTCGTAGTCGATGCCGCGCGGCTGGCCGTCACGCTGGTACGCATAGGGTGCCCAGTCGTCGGTCACCAGGCGCAGGCGCTCGCCCAGGGCCAGCGGGCTCAGGCAGGCGAGCAACAGGATCCAGAACAGACGGGCGACGTGTGGCATGGCCGGAGATTACGCGCTCGGCCTGTTCAAGGCCAGTGAGGATGATGTTCTCCTGTGCTGGCCACTTCGCGGGTAAACCCGCTCCCACTAGTACAGCACGAGCCTGCAAGCCAGCAGAGATCCTGTGGGAGCGGGTTTACCCGCGAAGAGGCCGGCACAGGTTCACTCAAGTGTGGGATGACCTCAGCAGATGCGCCTCGATATCCTTGCGCCGCTCGCCCAGTGACAGGCGCAACCCCGGGTGGCGCAGGCACTGGCGCAGTTGCTCGGGCTCCATGTGGCCATGGCGGGCGTTGAGGTTTTCCAGGGCCTTGTCCCACCAGGCCGGCGCGCAGGCACGGTCGAACTCATTGGGGTAGGGGTAGCAGCCATACAGCAGCTCGCGGGCGAACTGGCGCTCGTGGCTGGGCAGGGTCATGCTCAGCGCCTTGTAACCCAGGCGTTGCAGGGCCGGCGGCCGTGGCAGCTGGTCATTGACCAGGGACACGTCGGCCAGCGCCGCGTGGCTCAGCGGGTCATGGCCGTGCTTGCGCAGCCAGGCCTGGATCTTGGCGCGGAACTGCGCCTTGCGGCTCCAGTAGTGGTGGATGACATCTGTGCATTCGGCCAGCTCCAGCGTGCGGTAGGCTGCCACCGCCAGGCAGAACTCCTCGAGGGTATAAGCCTCGCGAGCCAGGGGGTGGAACTCGTCCATCATGGCGATGGAGCGGTCCAGGGTGCCGGCGTCTTCGGCGCTGAGGCCGATCACCCCCGAGTTGACCAGTGGCATCTGGCAATCGGCCAGTCCCCTGGACTCGAGGATGGCCAGCAGGTTCTTGTACAGCAGGCACTTCTGGTTGCTGCCGTAGCGCGCACCGATGGCGTTGCACAGCAGGCGGCCTGGGGCCACCCGGGCGAACAGCTCCAGCGGCGACTTGCGGAAGAAGGTGTCGGTGTCGATCAGCACTGCCAGCGGGTGTTGCTGCAGCACCTGACGCAACAGCACATGCTTGCTGCGGAAGTGATAACCGTGAGGGGCGTTCCATGCCTGACGCGTGGCTTCGTCCAGCAGGTGTACGGTGACCGGCAGGCCGGCATAGGGCTGCGGGTTGTCGGTGTAGACCTGGATGTCCATGGCTTCGCCTGTGCCCAGATGGGCGAGGGCGCTGACGATGCTGAAGCAGGCTTCCTGATGGTAGGTTGCCGGGCCAAAAGCCAGGTAGACGAGCTGTGGACGCGATGGCTGGAGGGGCTGCATGGCAGGCGAGACCTGTGTAACCGGAAAATGAATAAGGCTTTAGTCTATGACCAAAGCCTTAATCAAATCTTAAACAGATTTTGCAAAAAATTTCAGCGCGGCAGCTTCAGATTGTTCCAGATCGCCAGGCTCGGCTCGGCCTGGTTCAAGGTGTAGAAGTGCAGGCCCGGTGCGCCACCTTGCAGCAGCTGTTCGCACATGCGGGTGATCACTTCTTCGCCGAATGCCTGGATGCTGGCGGTGTCGTCGGCATAGGCTTCCAGCTGCTTGCGGATCCAGCGCGGGATCTCGGCGCCACAGGCGTCGGAGAAGCGCGCCAGCTTGCTGTAGTTGGTGATCGGCATGATGCCGGGTACCACCGGGATGTCCACGCCCAGCTTCTGCGCGCGCTCGACGAAGTAGAAGTAGCTGTCGGCGTTGAAGAAGTACTGGGTGATGGCGCTGTCGGCACCGGCCTTGACCTTGTGCACGAAGTTGGCCAGGTCAGCCTCGAAGTTGCGGGCCTGGGGGTGCATCTCCGGGTAGGCGGCCACTTCCAGGTGGAAGTGATCGGCGGTTTCCTGGCGAATGAATTCGACCAGGTCGCTGGCGTAGCGCAGTTCGCCACTGGCCATGCCCATGCCCGATGGCAGGTCGCCACGCAGGGCGACGATGCGCTTGATGCCTGCAGCCTTGTATTCGGCCAGCAGGGCGCGCAGTTCGGCCTTGGTGTCGCCTACGCACGACAGGTGCGGTGCGGCAGGTACCTTCACTTCGCTCTCCAGCTGCAGCACGGTGTTCAGCGTGCGGTCGCGGGTCGAGCCACCGGCACCGTAGGTGCAGGAGAAGAAGTCCGGGTTGTAGGCGGCCAGCTGGCGGGCGACGCCCATCAGCTTTTCGTGACCGGCATCGGTCTTGGTCGGGAAGAACTCGAAACTGTAACGGCGTTCCTGGGACATCAGGCGTTCCTCTGGCAGCAAGCTTCAAGCGGCAGGCTGCAAGTAAAAGCCAGATCGGTTATGGCCGGCCTGGCTTGGGCATCGTTCAAGATCCTTTATGCTTGAGCTGCAAGCGGCAACGGCATGGTCTGCCTTTGATTGCCGCTTGAAGCTTCAAGCTGGCCGCTTAGTAGCGGTAGGCGTGCGGCTTGAACGGGCCTTCGACGGTGACACCGATGTAGTCGGCCTGCTGCTTGGTCAGCTGGGTCACCACGCCGCCGAAGCCGCGGACCATTTCCAGGGCCACTTCTTCGTCGAGCTTCTTCGGCAGTACTTCAACGGTCAGGCGCTCGGCTTTCTTCTCGGCCGACAGGTCGGCGAACTTCTGCTCGAACAGGAAGATCTGCGCCAGTACCTGGTTGGCGAACGAACCGTCCATGATGCGGCTTGGGTGGCCAGTGGCGTTACCCAGGTTTACCAGGCGGCCTTCGGCCAGCAGGATCAGGTAGTCGTCGTTCTGCGGGTCGAAGCTGCCAGCGCCGGTGCGATGGATCTTGTGCACCTGCGGCTTGACCTCTTCCCAGGCCCAGTTCTTGCGCATGAAGGCGGTGTCGATCTCGTTGTCGAAGTGGCCGATGTTGCACACCACGGCACGCTTCTTCAGCGCCTTGAGCATGTTGGCGTCGCAGACGTTGACGTTACCGGTGGTGGTCACGATCAGGTCGATCTTGCCCAGCAGGGCCTTGTCGATGCTGGCTTCGGTGCCGTTGTTGATACCGTCGATGAACGGCGAAACCACTTCGAAACCGTCCATGCAGGCCTGCATGGCGCAGATCGGGTCGACTTCGGTGACCTTGACGATCATGCCTTCCTGACGCAGGGACTGGGCCGAGCCCTTGCCCACGTCACCGTAGCCGATAACCAGGGCCTGCTTGCCCGACAGCAGGTGGTCGGTACCACGCTTGATGGCGTCGTTCAGGCTGTGACGGCAGCCGTACTTGTTGTCGTTCTTGCTCTTGGTAACCGAGTCGTTGACGTTGATCGCCGGGACTTTCAGCTCGCCCTTGGCCAGCATGTCCAGCAGGCGGTGCACGCCGGTGGTGGTCTCTTCGGTCACGCCGTGCACGCGCTCCAGCACTTGCGGGTACTTCTTGTGCAGCAGCTCGGTCAGGTCGCCACCGTCGTCGAGGACCATGTTGGCGTCCCATGGCTGGCCATCCTTGAGGATGGTCTGCTCCAGGCACCACTCGTACTCTTGCTCGGTTTCACCTTTCCAGGCGAACACCGGGATACCGGCGGCGGCGATGGACGCGGCGGCCTGGTCCTGGGTGGAGAAGATGTTGCAGGACGACCAGCGCACTTCGGCACCCAGGGCAACCAGGGTTTCGATCAGCACGGCGGTCTGGATGGTCATGTGGATGCAGCCCAGGATCTTCGCACCCTTGAGCGGTTGCTCGGCCAGGTACTTGCGACGCAGGCCCATCAGTGCAGGCATTTCCGATTCGGCGATGATGGTTTCGCGACGACCCCAGGCGGCCAGGGAGATGTCGGCGACTTTGTAATCGGTAAAACCAGCAGGCATGTTTGCAGCGCTCATGAGAGCCTCCATTCGTAGTGTGCGAATGGGCGCCGTTGTGCGTTAAGCGCCCGCGAGAGCGAGCAACGCCCCATCCGAGCCTGACAGGCCTAGCCTGCTGCAGCGCCCCTCGGACAGGTGGCGGGCATGGCGCCGCTGTGGGCGGCCATGTGAAGCGGCGGAGATTATAGCCGCGCCCGCCGGCTTGCCCAAGGTTTTCTGTCGATTAATCGCGACGATAGTCGATGTTCAATGGAGCGACAGCGGCCGCTCTGCCATCATTGCTACACGTTAGCCAAGCAGGTCAGGAGTACAGATGAACTTTCATACCCGCAAGTGGGTTAAACCCGAAGACCTCAACCCAAACGGCACTTTGTTCGGTGGCAGCCTGTTGCGCTGGATCGACGAAGAGGCGGCGATCTACGCCATCGTCCAGCTGGGCAACCAGCGCGTGGTGACCAAGTACATATCGGAAATCAACTTCGTCAGTGCCTCGCGCCAGGGCGACATCATCGAGCTGGGCATCACCGCCACCGAGTTCGGCCGCACCTCGATCACCCTCAAGTGCGAAGTGCGCAACAAGATCACCCGCAAGGCCATCCTCACGGTCGACAAGATGGTCTTCGTCAACCTTGGCGAGGACGGGTTGCCGGCGGCGCATGGGCGGACCGAGATCAAGTACATCCAGGACCAGTTCCCGGATTCTGCAGTGGAATGAACATTCGGGGGCTGCTTTGCAGCCCATCGCGACACAAGGCCGCTCCTACAGGGGAATGCAATCTCCTGCAGGAGCGGCCTTGTGTCGCGATGGGTCGCAAAGCGGCCCCTGCATTCTCAAGGCTGGACGCTGACCTTGCGCACCACCCGCCCGATGCTCAACCCCTGCACCAGGATCGACGACAGCACCACGATGTAGGTGATCGACAGCAGCAGGTCACGTTCCTCGCCCAGTGGCAGCGACAGTGCCAGGGCAACCGACACCCCACCGCGCAGGCCACCCCAGGTCAGCACCCGTACCGTGCCCTTGGGCACCGGGCGCCAGCGGCGCAGCAGCACGATCGCCGGGGCCACGGTCAGCAACCGCGACAGTAGCACCGCCAGCGCCAGCACGCCGCCGGCTACCATGTGCATCCAGTTGAAAGGCAACAGCAACAGCTCCAGGCCGATCAACGCGAACAGCAAGGCGTTGAGCATGTCGTCGATCAGCTCCCAGAAGCCGTCCATGTAGCGACGGGTCATGTCGTTCATTGCCAGGTTGCGCCCCAGGTTGCCGATGATCAGCCCGGCCACCACCATGGCGATCGGCGCCGAAACGTGCAGCTCGTAGCACATCGCCGAGCCGCCGATGACCAGCGCCAGGGTCAGCATCACTTCCACCTGATATTGCTCGACGCTCTTGATCATGCGGTAGGTGGCGTAGCCGATCAGGCCGCCGAACACCACGCCGCCGATGGCCTCGCGGGCGAACAGGATCGCGGTGTCGGTCATGCTCGGCGTCTCGCCCAGCTGGATGATGCCCAGCAACACGGTGAACACCACCACCGCAGTGCCGTCGTTGAACAGCGACTCGCCGACGATAGTGGTTTTCAGCGGTTTGGAGGCATTGGCGGTACGTAGCGCGCCCAGCACGGCAATCGGGTCGGTGGGCGAGATCAGCGCACCGAACAGCAGGCAGTAGATCAGCGGCACCTGCCAGCCGAACAGGGCGAACACCCAGTGCGACAGGTAGCCGATGACCACGGTGGCAATCAGTACGCCGACGGTGGCCAGCAGGCCGATGGGCCAGCGGTAGCTGCGCAGGTCGGAGAGGTTGACGTGCAAGGCGCCGGCGAACAGCAGGAACGCCAGCATCCAGTGCATCAGCAGGTCGTTGAAGTCGATCTGGTTCATCAGCCCTTCGACGCGCGCTTCCAGGCCAGGGAAGCCGATCAGGCTCAAGCCCTGCAGCATCAGGGAAAACAGCAGCGCCGTGACCATCACGCCGATGGCAGGGGGCAGGCCGATGAAACGGTAATTTACATAGGTGAGGAGGGTGGTAAGGCAGATAAACGCGGCAACTAGTTCAAGCATCCCGAATCCTGTAACAGTGGCTTCCAAGTCGTAACCCGAATGGCTCGGGCAGTTCTTTGATGACCTGGCGCGGGGTTCGGGACACAGGGTTTGACCGGATTCGTTTGAAACGTTCCCATCCAGAAGGTTGTATCGCATACCCTGACTTGTGCAAAACCCGAAGGCTGGCGCGGTCTCTGTGGGAGCGGGCATGCCCGCGAACACCGGCAAAGCCGGTGCCATGCACCGAGTTGCTTTCTTCGCGGGCATGCCCGCTCCCACAATGGTCCCCTCGAGCGCTGTATATTCACCAACATAAAAAGCCACAAGGATAAGAAGGCGTGCTGGCAACTTCCCTGGTGTTGGTCGCTGCCCTGCTGCATGCGACCTGGAATACCCTGATCAAATTCAGCGGCGAGCGCCTGCTGGTGATCGCCAGCATGGATACGGTGGCGTTGGCCTTCGCGGTGCTGGCGGTGCCCTTCGTCGAGGTACCGCCGGCCAACATCTGGCCCTGGCTGCTGGCGTCGGCGCTGGCCGAGCAGCTGTACCGCTTCCTGTTGATCCAGGCCTACCGCGTGGGCGACCTGGGGCTGGTCTATCCTCTGATGCGCGGGCTGTCGCCGCTGGTGGTGCTGGGGCTGACCCTGGCCTTTGCCGGCGAATCGCTGAGCCAGCAGCAGATCATCGGCATCCTGCTGATCCCCTGTGGCATGGCCTGCCTGTTGTGGCAGGGCGGTGGCGGTGACCGGCTGCCCTGGTCGATGCTGTCGGTGGTTGCCCTGATCGGCCTGTGTATTGGCTGCTACACCTGGTTCGACGGCCAGGCCGTGCGCTTGTGGGGCAAACCCTGGGATTACCTGGTGTGGCTGACCTTGCTCAGTGCCTGGCCGTTCCCGTTGCTGGCCAGCGTCGCGCGGCGTGCGCCGTTCGTGTTGTTCTGGCGCCTGCAGTGGCGCCTGGGGCTGGCAGTGGGGCTGTGTGTACTGCTCAGTTACGCGCTGGTGCTGTGGGCCATGCACCTCGGGTCGGTGGCCGAAGCGGCGGCGTTGCGCGAGTTGAGTGTGATTCTGGTGGTGCTGCTGGGCATGCGCTACCTGAAAGAACCTTTTGGCGGGCCGAGACTCCTAGCTTGCGGGCTGGTGTTGGCCGGCATGCTGGTAATGAAGCTTTAACCCGAAGACTGAACAAGGAGTCCTGTCCATGACTGTTGCCCTGTGGTGCATCCTGATCGCGCTGCTCTTGCCGCCACTGTGCGCGTTGATCGCCAAGGCCGGTAGTGGCCGCTTCCGACTGCGCGACAACCACGACCCGCGTGCGTTCCTGGATACCCTGTCCGGGCTGCCGCGGCGCGCGCATGCTGCCCAGCAGAACAGTTACGAGGCCTTCCCGGCATTTGCCGCGGCGGTGCTGGTGGCGGATATCGTCGGCAATGCCGAGCAGGTGACCCAGGATGTGCTGGGGGTGATGTACATCACCAGCCGGCTGCTCTACATCATCTGTTACCTGGCCGACTGGGCCATGCTGCGATCGCTGGTGTGGTTTGCCGGGATGGCGATAATCGTGGCCTTCTTCGTGGTTTCCATCTGAGACCGCGTCGCCTTCTTCGCGGGCTTGCACGCTCTCACAGGTACATCACAGCCCCTGAATCCTGTGGTGTACCTGTGGGAGCGGCGGTGCGGCGGTCCGACGAGCCCGCGAAGAATCCACCGCCGATCAAGGCACTTTCGGCACCTCGGGCAGCGGCTTGCCCTTGGGCCACAGCATCCAGATCTGCCCCTGCTGCTTCATGTTCCCGGCCAGTTCTCCAGCTTCCGGCCCAGTGCCCCAGAACAGGTCCGCGCGCACCTCGCCAGTAATTGCCCCGCCGGTATCCTGGGCCCCCACCGGGCGTACCACCGGCGTACCGTCCGGGCGAGTGGTGGACAACCACAGCAAGCTGCCCAGCGGAATCACCTTGCGGTCGATGGCCACGCTGTAGCCAGCGGTCAGCGGTACGTTCAGCGAACCGCGTGGCCCTTCGTTGCTGTCCGGGCGGGTGCTGAAGAACACGTAGCTGGGGTTGCTGGCGAGCAGTTCCGGCACCCGTTGTGGGTTGGCCTGGGCCCAGGCATGAATGGCGCCCATGCTCACTTCCTCCTTCTTCAACTGGCCCTGTTCCACCAGCCAGCGCCCGATCGGCCGGTAGGGGTGGCCGTTCTGGTCGGCGTAACCCAGGCGCAGCTGGCGCCCGTCTTCCAGTTGTACCCGGCCGGAACCCTGAATCTGCAGAAACTGCAGGTCCATCGGGTCGGTCAGCCAGGCCAGCACCGGTGCCTTGACGCCGTCACGGTTGATCACCTCGGCGGTGTCGTAAGGCTTTAGCACCCGGCCATCGAGGCGACCGCGCAGGCGCTTGCCCTTGAGTTCGGGGTACACGCTGGCCAGGTCGACCACGATCATGTCGTCGGGGATGCCGTAGACCGCCACGTGGTTGGTTGCCGATTGGCTCAGGCTGCCAGGGTAGACCGGTTCGTAGTAACCGGTGATCAGGCCGTTGGCATTGTTTTCGGCCGAACGCAGGCCGTATACCTGCAGGTTCTGTTGCAGGAAGGCGCGCACCTGCAAGGCATTGTCGGGCACGCTGGCGGCTGCTTCGCAGGTGCTGGCCCAGACGGTGTCGCGCTTGAGCTTTTCACAGCCGTTGCGCCAGGCCTGGAAACCCGCCACCAGGTCGCTGTCGCTGACGGCAGGCAGGTCCTGCCAGGTGGCATTGGCGTAGGTGGCGATGGCATGGGGCTCAGGTTTGGCGCTTTCGCCACCGTTGCAGCCGGCCAGCAGGGCCAGCGCCGGGAGTGTCCAGGCCAGATGGCGCAGGGCAGATTTCATGAGTACGTTCCTGTCATGGGTGAACACGGATATTCGCCCCTGTTTTTTATGTGGCTATTGGTCTTTGGCCGCTGGGCAGCGATACTGGCCGCCCATTTGCGTAGGCCGAAGTGACCGTGATGTTGAAGCGATTGACCGTTGTTCTGTTGGCCGCACTGGCCTTGGGTGGTTGTGACCGGGTTGACCCGAACTCCCCGCTGGGCAAGCGCAAGGTGATCTTCAAGGACATGCTCAAGACAAGCGAAGACCTGGGCGGCATGTTGCGTGGGCGGTTGCCGTTCGACGGGGTGAAGTTTGCCGACGGTGCGCTGAAGCTGGACAACCTTTCGCACCAGCCCTGGCAGCACTTCCCACAGGCGCGTGATGGTGGCGACAGTAGCGCGCGTGCCGAGGTATGGGAGCGTCAGGCACGCTTTCATGACCTGGCCCGGCAGCTGGAAGGCGTCACTGGCGAACTGGTCGATGTCACCCGCAGCCAGCCGCTGGACGCTGCTCAGCTGAAGGTGCCGATGGACAAGGTCGAAGCGGCTTGCAAGGCCTGTCATACGGAATTCCGCAATCATTGATGGACTGCATTGCCCTGTGTAGGAGCGGCCTTGTGTCGCGATAGGGCTGCGCAGCGGCCCCAGGATTTCAGCTGATGCACAAATCGCCGGGGCCGCTTTGCGGCCCATCGCGACACAAGGCCGCTCCTACAATGATCGCGTTTGCCCGGTCGGGGCCTCAGCGATCCAGATCTTCCACCGCTTCCTGCAGTTCCTTGCGCGACTCTGCCAGCTTGTCCTTGCGCTTGTTGATCTTCTCCGAATCGCCTTTCTTCTCGGCTTTCTTCAAGTCCTTTTCCCGCTGCGCCACTTCGTGACGGGCGTCGAGCACCTTCTGCTCACGTTCCTTGCGCAGGCCGGCATCGGTGCAGTTGTCGACCCCTCGCAGTGCCTCTTCAAGCCCCGCGGCCTGATCGTTGTTGCCGTGGTCACGGGCAATCTTCAACTGGTTCTCAATGGCGCTACGCTTGGCGGCGCAACCGGTCAGGCCGGCATCCGGCTGGGCGGCTTGTACGGCGCCAGCGGCCAGGCCCAGTGTCGCGAGCAGGAAAAGGGTCGAAATACGTTTCATGAAAAGCCTCCTTGACGGGGCGGGGCAGCAAAAGTTGGGGGAAATCCTGCCTTGGTTTTGCCCATTTAGAAACCCTTGTTGGGGTTTTCCGGCTTAATCTCGGGATTTTCCTACGGGTAAATTGGTAAATAATCATTGCTCGATGCTTTGCCTGTCGATCCGGAATCCGTCGATCCCTGCCTTGGCCAGCTGCGTTGCAATGGCTTGAACCTCGGTGGTCGCAAAAAATCCTGCAAGCTGTTGACCGCGCTTTTCGCCGATACCGGGCATGGCTTGCCATTCAAGGTTTGTGCGGGCAGCAAGCTCCAGCCAGTCGCCTGTCACCTGCATGCCGGTGGGGGTGGGCGCGCCCAGCCCGCGCAGCCATTGGGCAAAGGGTCGTGAGCGGGCTTGCTCGAAACTGCCCAGCAACTGCGCAGCCGTTGCGTCACTGATACCGGCTACCTGGCCCAGGCGCTCGGCATCCAGATGCAGCCAGTCGATCATCGAGGTCACCAGCCCGGCAGCCACCAGTCGGCGCCAGGTGCCGGGGCCGGTGCGCGGCAGGGCCAGCCCCTGCTTGCCGCTGAGCCAGGTGAGGCGGGCGATGAACTGGTCCTCGCAGCCTTCGCTGGCCTGCCAGCAACTGTGGGCATGATGTTGGCCGGGCGCTGGTGCGGTTACCGGCTGGCGCTCGGCGGCGCGGTGCACCACTTGCTCCAGGCGCGGGATGGTCAGCCCGGCAAGGCTGACGGCCACTTGGTCACCGGGGCGGATGTCGAGCTTGAGCCAGCGAGCCAGCGAGCCCAGGCTCACCTGGGTGATTCGTCGGTCATCCAGGGTAACTGGCAGCACGTGCAACACTGGCGTGACCCTGCCTGTGCGGCCAACGCGGAAGCGTACTTCGCGCACTTCGGCCAGGGCCTGCGTGTACGGGTGCTTCCACGCCGCGATCCAGTAGGGTGCCTTGGCCTGCC
This sequence comes from Pseudomonas sp. B5(2017), assembly GCF_002112825.1. Taxonomy (NCBI): domain Bacteria; kingdom Pseudomonadati; phylum Pseudomonadota; class Gammaproteobacteria; order Pseudomonadales; family Pseudomonadaceae; genus Pseudomonas; species Pseudomonas sp. B5(2017). Next base: position 173,880 of record NZ_NEIR01000002.1, read on the forward strand.
AGCGCTCGGCCGGCGGCCGGACGCCTTGGCGCAACACCACGCCATCGGTGGCGAAGGGCAGGGGTGAGCGGTACCAGTACTCACGCCAGTGCGCGGCATCGTCCGCTGTTTCTATGGCGACGCTGTAATCCTGGCTGTGCGCAAAGCCCAGTTCCGCCAACTTCGCGAGGCGTTCGGCCTGCTGCTCGGGGCCTTGCGGCCAGTCCCACACGAACAGGCCGATGCGCTCGCCTTGCTCACCACTCAGCTGCTTGCGAGCCAGCAGCCCGGCAACCGTCCCTCGGGCATTGGCGCTGCCTGCCTGGGCTTGCACATGCGTATCCAGGCGCAGGTAAAGTTCGCCCTGCAGTTGCAGGTCGATGGCCTGGGGCAGCTGCCGGTTGATTGCGTCGAGCAGGGGGATGTGGCGGCTCCAGTCGTGCCCCTGCACGCCGTCCCCCCGGCTGATCAACTGCACCAGCCGGCCCTGTCGGTAGATGAGGGATACCGCTACGCCATCGACCTTTGGCTGCACCCAGACATCGGCCTTGCCGGCCAGCCAGCGTTCTACAGCCAGGCGGTCGGCCAGCTTGTCGACGCCGGTATGCGGCACCGGATGCGGGATTGGCCCGCCAGCGCTGGCCAGCGGGGACGGGGTGGCCGCGATGCCAAAGCATTGCTGCAGGTGCGCCAGGCGCTGGCGGCTCTGGTCATAGAGCTCATCGGGTACGAGCGCAATGCCCTGGCGATGGTAGTGGTCGTCCCAGTGGGCGAGCGTGGCACGCAGTTGGGCCACTTCAGTTTCAACTTGTTGCGGGTTCCAGTTGGGGCATTGGCTGGCCCAAATCAATGGGGCTTGGAGTGCGAGCAGTACGGCGAATAGCAGCATAAGCGGCATGGCCAGCATCCTTGCATGGCGGGTGGGAACCCTCAGCCTAGGCAGGTAGCGTGCGGGTCGCCATGCAGCGTTTGTCAGCCCATATGTCACAAAAAAGCCCCTGCCGATTGCTCGGCAGGGGCTTTCGTCCAGCGCCGTAGGAAACTTACAGGCCGGCAGCGTCACGCAGCGACTGGGCGCGGTCGGTGCGCTCCCAGGTGAAGGTGGTGAAGGTGTCGTCGCCGACCGTCTTCTGCTGCGGGGTACGGCCGAAGTGGCCGTAGGCAGCGGTTTCCTGGTACATCGGGTGCAGCAGGTCGAGCATGGTGGTGATGGCGTAAGGACGCAGGTCGAAGCACTCGCGCACCAGCTGGATGATCTTGTCGTCGGAGACCTTGCCGGTACCGAAGGTGTTGATCGAGATGGAGGTCGGCTGGGCCACGCCGATGGCGTACGACACCTGGATCTCGCAACGCTCGGCCAGGCCGGCGGCAACGATGTTCTTGGCCACGTAGCGGCCGGCGTAGGCGGCGGAACGGTCGACCTTGGACGGGTCCTTGCCGGAGAACGCGCCACCACCATGGCGGGCCATGCCGCCGTAGGAGTCGACGATGATCTTGCGCCCGGTCAGGCCGCAGTCGCCCACCGGGCCACCGATGATGAAGTTGCCGGTCGGGTTGATGTGGTACTGGGTGCCCTTGTGCAGCAGTTCGGCAGGCAGGGTGTGCTTGACGATCAGCTCCATCACGGCTTCCTGCAGGTCTTTCTGCGAAACCTCAGGGTTGTGCTGGGTCGACAGCACCACGGCGTCGATGCCGACCACCTTGCCATTTTCGTAACGGCAGGTGACCTGCGACTTGGCGTCCGGGCGCAGCCATGGCAGCAGTTTCGATTTGCGCGCTTCGGCCTGGCGCTCGACCAGACGGTGCGAGAAGCAGATCGGTGCCGGCATCAGCACGTCGGTCTCGTTGCTGGCGTAGCCGAACATCAGGCCCTGGTCACCGGCGCCCTGGTCTTCCGGGCGGGAGCGGTCGACGCCCTGGGCGATGTCCACCGACTGCTTGCCGATGATGTTCATCACGGCGCAGGTGGCGCCGTCGAAACCGACGTCGGAGCTGTTGTAGCCGATGTCGATGATGACCTTGCGCACCAGCTCTTCCAGGTCGACCCAGGCGGAGGTGGTGACTTCGCCGGCGATGATGGCGACACCGGTCTTGACCAGGGTTTCGCAGGCTACGCGGGCGTATTTGTCCTGGGCGATGATGGCATCAAGGACGGCGTCCGAAATCTGGTCGGCGATCTTGTCCGGATGCCCTTCGGACACGGACTCGGAGGTGAAAAGGGAGTATTCGCTCATCTCGAAGGTTCCTGAAATTTACCGATGTTGTATGTCGCCAGCCGTCCGCTGGAAATGGCGGACCTGAATCTGGAAACCGTTACGCAAGCCCACGTACAGGCTGTCCCCGGGGGCCAGCCCGGCGGCGTTGGCCCAACGGGCCAGGTCGTCCTGTTCGAAGCCAAGCCACAGGTCGCCGCAGGCTTCGCGCGCCCACCCCTGGTCATGGCTGCACAGTTCGGTTACCAGCAGGCTGCCGCCTGCCTTCACCCGTTTGGCCAGCTGGCGCAAGGCCAGGGCCGGGTCGCTGAAATGGTGCAGCACCATGTTCAGCACAACGCAGTCGGCGGCCACATCCGTTGCACCCAGTGCATCGGCCAACTGCAGGTTCACGTTGTCGAGCCCTTCGCGCTGGCACACCTGGCGCGCCAGTTCGAGCATGGTCGGGCTGTTGTCCAGGGCGGTGACCTGGGCGAAGCGCCGGGCCAGGTCGGGCAGGAAGCCACCGTCACCGGGGCCGACCTCCAGGGCGCTGGCGGTCGGGTCGAAATTCAGTTTGTCGAGCAGCGCCAGCAGGCTTTCGCGGTACTGCGGCAGGCCGGCGATCAGGTCTTGCTGGGCGCGGAATTTCTCTTCCACGCGCAGGAAGAAGTCCTGGCTGGTGGCTGCGCGGCGTTGCTGCACCTGGGCGATGCGCGCCTGCACGTCAGGCGGCAGGGCCAGGTCGTCCACTTCTTCGAGCAGCGCCGCGTGCAGCCGACCGCCCAGGCGCAGGCTGTCGGGCAGGGCGCGGCGGTAGAAAATGGCATTGCCCTCGCGGCGGGTCGCCACCAGCTCGGCCTGGGCCAGTACCTTCAGGTGGTGGCTCATGCCCGACTGGCCCACGTCGAAGATCTGCGCCAGCTCCAGCACGCCGAACGAGTCGTTGGCCAGGGCGCGCAATACGTTCAGGCGCAACTCGTCGCCACTGGCTTTGCACAGGGCAGCCAATGCTTCGCGTTGCTCGGGGATCGATTGCGCACGGAGGTTCATGGTGCGGCAGTCTAGACAGGCATCGTTGCCCTAGCAAGGCCAATATCAAAAAGTTTTGATATTGGCTGATGGGCGGAGTGCGGGGTTGCCCTTTCGGGCCTCTTCGCGGGTGAACCCGCTCCCACAGGGTCGCACCAAGGCTGAGGGCAGTGCTGAACCTGTGGGAGCGGGTTCACCCGCGAAGAAGCCGGCACCGATTTCCAGATTTTGCCCCGAAATCAGTGCCAATCAGAGGAAAATCCCCCGACTGCGACCATACGTCATTGCCCCAAGCCCCCCCAGTGGGCGAAAATGGCCGCCTTTTTTCGTGACACCACCTATTCAAGCCCCCCAGGAGATCAGCGATGCCCAGCCGTCGTGAACGTGCCAACGCCATTCGTGCCCTCAGCATGGATGCCGTGCAAAAGGCCAACAGCGGCCACCCAGGTGCCCCCATGGGCATGGCGGATATCGCCGAAGTGCTTTGGCGCGACTATCTGAAGCACAACCCGAGCAACCCGAGTTTCGCCGACCGTGACCGCTTCGTGCTGTCCAACGGCCACGGTTCGATGCTGATCTACTCGCTGCTGCACCTGACCGGCTACGACGTCACCATCGATGACATCAAAGGCTTCCGCCAGCTGCACAGCCGCACCCCGGGCCACCCGGAATACGGCTACACCCCAGGCGTCGAGACCACCACCGGCCCGCTCGGCCAGGGTATCGCCAACGCCGTGGGCTTCGCCCTGGCCGAAAAAGTGCTCGCCGCCCAGTTCAACCGTGACGGCCACAACATCGTCGACCACAACACCTACGTGTTCCTCGGCGACGGCTGCATGATGGAAGGTATCTCCCACGAAGTCGCTTCGCTGGCCGGCACCCTGGGCCTGAACAAGCTGATCGCCTTCTACGACGACAACGGCATTTCCATCGACGGCGAAGTGCACGGCTGGTTCACCGACAACACCCCGGCGCGCTTCGAAGCCTACAACTGGCAGGTGATCCGCAACGTCGACGGCCATGACGCCGACGAGATCAAGACCGCCATCGAGACCGCCCGCAAGAGCGATCGCCCGACCCTGATCTGCTGCAAGACCATCATCGGTTTCGGCTCGCCGAACAAGCAGGGCAAGGAAGACTGCCACGGCGCACCGCTGGGCAACGACGAAATCGCCCTGGCCCGCAAGGAACTGAACTGGAACCACGGCCCGTTCGAAATCCCGGCCGAGATCTACGCCGAGTGGGACGCCAAGGCTGCCGGTGCCAAGGCCGAAGCCGACTGGAACCAGCGCTTCGACGCCTACGCCAAGGCCTACCCGGAGCTGGCTGCCGAGTTCAAGCGCCGTGACAGCGGCGAGCTGCCGGCCGACTTCAGCGAGAAGGCCCAGGCCTACATCAACGAAGTGGCCGCCAAGGGCGAAACCATCGCCAGCCGCAAGGCCAGCCAGAACGCCCTGAACGCCTTCGGCCCGCTGCTGCCAGAGTTCCTCGGCGGTTCGGCCGACCTGGCCGGCTCCAACCTGACCCTGTGGAAGGGCTGCAAGGGTGTAGAAGCCAACGACGCCAGCGGCAACTACGTGTTCTATGGCGTGCGCGAGTTCGGCATGACCGCCATCATGAACGGCGTTGCCCTGCACGGTGGCCTGGTGCCTTACGGCGCGACCTTCCTGATGTTCATGGAATACGCTCGCAACGCCGTGCGCATGTCGGCACTGATGAAGCAGCGCGTGATCCACGTCTACACCCACGACTCCATCGGCCTGGGCGAAGACGGCCCGACTCACCAGCCGATCGAGCAGCTGACCAGCCTGCGCAGCACGCCGAACCTGGACACCTGGCGCCCAGCCGACGCGGTGGAATCCGCCGTGTCCTGGAAAAGCGCCCTGGAGCGCAAGGACGGCCCTTCGGCGCTGATCTTCTCGCGCCAGAACCTGCAGCACCAGGACCGCGATGCCCAGCAGATCGCCGACATCAGCCGCGGTGGCTACGTGCTCAAGGACTGCGCCGGCGAGCCTGAGCTGATCCTGATCGCCACCGGTTCCGAAGTGGGCCTGGCTGTTCAGGCGCACGCCAAGCTGACCGAACAAGGCCGCAAGGTGCGCGTGGTTTCCATGCCGTGCACCAGCGTGTTCGATGCCCAGGACGCTGCCTACAAGCAGTCCGTGCTGCCGCTGGAAGTAGGTGCGCGTATCGCCATCGAAGCCGCTCACGCCGACTTCTGGTACAAGTACGTCGGCCTGGAAGGTCGTATCATCGGCATGACCACCTACGGTGAGTCGGCGCCGGCTTCGGCACTGTTCGAAGAGTTCGGCTTCACCCTGGATAACATCCTCGGGACTGCCGAAGAGCTGCTGGAAGACTGATACAGGCGTAAGGCGAGGGCTTCCGCCCTCGTTTCGCGACACAAGGCCGCTCCCACAAGGTACAGCGTACGCGTTCCCTGTGGGAGCGGCCTTGCGTCGCGATGGGCCGCAACGCGGCCCCAACAGCCATCATGCGTTAGCGAGCCAACGAATGCCCCACCTGCGTCCCTACAAAGTTGCACTCAACGGTTATGGCCGTATCGGCCGCTGTGTCCTGCGCGCGCTGTTCGAGCGGGGGGCAAAGGCCGGTTTCGAGATCGTCGCGCTGAACGACCTGGCCGACCAGGCCAGCCTGGAATACCTGACACGCTTCGACTCCACCCACGGGCGTTTCCCCGGTGAGGTGAAGGTCGATGGCGACTGTCTGCATATCAATGGCGACTGCGTGAAGGTGATGCGCAGTGCCACCCCCGAAGGCATCGACTGGGCCGCCCTGGACATCGACCTGGTGCTGGAGTGCTCCGGCGCCTACCACACCCGCGCCGATGGCCAGCGTTTCCTCGACGCCGGCGCGCCGCGGGTGCTGTTCTCGCAGCCAATGGCCAGCGAGGCCGACGTCGATGCCACGGTGGTCTACGGCGTCAACCAGGCCTGCCTGACCGGCAACGAGCGCCTGGTGTCCAACGCATCGTGCACCACCAACTGCGGTGTGCCGCTGCTGCGCGTGCTGGACCAGGCATTCGGCATCGAGTACGTGCAGATCACCACCATCCACTCGGCGATGAACGACCAGCCGGTGATCGACGCCTACCACCACGAAGACCTGCGCCGCACGCGCTCGGCCTTCCAGTCGGTGATCCCGGTGTCCACTGGTCTGGCGCGTGGCATCGAGCGCCTGCTTCCGGAACTTGCCGGGCGAATCCAGGCCAAAGCGGTACGCGTACCGACCGTCAACGTCTCGTGCCTGGACATCACCCTGCAGACCGCCCGCGATACCAGCGCGGCCGAAGTCAACCGGGTGCTGCGCGAGGCGGCGCTGGAAGGCCCGCTGAAAGGCTTGCTGGCCTACACCGAGTTGCCCCACGCCAGCTGTGATTTCAACCATGACCCGCATTCGGCGATCGTCGATGCCAGCCAGACCCGTGTTTCCGGCCCCCGCCTGGTGAACCTGCTGGCCTGGTTCGACAACGAATGGGGGTTCGCCAACCGTATGCTCGACGTTGCCGAACACTATCTGCACGTCGTCCACCCAACCCGCAACAAACAGCCCTGAAGGACTGCATTCATGACCGTGTTGAAGATGACCGACCTCGACCTGCAAGGTAAGCGCGTACTGATCCGCGAAGACCTCAACGTGCCTGTGAAGGACGGTGTGGTAGCCAGCGACGCGCGTATCCTGGCAGCGCTGCCGACCATCAAGCTGGCCCTGGAGAAGGGCGCGGCGGTAATGGTCTGCTCGCACCTGGGCCGCCCGACCGAGGGTGAGTTCTCTGCCGAGAACAGCCTCAAGCCGGTCGCCGACTACCTGAGCAAGGCCCTGGGCCGCGACGTACCGCTGGTTGCCGACTACCTGGACGGTGTCGAGGTCAAGGCTGGTGACCTGGTACTGTTCGAGAACGTGCGCTTCAACAAGGGCGAGAAGAAGAACGCCGACGAGCTGGCGCAGAAATACGCCGCTCTGTGCGACGTGTTCGTCATGGACGCTTTCGGTACTGCCCACCGTGCCGAAGGTTCGACCCATGGCGTTGCCAAGTTCGCCAAGGTCGCTGCTGCCGGCCCACTGCTGGCAGCCGAGCTGGATGCCCTGGGCAAGGCCCTGAAGGCCCCGGCCAAGCCGATGGCAGCCATCGTTGCCGGCTCCAAGGTCTCCACCAAGCTGGACGTGCTGAACAGCCTGAGCTCGGTCTGCGACCAGCTGATCGTCGGTGGCGGCATTGCCAACACCTTCCTGGCCGCAGCCGGCCACCCGGTGGGCAAGTCGCTGTACGAGCCTGACCTGGTCGACACCGCCAAGGCCATCGCCGCCAAGGTCAGCGTGCCTCTGCCGGTCGACGTGGTGGTTGCCAAAGAGTTCGCCGAGAGCGCAGAAGCCACCGTCAAGGCCATTGCCGACGTTGCCGCTGACGACATGATCCTGGACATCGGCCCGCAAACCGCTGCCAATTTCGCCGAGTTGCTGAAGTCGTCGAAGACCATCCTGTGGAACGGCCCGGTCGGCGTGTTCGAATTCGACCAGTTCGGCAACGGCACCAAGGTGCTGGCCAAGGCCATCGCCGACAGCGCTGCGTTCTCCATCGCCGGTGGCGGTGACACCCTGGCAGCCATCGACAAATATGGCGTTGGCGCCGATATCTCCTACATTTCTACCGGTGGTGGCGCCTTCCTCGAGTTCGTCGAGGGCAAGGTCCTGCCGGCCGTGGCAATCCTGGAAGAGCGGGCCAAGGCCTGATGACGTCGGCGCTTGGCAAAGGGAGCGGCCTGATGGTCAAGCAATTGCCTGTGATGATGCTGGCTGGCCTGCTGAGCGCATGCGCCGGCAGCCCGGCCTCGGATGCCGACCCGGCGCAGCCGCCCAGGGGCGGTTGCTACCAGTCCGAGTGGCAGGCCGAGACCGTGCCGGTCATCAGCAAGCGCGTGGGCCCGGAAGGCCTGGAAAAGTACGACGAAGACCACCAGCGCAAGGCGCCGGGTTGCCCTTGAACCCGGCATTTCGTCGGGCCGGGCAACCAAGTGACCGCTGCGTGGTCATCTAGAGGATATTTAATGAAAGCGCTTTTGGCCGTGACGGCCCTGGCGACACTGGCAGGATGCTCGCTGCTGAAGCCGGCGCAACCCGCCCCGGCAGACGACTGGACCCGCTGGGTCTGCGACACCCAGGCTGAAGTGCTGTGGCGCTTCGCCGATGCGCAGCGCGACCAGGTCGATGTGCGCCTTGGTGGCGGCGACCAGGTCTACCGGCTCAAGGCCGAGCCGGGTGCCTCGGGTGCGCTGTACAGCGATGGCATGCTGGCCTTCCATACCAAGGGCGAAGAAGGCCTGGTGTACTGGGTGGCAACCAACGATCTGATTGGGCGGGGCTGCAAGGCACCGTGACTGGCCGGGCCGCGAGGGTGGCCCAGACTACTTGAACAGCAACCGCCCCTGCGGCAGGCTTGCACGAAACAAACGACGCTTGTCGGGAGAGAGATACACAATGGCACTCATTAGCATGCGCCAGATGCTGGACCACGCCGCCGAGTTCGGTTACGGCGTACCAGCTTTCAACGTCAACAACCTCGAGCAGATGCGCGCCATCATGGAAGCGGCCGACAAGACCGACTCCCCGGTGATCGTCCAGGCTTCGGCCGGTGCCCGCAAATACGCCGGTGCCCCGTTCCTGCGTCACCTGATCCTGGCGGCCATCGAAGAATTCCCGCATATCCCGGTGTGTATGCACCAGGACCACGGCACCAGCCCTGACGTCTGCCAGCGCTCGATCCAGCTGGGCTTCAGCTCGGTGATGATGGACGGCTCGCTGGGTGAAGACGGCAAGACCCCGACCGACTACGAGTACAACGTCCGCGTTACCCAGCAGACCGTTGCCATGGCCCACGCCTGCGGCGTTTCGGTAGAAGGCGAGCTGGGCTGCCTGGGTTCGCTGGAAACCGGCATGGCCGGTGAAGAAGACGGCATCGGTGCCGAAGGCGTGCTGGACCACAGCCAGATGCTGACCGACCCGGAAGAGGCTGCCGACTTCGTCAAGAAGACCCAGGTCGACGCCCTGGCGATCGCCATCGGTACCAGCCACGGTGCCTACAAGTTCACCAAGCCACCAACCGGTGACGTGCTGGCCATCGACCGCATCAAGGAAATCCACAAGCGCATCCCCAACACCCACCTGGTGATGCACGGTTCGTCCTCGGTACCGCAAGAGTGGCTGGCGATCATCAACCAGTACGGCGGCGACATCAAGGAAACCTACGGTGTACCGGTCGAGGAAATCGTCGAAGGTATCAAGTACGGCGTGCGCAAGGTCAACATCGACACCGACCTGCGTCTGGCTTCCACCGGCGCCATGCGCCGCCTGATGGCGCAGAACCCGAGCGAGTTCGACCCGCGCAAGTTCTTCGGTGAAACCGTCAAGGCCATGCGTGACGTGTGCATCGCCCGTTACGAAGCCTTCGGCACCGCTGGCAATGCCTCGAAGATCAAGCCGATCTCCCTGGAAGGCATGTACCAGCGCTACCTGAAAGGTGAGCTGGCCGCCAAGGTCAACTGATCTTCTGGCATTAATGAAAAAGCCCGCAGCGATGCGGGTTTTTTCATTTTTGGGTGTTAGAACCTTGCATCTGTGATGGCCTCTTCGCGGGCACGCCCGCTCCCACAGGGAGCATGCAAACCCTCCATGTGGGAGCGGGCATGCCCGCGAAGAGGGCGGCACATATTCCCGGCAAAGCGACCGTTAGTCGGCTACCGTATAGTTGAGGCACTGATAGCGTTCTGATTGCATTGCGTGTTATCCGCTCAGGTCTAGAGTACTAGTGGATCCAACCGTATCTTGAAGTCGGTCACATAATAGAGAAGCAGCATGGATGGCGCTCACCCTCACCCCCAACCTCAGCCACTGGATGGCAGCTCGGTTCTTCTGGTGGTAGACGATTACCCCGAAAACCTCATCAGCATGCGGGCATTGCTGGCCCGTCAGGATTGGCAGGTGCTGACGGCAAACTCGGGGATGGAAGCCCTGAGCGCGTTGCTCGAGCACGATGTCGACCTGGTCCTGCTGGATGTACAGATGCCGGAGATGGACGGCTTCGAAGTCGCCCGGCTGATGCGCGGCAGCCAGCGTACCCGGCTGACCCCGATCATTTTCCTCACCGCCAACGAACAGTCCGAAGCGGCCGTGCTCAAGGGCTACGCCAGCGGCGCCGTGGACTACATGTTCAAACCGTTCGACCCGCAAATCCTCAAGCCCAAGGTCCAGGCCCTGCTCGACCAGCAGCGCAACCGGCGCATGCTGCAGCGGCTGACCCGCGAGCTGGAAGCGGCCAGGGCCTTCAACGCATCGATCCTGGAGAACGCCGCCGAGGGCATTCTGGTGGTGGATGCCCAAGGCATCATCAGCTTTGCCAACCCGGCCATTTCCCGTTTGTTGTCAGCGCCGGTGCAGGAGTTGCAGGGCGCCCATCTGCTCGACCTGGTGCAACTGACCAGTGCCAGCCTGTGGAACGAATCGGACTTCTACCAGGCCTACCTGGGGCGGCGCATCTTCCGCGTGCATGATGCCCAGCTGCGCACCCTGGGCGGCGAGCTGGTGCCGGTGGCGTTGTCCTGTGCGCCACTGCCGGCAGAACAGCAGGCCATGGTGGTCACCGTGCTGGACATGTCGGTGGTGCGCAACCTGCACCAGCAGCTGGAGTACCAGGCCGTCACCGACCCGCTTACCGGCCTGCTCAACCGCCGCGGGTTCTACCAGGCCGCCGAAGGTGCGCTGCTGCGCAACGAGCGTTCGGACAAGGCGCAGGCGCTGATGTACATGGACCTGGATGGCTTCAAGCGCATCAACGACTCGCTCGGCCACGACGCGGGCGACCGGGTGCTGCACTGGGTAGCCGAACAGCTCAAGGATTGCCTGGGCAGTGAAGCGCTGCTGGCGCGCATGGGCGGGGACGAGTTCACCGCACTGTTCGACAGCCTGCCTTACCCGGAGCAGGCCGGGCGCTATGCCGAGCGGTTGCTGGAACGTATTTCCATCAGCCACCAGGTGGAAGGGCTGGATGTGAGCCTTGGGGTGAGCATCGGTATCGCCACTTATCCGGATTGCGGCGCCAATGTCGAAGGCCTCTTGCGTGCGGCCGATGCGGCGATGTACGCGGCCAAGCAGGCGGGGCGCCAGCAGTATCGCTTCTACGATCAGGAGCTCAACGGCCGGGCGCGTTCGCGGCTGATGCTCGAGGACAGCGTACGCACGGCCGTGGAGCAGCAAGACTTCACTCTGGTTTACCAGCCGCAGGTTGGCTTCAACGATGGCCGCTTGCGTGGCTTCGAGGCCTTGCTGCGTTGGCAGCATCCCAGTGTCGGCGATGTGCCGCCGGGGCTGTTCATCCCGTTGCTGGAAGAGGCGCGCCTGATCAACCGCCTGGCCAGCTGGATCTACCGCCAGGGCGCGGCTCAGCGCCAGGCCTGGTGCCAGCGTTTCCCGGCGGACCTGGTGCTGGGTATCAGCCTGAGCCGTGCGCAGTTCGCCATGCCAAGCCTGGTCGACGAACTGCACCGGGTCATCCAGCTTTACCAGCTGGACCCGGCGCAGCTGGAAGTGGAGGTGGCGGAAACCTCGCTGATGTACAACATCGATGCGGCGGTGAAACAGATACACCGCTTGCGCGAGCTGGGTATGCGGGTGGCGCTGGATGACTTTGGTGCCGGCGACTGTTCGTTGCGCATGTTGCGCGACCTGCCGATCGATACCCTCAAGCTCGACCGCCACCTGGTCGCGCGCCTGCCCGACTCGGCGGTGGATGCCGCGCTGGTGCGCAGCGTCATCGGCCTGTGCGCCGACTACAGCATCACGGTGATCGCCGAGGGGGTGGAAACCCCGGCCCAGGCGGCCTGGCTCAAGGCCAATGGCTGTGAGTACGTGCAGGGGTTCCTGGTGGCATACCCGATGACCGCCACGGATGCCAGCAGCTTCCCGGCGATTTTCTCCTGGCCGGGGCCGTGATTGGCTAGAATCGGCATTCGTTACACCGAATGCAGCGCCATGACCGTATTACGATACTTGCAAGCCTACCCCCCGCACCTGCAGCAACAGGTGCGGGAGATGATCGAAAGCGACCGCCTGGGCGAGTACCTGCAGCGCCGCTACCCCGACCGCCATGACGTGCAGAACGACAAGGCGCTGTATGGCTATGCCCAGGATTTGCGCCAGCAATACCTGCGCAGCGCGCCGAACCTGGACAAGGTGCTGTTCGACAATCGTCTCGACCTGACCCATCGGGCCCTGGGCCTGAATACGGCGATATCAAGGGTGCAGGGCGGCAAGCTCAAGGCGAAGAAGGAAATCCGCATTGCCTCGCTGTTCAAGGAGGCCGCGCCGCAATTCTTGCGCATGATCGTGGTGCACGAACTGGCACACCTGCGCGAGCGCGACCACAACAAGGCGTTCTACCAGCTCTGCCAGCACATGGAGCCGGACTACCACCAACTGGAATTCGACCTGCGCGTCTACCTGACCTATCGGGAGCTGCCGGGCAACTGTTAAGGACCACGCAGCATGGAAGTGAGCAAGACCAAGAGCAGCTTCTACCGCCGCCTGTACGTGGCCTGGCTGATCGACAGCCAGACCGCGACCAGCGTGCCGGCCCTGATGGAGGCCACCGGCATGCCCCGGCGCACCGCCCAGGACACCATTGCGGCGCTGGCCGACCTGGATATCGTCTGCGAGTTCGAACAGCAGGAAGGCGCGCGCAACCACGCCGGGCATTACCGCATTCATGACTGGGGAGCGATCGACAAGCAGTGGATCATCCAGCACCTGCGGCAGGTTCGCGAAGTGCTGGGGTATCCCTGATCCACTGGGGGCTGCTACAGGTAATCGCGTTCCCTTGTAGGAGCGGCCTTGTGTCGCGAAAGGGGTGCGAAGCACCCCCGGCGATCTCAACCCTTGCGCATCCCGATATGCGGAATGTCATCCTCAAGATATTCCTCGCCCACCACCGCGAACCCATGCTGGGCATAGAACCCCTGCAAGTGCGCCTGCGCCGACAGGTAAACCGGCACCCCAGGCCAGCAATGCTCCGCTGCCTCCAACCCCTTGAGCAGCAAGGGGTGCCCCAGCTTCAGCTCGCGCGCCGCAAGTGCAGTCACCACCCGCCCGATCACCACATCCCCACCCTGGGATTGCGGGTCGAGCAGGCGCAGGTAGGCCACCAGCTTGTCATCCTGCCAGCCCATCAGGTGCAGGGTATCGCCGGTCAGGTCCTGGCCATCGACTTCCTGGTAGGCGCAGCGCTGCTCGACCACGAACACTTCAGTGCGTAATTGCAGAATGGCGTAGAGCTGGTCCTTGCTGAGATCGGTGTGGTGCTTGCAGAGCCAGTCGATGGACATTGGCGCGAACTCCTTGAGTGGGCCGTCGATCATCGCATGATGTATGGGTCACGGCCAAAATAGAGGCTAAATGACACTATTGGCCGCTGCCCTCGGCGACGGCTTTGTGTAATCTCGTCGGCAGTGTGTGCCCTCCATTGCGAAAGGACGTGAGCATGCGGCCACTGCTTTGTGTTCTGGGGTTGCTGGCAATGATGCTTGCAACACCCGCCCCGGGTTACGAAAAGCTACGCCTGGTGGCCGACAATTGGCCGCCGTTCACCGATGCCAGCATGCCGGGCGGTGGCCTGGCGACCAGCATCGTCACCACGGCGCTGGCCCGGGCCGGCTACACCAGTGGGGTCGAAGAGGCACCGTGGGCGCGGGCCCTGCTGGGGGTGAGCGAGGGGCGTTACGACGTGCTGATCAACGCCTGGTACAACGACTCGCGCGCCAGCATCGGGCAGTTTTCCAAAGCCTACCTGGTCAACCGCATTCGCCTGTTGCAACGCAAGGGCGAGGCGTTTCGCTACAAGCGCCAGTCAGACTTGTATCCCTACAGCATCGCTGTGGTGCGTGATTACGCCTATTCCCCCGAGTTCGACCGCGACACCCGCCTGCACAAGGTGGCGGTGCGCAACTTTCCCTCTGCGGTACGCATGCTGGCGGCGGGGCGGGTGGACCTGGCGGTGGAAGACGAGTACGTGGCCCGTTACAACTTGCAGCGCGAACTGCCTGAGGTACGCGATGGGGTGATGCTGGTGGAGCCGCCGTTGGGGGAGAACACCCTGCATATCCTGGTCAGCCTGAAAAACCCGGAGCATGCGCGGATCGTCGAGCGGTTCGAGCAGGCGATTGCAGCGATGAAGGCGGATGGCAGCTATGCGCGGCTCATGCGCCAGCATGGCTTCTGATCTATATCGCCTGTTCTGGCCTCTTCGCGGGTAAACCCGCTCCCACAGGTATTACACAGGACTGGAAACTTGTGGGGTTCCTGTGGGAGCGGGTTCACCCGCGAAGAGGCCGGCACAGGCGATAGTACAACTCAGGCCGGTGCACCTTCCTTGATCAAATGCGCTGCCAGGGTCCGCAGCGGCCCCAGCTGCCGGCAGATCAACGCCAACTGCGTCTGCACCAGCCGCTGGTGCTCGTCCAGCTCTTCCGGCATCTGCTCCAGGGCATTGGCCAGCGCTTCTTCGGCATCACTGTGAATCGCCACCGGCAGGCGCGCGGCCAGGCCGTTGGCAATCTCGTCCAGGCTGCTGGCCAGGCTTTGCCCGGCACCTTCGATCAACTGCTCCTGCACCTCCGCCGGCAAGGCGGTGTCGCGGTGCGCGCCCAGCCCCGAGAGGTAGCTGAGCAAGGTATGCGACAGCACCAGGAAGCGGAAGCCGACGTCGGCCTCCTTCCGGAAATGCCCCGGCTCCATCAGCATGTTGGCCAGGGTGGTGGACAGCGCCGCGTCGGCGTTGTGGGCGTTGCGCCGGGCCAGGCGGTAGGCCAGGTCATCGCGCTTGCCGTGGGCGTACTGCTGCATGATCTGCCGCAGGTACACGCTGGCGCAGGCCAGGGTATTGGCCAGCGCCTTGTTCAACCGCCGCCCCTGCCAGTCGGGGAGGAACAGGAACACCGCGAGGATGGCGATCAGGCTGCCGACCAGGGTATCGAACAGGCGCGGCAGGAACAGGCCATAGCCATCGCCGATCTGGTTGAAGCAGAACAGCACCATCAGGGTGATCGCGGCCGTGGCCAAGGTGTAGCGGGTGGTGCGGTTGACGAAGAACACCACCCCGGCGACCACGGCGAACAACGACTGGATGACCGGGTTGGGGAACAGGTCGAACAATGCCCAGCCCACCGTCAGGCCGACGGCGGTGCCGGCTATCCGCTGCACCAGCTTGCGCCGGGTCGCACCGTAGTTGGGCTGGCACACGAACAGCGTGGTGAGGATGATCCAGTAGCCCTGGGTGGGGTGGATCAGGTGCACCATGCCATAGCCGATCGACAGCGCCAGCGGCAGGCGCAGGGCATGGCGGAACAGCAGCGAAGTCGGAGTCAATTGGGTGCGCAGGCGGGTCCACACATCCTTCAGCGAGCGTGGCGAGCGGTCGAGCAGGCTGCTATCGCTGGTGTCGGCAAGGCTGTCCGGGTTGCTGGCGGCGCTGAGCAGGCGGTCGAGCGTCGCCAAGTTGGCCGCCAGCGCCCGCAGCGAGCGAAGCAGGCTACGCCAGGCCGGGTTGTTCTGCATGCGCAGGTGTTCCAGCGAGGCGTTGAGGTCTTCGAGGGCTTCGGGATAACCGCTGGCCAGCACGAACGGCTGGCGCAGGCGGATCGAGCGGGCCAGTTCCTGGCAGGACGAGCCCTGCTTGCGCAGCAGGCGCTGGCAGCGGAACATCACGTCGCTGTGGAAAAAAGCCTCGGTCAGGGCGTTGTAGGGATAGTGCGAGGCACTGACCCGTTCATGGATGTCCTGGGCCAGGAAGTACAGCTTGAGGTAGCGGCTGACCTTGGAGTTCGGCTGGCTGTTGCCCACCCGGTGCAGGATGATTTCCTTGGCTGCGTTGAGTGCCGCCACCACCTTGCCGTTCTGCTGGGCCAGTTCCAGGCGCCGGGCTTCGACGTCAAGGGTGCGGACGGGTTCGAACAGGCTGGCCTTGAGCTTGAGGTAGCTGCCCAGCTCGAAGAACAGCTTGGCCAGGCTCTGCTGCACCGGTTGGTTGGAAAACAGCGCCTGCCACAGCACCGACAGCAGCCCGTACCAGGCCGCACCCGCCACCAGCAGCAGTGGTTCGTGCCAGAAGTCGGTGACCTGGCCGCCGCGCTGGTCCACGCCGATCATGGTGTACACCGCAGTGATCAGGGTCGCTGAAGCGATGGCGCCATAGCGCTCGCCCAGGGCACCGAGCATGGTCAGGCCGAAGGCCGCCAAGGCCAGGGCAATGACGAATGCCCACGGGTAGGGGAACAGCAGTTCGACCGCCAGTGCGGCGATGGCAAAACACACCAGGGTGACGGCCAGGGCGCTGAGGCGGCCCTGCCAGCTGTCATCGGTTTCGGCCAGGGCGCTGGCGATGATGCCGAGGAACAGCGGAATCAGCAGGGCCATTTCGTTCTGGTACCAGCACAGGGCCAGGCTGCCGGTGAGGGCGATGGTGACCCGGATGCTGTAGCTGAACTTGTCTTGACCCCACAGGCGACGCAGTGACTGACGGAACGAGCTCGATGACATGATGGCCTGCTAGGCAGTGATCAGAGAAATACCTTTCAGAGACGGTTACCGGGGCCGCTTCGCGCCCCTTCGCGGGCACGCCCGCTCCCACAGGGGATACGCGGAACTCTGTGGGAGCGGGCGTGCCCGCGAAGGGGCGCGAAGCGGCCCAAATTCCGACACTGAGCACGGGCCAGCAAGAAGCGTTCCGTGCTGCTGAATGGATTCTACTCTACACGAACTGCGCCGCGGCGTTGGCGGAGGCCCAGGCCCACTGGAAATTGAAACCGCCCAGGTGGCCAGTCACATCCAGCACTTCACCAATGAAATACAACCCGGGGCTCTTCAGCGATTCCATGGTCTTGGACGACACCTCGCGGGTATCCACGCCACCCAGGGTCACTTCGGCAGTGCGATAGCCCTCGGTGCCGGCCGGCACCACTTGCCAGTTCGCCAGCTTTTCGGCGATCTGTGCCAGTTCCGCCGGGGTGTACTGCTTCATCGGCCGGGACTCGAACCACTGCTCGGCCAGCAGGTTGGCCAGCTTGCGGGTAAACACCTCGCCCAGCACGGTCTTCAGCTCGGCGTTGGCGCGTTCGGCCTGCATCTGTTGCAGCCAGGTCAGTGCATCACGGTCGGGCAGCAGGTTGATCTCGACCGTGTCGCCGGCCTCCCAGAACGACGAGATCTGCAAAATTGCCGGGCCGCTGAGGCCGCGGTGGGTAAACAGCAGGTTCTCGCGGAAGCTGGTGCCGTTGCAGCTGGCGGTGCAATCCAGCGAGGTGCCGGACAACTCGGTGCACAGTGCCTTCAGTTGGGGCCCGGTGATGGTGAACGGCACCAGCCCGGCGCGGGTCGGCAGCAGGGTGTGGCCGAACTGGCGGGCCACCTGGTAGCCGAAGCCGGTGGCACCCAGGGTCGGGATCGACAGGCCGCCGGTGGCGATCACCAGCGACTGGCAGGCGAACTGGCCGCCGCTGGTCTGCAGCAGGTAGCCGCCTTCGGTCTTCTCGATCTGCTCGATGCTGGTGTGCATGCGGATCTCGGCGCCGGCCTCATCGCATTCGGCCAGCAGCATGTCGAGGATGTCACTGGCCTTGTTGTCGCAGAACAGCTGGCCGAGCTTCTTCTCGTGGTAGGCCACGCCGTGCTTGCACACCAGCTCGATGAAGTCCCACTGGGTGTAGCGGGCCAGGGCCGACTTGCAGAAGTGTGCGTTCTGCGAGAGGAAGTTGCCCGGCTCGGTATACATGTTGGTGAAGTTGCAGCGGCCGCCGCCGGACATGAGGATCTTCTTGCCCGGTTTGTTGGCGTGGTCGAGCACCAGTACCCGGCGGCCACGGCGGGCGCTGAGCTGGGCGCACATCAGGCCGGCGGCGCCGGCGCCGAGGATGATCACGTCGGTGGAGTGCACGGTGTTACCTCTTCAGGATTGCTGGGGGCTGCTTTGCAGCCCTTTCGCGACACAAGGCCGCTCCTACAGGAGTTTGCGATCCCCTGTAGGAGCGGCCTTGTGTCGCGAAAGGGCCGCAACGCGGCCCCAAAATTAGGTCAGACGATACGGACTTTCAGGGAGCGCCCCTTGATCTTGCCGCTGTTCAGGCGCTGCATGGCCTGCTTGGCCAGCGGCCGTTCAACGGCCACGAACGCCTGGAAATCGAAGATCGCAATCTTGCCCACCTGCTTGCCGGGGATGCCGGCGTCACCGGTCAGCGCCCCGAGGATGTCACCCGGGCGCAGCTTGTCCTTGCGCCCGGCGGCGATGCACAGGGTGCTCATCAGCGGCAGCAGCGGCTCGCCGCCCTTGTGCTTCAGGCTGTCCAGCTGGTCCCAGCGCAGCGGGCTCTTCTGCAGGTCTTCGATGGCCTGGGCGCGGTGGCCTTCGGCCGGTGCCACCAGGCTGACCGCAATACCTTTCTCGCCAGCACGGCCGGTGCGGCCCACACGGTGCACATGGATTTCCGCATCACGTGCCAGTTCGACGTTGATGACCATGTCCAGGCCATCGATGTCCAGGCCGCGCGCGGCCACATCGGTAGCCACCAGCACCGAGCTGCTGCGGTTGGCGAACATGGTCAGCACCTGGTCGCGGTCGCGCTGCTCCAGATCGCCATGCAGGGCCTGGGCAACGATGCCCTTGGCGGTCAGGTGGGCGACCACATCCTCGCACTGCTGCTTGGTGAAGCAGAACGCCACGCAGGACTGCGGGCGGTAGTGGCCGAGCACGCGGGTGACGGCCTCGAGGCGCTGTTGCGGGTCGATTTCGATGAAGCGCTGCTCGATCTGGTTGTCGGCGTGCAGGCTCTCGACCTTGACCTGTTGCGGGTTGCGCATGAAGTCGGCGGCCAGTTGCTTGATGCCGGCCGGGTAGGTGGCCGAGAACAGCAGGGTCTGGCGGCGCGACGGGGTCTTGCCGATGATGCTGGCGATGGCATCGAAGAAGCCCATGTCGAGCATGCGGTCGGCTTCGTCCAGCACCAGGGTGTTCAGCCCGTCGAGCACCAGGGTGCCCTTGTCCAGGTGCTGCTGGATGCGCCCTGGGGTGCCGACGATGATGTGTGCGCCATGCTCCAGCGAAGCGATCTGCGGGCCCAGCGAAACGCCGCCGCACAGGGTCAGGATCTTGATGTTGTCCTCGGCGCGGGCCAGGCGGCGCAGCTCCTTGGCCACCTGGTCGGCGAGCTCGCGGGTGGGGCACAGCACCAGCGCCTGGCAACCGAAGTAGCGCGGGTTGATCGGGTTGAGCAGGCCGATGCCGAAGGCGGCGGTCTTGCCGCTGCCGGTCTTGGCCTGGGCGATCAGGTCCTGCCCCTTGAGGATGACCGGAAGGCTCTGGGCCTGGATTGGTGTCATCGAGGCATAGCCGAGGGCGTCCAGGTTGGCCAGCATGGCAGTGGACAGCGGCAAGGTGGCAAAGGCGGTGGATTCGGTGGTCACGAGGCGGGCCTGCGTTGCGAAGCGAAAAATGCCGCACAGTCTACCAGCCTCGTGGCCATTCGCCCTACGACTCCATGTGTTGTTCCGGACGACGGGCACGCCTTCCGTCCGTCGGCGACAGTTGCAGGAAGATCGCCGCCGCCAGCATGGCCATCACGCCGATGGTGACGAAGGTCAGCTGGAATGCGCCCAAGGTGGTTTCCACGCCATCGGCGCTGCCGGCTGCGGTAAAGCCGCCGAGCAATGCACCCGCACATGCCACGCCCAGGCTCAGGGCCAGCTGCGCGACCACCGACAGCAGGCTGTTGCCGCTGCTGGCGCTGGCGTCGTCGAGGTCGATCAGGGTTACCGTGTTCATCGCGGTGAATTGCATCGAGTTGACCGCGCCGAGCAGGCCCAGCTGAATCAGCAGCACGGCATAGGGCGTCTGTTCGTCGACCAGACCGAGGCTGGCCAGCAGCAGGCCCAGCAGCAGGGTGTTGCCGGTGAGGATGATGCGGTAGCCAAAGCGTTCGATCAGTGGTCGGGCGATGGACTTGGCCAGCATCGCCGCAGCCGCCAGCGGGATCATGCTCATGCCGGCCTGGGCCGGCGAGTAGCCCAGCGCCACTTGCAGCAGCAACGGCACCAGGAACGGCAGGGCGCCGCTGCCCAGGCGGGCGAACAGGTTGCCGAGGATACCGATGGCAAAGGTGCGCACACGGAACAGGCTGGGCGAGAACAGCGGCTCCGGGTCGCGCCCGGCGCGCAGCCAGTAGGCCGCCAGGCAGGCCATGCCGGCGAACAGCAGCAACATCACCCGCAGGTGCGGCAGGTGCAGTTCGCCCAGGCCTTCCATGGCGATGGTGATCAATACCATCGCTGCGCCAAACAGCAGGAACCCGGGGCCGTCGAACGTGGTGCGCTCGGCGCCGCGCAGGTCGGGGATGAACTTCCACACGGCGTAGCAGCCGATCAGGCCGACCGGCAGGTTGAGCAGGAAGATCCAGTGCCAGCTCAGTATTTCCACCAACCAGCCGCCAACCGTAGGGCCCAGTAGCGGCCCGAGCAGGCCGGGGATGGTGATGAAGCTCATGATGCGCACCAGCTCGGTGCGCGGGTAGGCACGTAGGACTACCAAGCGCCCGACCGGCAGCATCAGCGCACCGCCCAGCCCTTGCACGACACGGGCAAAGATCAGGAACCCGAGGCTGTTGGCGGCGGCGCACAGCAGCGAGCCGAAGCTGAACAGCAGGATGGCGCTGAAGAAGATGCGCTTGGTGCCGAAGCGGTCGGCGATCCAGCCTGAGGCGGGGATCAGCAGGGCCACGGTGAGCATGTAGGCGATGATCACGCCCTGCATGCGCAGCGGGTCTTCGGCCAGCGAGCGGGCCATGGCTGGCAGTGCAGTGTTGAGGATGGTGCCGTCCAGGGACTGCATGAAGAAGGCGATGGCCACCACCCAAGGGATCCAGCGGGCGGTGACAGGGTCCAGCGGGGTGCGTTCGGGCATGACTTCCTCGTTTGTCAGTGCCGGCCTCTTCGCGGGTGAACCCGCTCCCACAGGGATATCACCACATTCAAGGGCAGTGGAGATCCTGTGGGAGCGGCTTTAGCCGCGAAAGGGCCGGTAAGTCCAGTCACAATGTCAGGGTCAGGCCTTTGACCAGTGCCCCCGGCAAATGACTCGACCCGGTACTGCGCTGTCCATAGGTACTGGTCGACAGAATCATCTCGCGCTCCTGCGTCAGGTCCTCCAGTTGGCTACCCAGCAAGCTGTACAGGCTGTCATCGAAGCGCATGGTGCTCACCGGGCCCTGGATCTGCCCGTTCTCCACCCAGAAGGTGGCGAAGCGGGTCAGCCCGGTCATGCGTGCCGCCGGCAAGTCGGAATAGTTCAGGTACCACAGGTTGCTGATGTACAGCCCGGTACCGAGCCGCTCCAGGATCTGCTCGCTTGGCAGGCTACCTGCTGCCAGGCTCAGCGCACACGGCGACTCGTAACTATCGGCGCCATTGGCCAGCAGCTCGAACTCGGCCGCACTGCGTGCACTGATCAATCGCTGCCGGGCCTCGCCTTGCTGGATCAACGGCACATCCAGGCGCGGCGAGCCTTCATCGGAAAACGCCGGGCTCAGCGAACCGCTGACCTGCTCGGTAAAGCTCACCAGCGAGCTCAGCCGCGCATCGCCGTTGTACAGGCGCTGCAGGGCGCTGTTGCCAGTGGCCAGGGCCTGTGCGGAAAAGCCGCCCCAGCACAGCATGCCGGCTATTTCGTCCATGGCCGCCGGGGCCAGGTAGGCACGGTAGCTGCCAGGTTTCAGCGTGACGGCAGGGCGGCCAAGGAAACCCAGCTGCTCCCGCGCCTGGCGCAGGCGTGCAGTGAAGTCGTCGGCGCTCCACACTTGCCCGGCATAATTGGCCTTCACCGCCTCGCCGTTTTCGTGGAACAGGCTCCAGTCGAAGTTGAAGCTGTTGGCCTGGTGCCAGCCGAAGGCCCCGAACGAGCTGGCGAAGCCCCGGCAGATGGGGCCGGCGGCGTAGATGCCGACAAGGTCCAGGTCGCCGGCTTCGCGCTCGAGCAAGGTCAGCACATCGCTCAGTTCGGGCAGCGGCTGCTCCTGCTGGCTGTGGCTGTGCCAGGCGCTTTCGTCCAGGCGCAGGTACGGATAGACCGCCAGCAGCGGCAAGGTCTGGCGCAGTTGCTCCAGGGCCGTGACCAGGCGCTGGCTATCCAGTTGCGTGTCACCACTCAAGGTCACCTGTTGCTCTGCCTGGCGGCCATCGCGGATCAGCCGCAGTTGCGCGCCGGCCTGGTTCACGGTGCCGGCCTGGCGCACCTTGGCATGGTTGAAGCGCACGAATTGCGACTGTTCGGCGCTGTAGCCGAGGGTGAACTGTTCGCCCGTCTGCAGGGCTTTGCGCACATCCCCGACCAGGGTTTCGAAAGCGTGTTTCATCAGGCGTCTCCTCCGAATACGTCGATCTGGCGGAACACGCAGGCCGGCGAGGCGTGGCCGACCCGCACCACCTGGTTGGGTTCGCCCTTGCCGCAGTTGGGCGTGCCCAGCACCTGGAAGGTAGTGCTGTCGCCGACCGCCGCCAGGTTGCGCCAGAACTGCGCGGAGATGCCGCGGTAGTTGGGGTTCTTGACGATGCCCTTGAGCTCGCCGTTTTCGATCAACTGCCCCCGCTCACAGCCGAACTGGAACTTGTTGCGCGCATCGTCGATGGACCAGGAGCGGTTGGTGCGCATCAGGATGCCGTGCTCGATGCCCTTCACCAGCTGATCCAGGCTCTGGTCGCCCGGCTCGATGTTGAGGTTGGCCATGCGGTCGATCGGCGCACGGTTCCAGCCGCAGGCGCGGCTGTTGGCCACGCCGTCGAGGCCGGAGCGGAACTGCGACAGCGCACCACCCAGCGGGCGCAGCAGCAGGCCATCGCGGATCAGGAACTGCTTGCTGGCCGGGGTGCCGTCATCATCGAAGCTGTAGCTGGCCAGCTCTTCGCCGATGGTCGGGTCGAAGGTCACGTTGAGCAGCGCGGAGCCGTACTGCAGGTGGCCGAAGTCACCGGCCTTGACGAAGCTGGTGCCGGCGTAGTTGCGCTCGTCGCCGAGAATGCGGTCCATCTCCAGCGGGTGGCCGATGGATTCGTGTATCTGCAGCATCATCTGGTCCGGCATCAACAGCAGGTCGCGCGGGCCGCTGGGGGTGTTCGGTGCCAGCAACAGTTGCAGCGCCTCGTCGGCCACCCGGCGGGCAGCCCCGACCAGGCCACAGCGCTCGATGATCTCGAAGCCGCCCTGCTGGCCGAAGTTGTCGCGGCCCAGGCTGCGGCTCTGGCTGTCCTGGCCATCGCTGGCGGTCACGCCCAGGCCCGGGAACAGGAAGCGCTGGGCGTGGCGCAGCTCGGCGCCGGCCGAATTCAGGTAGGTCTGCTCGACCAGGCTCAGGCCCAGGCTGGCCTGCCAGTCCACCAGGCGGCTGTCCTTGGGCACGCTGGCCGATTCGGCAGCGAGCAGGCCAAGGCAGTCGGCGAGGTTGGGCACGGGTTGGTCGAAGTTGGGCGAAATGTGGTCGTGGCGTGCGCTGGTCACCGGTTGCTCACGCAGGTCCAGCAGGTTGTACCGGGCGATCTGGCGGGCCAGCGCCTCGGCCTGCTCCAGGGCGCGCTGCAGGCCGGCCTGGGACAGGTCGGCGGTGGCGGCATAGGCTTCCACGCCACTCACCCGCACGGTGAGCATGGCGCCCTCGTCCTGGCTGAAGAAGGGTGGTTCCGCGACGTTGCGGCGAACCGACAGCGCCTGGTGCGACTGTTTCACATGGCGCAGGGAAAACAACTCGGCCGTACTGCGCAGCGCGGCAAAGCGCTGGCGCAGCAGGGCGCTGGTATCGAACATGTGGAAGCCTCCGTGTACACGGTGGCTCCCCCTTAGAACCACTCGTCCTGCATGGTGAGGCAAGTGTCGTCGCGCGCCTCGAGCAATGCCAGCTCATTATGGCAGCCAGGTACTTCCCAGGTCAGGAAATAACGCGCGGCCTGCAGCTTGCCAAGGTAGAAGTCGCGCTCGGCGGGGTTGCCCTTGAGCAGTCCGAGTTCGGCATGAATCGCCTGTTCCAGCCAGCGCCAGCCGATCACGCAGTGGCCGAAGGCCTTGAGGTACAGGGCCGAGTTTGCCAGGGCTCCAGCGACTTTGCCCTGGGCCAGGTCACCCAGCAAGGCCAGGGTCACACCTTGCAGGCGGTTGACCAGTTGCTCCAGCGGCTGGCGCAGCGGGTCGAGGTTCGGATGATGGCTGGCGCGCTCGCCGGTGGCCGCGATCGACCGGATCAACTGCTTGAGGCCGGCGCCATTGTTCTGCGCCAGCTTGCGGCCCAGCAGGTCGAGCGACTGGATGCCCTCGGTGCCTTCATGGATCGGGTTCAGGCGGTTGTCGCGGTAGTACTGTTCAACCGGGTATTCGCGGGTGTAGCCGTGGCCGCCGAGGATCTGGATCGCCAGTTCATTGGCCTTGAGGCAGAACGTCGAGGGCCAGGATTTGACGATCGGGGTCAGCAGGTCGAGCAGCTCCTGCGCCTGCTTGCGGGCGCTGTCGTCGCTGGCAGTCTGGGTGTCGTCGAACAGGCGCGCGGCATACAGGCCCAGGTCGAAGGCACCCTCCACGTAGGCCTTCTGTGCCAGCAGCATGCGTTTCACATCGCTGTGCTCGATGATCGGCACCGCGGGGCTGTGCGGGTCCTTGTTGTCCGGCAACCGACCCTGCGGGCGCTGGCGGGCGTACTCCAGCGAATACAGGTAGCCGGCGTAGCCGAGCATCACTGCGCCCATGCCGACACCGATGCGTGCCTCGTTCATCATCTGGAACATGCAGGCCAGGCCCTGGTGCGGCTGGCCGACCAGGTAGCCGACGCACTGGCCGTTGTCGCCGAAGTTCAGCGCGGTGGAGGTGGTACCGCGCCAGCCCATCTTGTGGAACAACCCGGCCAGCAGCACATCGTTGCGCGGGCCACGGCTGCCATCTTCGCTGACCAGATACTTGGGCACGATGAACAGCGAGATGCCCTTCACGCCGGGCGGAGCATCCGGCAGCTTGGCCAGCACCATGTGCACGATGTTTTCCGACAACTCGTGATCACCGCCGGAGATGAAAATCTTGTTGCCCTTGAGCCGGTAGCTGCCGTCACCGGCAGGCTCGGCGCGGGTACGGATATCGGCCAGTGAAGAGCCCGCATGGGGTTCGGTCAGGGCCATGGTGCCGAAGTAGCGGCCTTCGATCATCGGTTGCAGGAACAGGCGTTTCTGTTCATCGCTACCGAAGCTCTCGATCAGGTTGGCCGCGCCCATGGTCAGGAACGGGTAGGCCGTGGTGCCGGCGTTGGCCGCCTGGAAGTGGGCGAAGCAGGCCTGCGAGACCAGGCTCGGCAGCTGCATGCCGCCGGCTTCGAAGTCGCGGTTGGCGTTGAGGAAGTCGGCTTCGAGAAAGGCGTCGACGGCGGGTTTCACTTCGGGGATCAGTTCGGCGCGGCCATCCACGTAGCGCGGCTCGTTTTCGTCGGCCTTGCGGTTGTGCGGAGCGAAGAACTTTTCGGCGATGGTGCGGGCAGTTGATAGCGCCGCATCGAAGGTTTCGCGGCTGTGCTCGGCGAAGCGCGGGCGTTGGGTCAGGGCCTCGGCGTCGAGGACTTCGTAGAGTTCGAAGGCGAGGTTGCGGGGGCTGAGCAGGGTCTCGGGCATGGTCGCGGTCCTGAGGCGGGATGCTGCGAGTCTAGGTGGTTGGGTGGGATGAGGGGGAGGTAAATAGGTTTGGGTGATATGGGTTGAGAAGGGGTGGGGCATACAGGTGCTTGTCTCGATTCTTTTTGCGCCTATGAGATCGAGCGCCGCCCGCGCGGCGCATCGCCGGCAAGCCGGCTCCCACATCTGTTTCGGGCCAGTTACTCCTGCTTCCTGCGCACTCGCACTTTGGGTGCATGGCTGGAGGTTGCAGAAAAGCACAGGCGACACCTTCAATATCGAAGGGAACAAACAAGGCGGGCAGCGGTGAAATCACAGGAGAGACTGGCTCGAAACAGATGTGGGAGCCGGCTTGCCGGCGATGCGCCGCGCGGGCGGCGCTCGATCTCACAGGCGTAGCAAATGGTGAGGCGAACACCTGCCAGCCCCACCGCATTGCGGTCAGCCTCGCTGGACCTTTTTAGGTTTTCGCCTATTCCATGTAGTCCATTTCCCAAACATACTCCTAACCCCCTCCTAGCCATTGCGGTGCTCTGGGTCGGGCCCTAGTCTC
The DNA here is from genome assembly GCF_002112825.1 of Pseudomonas sp. B5(2017). Classification (NCBI taxonomy): domain Bacteria; kingdom Pseudomonadati; phylum Pseudomonadota; class Gammaproteobacteria; order Pseudomonadales; family Pseudomonadaceae; genus Pseudomonas; species Pseudomonas sp. B5(2017). Next base: position 200,367 of record NZ_NEIR01000002.1, read on the forward strand.
GGGTGGTCGCTGCCAAGTCAGTGACCGGCTTTGACAGGCCGACCAGAAAATTCTCATGGCTTTCGCCTTTATGGCGGCTGTGTATGGGGCACCTCGCGTGCGCCGGGCTTTTTGGATTTTTCTACCGGTCTGTCAACCCATGCACAGCTGCCACCCTCTTGTTTGACAGCAGATGGTGGTGGCCCAAACCGAGAAAAATACCAATGCTGAATATTGTCCCCGATCCACCCCTGAACGCCCATTCACTCGAGACGCCCTCATCCAGGCCACGGACTTCGCATTGAGGCTTTTTGATGTGTCGCCTGGGCCGGCCCTTTCGCGGGCATGCCCGCTCCCACAGGTACGGTGCAAGTCTTGAAGCCTGTGGTGATCCTGTGGGAGCGGGTTTACCCGCGAAAGGGCCGGCCCAGGCAGTCGAGAATTATCAGGGGATTGAACAATGACAACAGAAGACACCCAAGTCACCGTCGGCAAGACCACCTTCTACCAGGGTGAAAACGGCACCCACCCGCTGTTCCGCATCGAGCCTGGCATCCCGTGCCGGGACGCCCGCGAGCAGTCTTCGGAGTTGATGGGTTATGTGCGCGAACTGACTATCACCGGGCTGATGGATGAGAAACCGATGATGATCTGGGCTGCCCATTATCTGAGTGCGATGGCCAAGGCACTGATGGATGATGCTGAGTTGGGGATGAAGCAGTGAGGGTTTGGCTTCAGATGGGGTGAAGGCCGCCATGTGTTCGCCACAACAATTCCTGCGCCTATGAGATCGAGCGCCGCCCGCGCGGCGCTTCGCGGGACAAGTCGGATCGCCGCACCGCCGCTCCCACATTTGTTGCAACGTGGCCATGCCTGTGAGGCCATGGTCGTCAGCCTTGGCGCATGATTAAAGACATGTGGGGCGGCAGCCGCGCCAACGGGGAGATATCGTCAGGCCAACAAAGCAGGCAACCATGGCCTGACAGGTTTGGCACGTTGCAACAAATGTGGGAGCGGCGGTGCGGCGATCCGACTTGCCCCGCGAAGCGCCGCGCGGGCGGCGCTCGATATCACAGGCGCAGAAAATGTTGTGGCGAACACCTGTCAGCCCAACCCCAGCCCCCATAAAAAAAGGAGAGCCGAAGCTCTCCTTTTTTCGTTAACAACCCTCAGCGTTAGCCAATGGTCATCAGGCTGGCATTACCACCGGCAGCAGCAGTGTTCACACTCACTGCCCGCTCGATCACCAGACGCTCCAACGCAATCTGGTGGTCGCCGCTGGACAGCCCGTGCACACCCACGATCGCCCCGGCACGCTTGGCCACCTGCTGGCACACGCCGCGCAGTTGATCCGAGTCGCCATGGTGGATCACGGCGTCGAACGCCACTTCATCCTTGTTCCAGTCCGCCACCAGCTTGACCTTGGCCTGCAGCTCTCGCGGCAGGCGGGCACGCAGGGCTTTGCCCGGCTCGCCGTCCGCCCATACCGCCGAGCTGCCAACGGCCAGCACTGCGGCGAACTGCGCCAGCAGGTCGGCTTCGTTGTCGGCCAGGCACAGCACGTGCTCACGCGGCAGGATGGTGTAGCTGTTGCGCTCGCCGGTCGGGCCTGGCAACAGGCGGGCGATGCCGCTCTGCGACTGGCTGGCGAACTGGCTGCACAGCGCGGCCAGGTCGGCCAGCTGGTTGCTCTCGGCCCAGGCCTTCAGGCCATGCAGTGGCTTGATCAGCTGTTCGTGCAGGGCGCGGTCAGGCTTGCCTTCGCCGTCCTGCTGCTGGAAGTGGCGGCCAATCGCGTCGGCCGGGCGGGTCGACAACAGGCGGTACAGGTACAGCGGGCCGCCGGCTTTCGGGCCGGTGCCGGACAGGCCTTCACCACCGAACGGCTGCACACCCACCACTGCACCAACAATGTTGCGGTTGACGTACATGTTGCCGGCGTTGGCGGTTTCCACCACTTTGGCGATGGTCTCGTCGATGCGGGTGTGCACGCCGAGGGTCAGGCCGTAGCCGGAGTTGTTGATCTGCTCGATCAGCTGGTCCAGGTTGCGACGGTTGTAGCGCACCACGTGCAGCACCGGGCCGAAGATTTCACGCTTGAGCTCGTCGAAGCTTTCCAGCTCGATCAGGGTCGGCATGACGAAGGTGCCGCGCTTGAGCTCGGCAGCATCGGCAATGGCCACCTGGTAGACCGAGCGACCTTTCTCGCGCATGCCCTGGATGTGCTTCTCGATGCCGGCCTTGGCTTCGGCGTCGATCACCGGGCCAATGTCCACGGCAAGGCGGTCCGGGCAGCCCAGGCGGCTTTCGGCCATGGCGCCCTTGAGCATTTCGATCACGCGGTCGGCGGAGTCTTCCTGCAGGCACAGCACGCGCAGTGCCGAGCAACGCTGGCCGGCGCTGTCGAAGGCCGAGGACACCACATCGATCACTACCTGCTCGGTCAATGCCGAGGAGTCGACGATCATCGCGTTCTGGCCGCCGGTTTCGGCGATCAGCGGGATCGGGCGGCCCTGGTTGTCCAGGCGGCCGGCGACGTTGCGCTGCAGCAGGCGGGCCACTTCGGTGGAACCGGTGAACATCACGCCCTTGACGCGCTCGTCACCCACCAGGCCGGCACCGACGGTTTCACCGCGGCCTGGCAGCAGTTGCAGCACGCCTTCAGGGATGCCGGCTTCCAGCAGCAGGCGCACGGCCTGGGCAGCGATCAGTGGGGTTTGCTCGGCCGGCTTGGCCAGTACCGGGTTGCCGGCGGCGAGCGCTGCGGCTACCTGGCCGGTGAAGATCGCCAGCGGGAAGTTCCACGGGCTGATGCACACCACCGGGCCCAGCGGGCGGTGGGCGTCGTTGCTGAAGTCGTTGCGTGCCTGCACTGCGTAGTAGCGCAGGAAGTCCACGGCTTCACGCACTTCGGCGATGGCGTTGGCGAAGGTCTTGCCCGCTTCGCGGATGAGCAGACCCATCAGCGGCTGGATTTCGGCCTCCATCAGGTCGGCGGTGCGCTCCAGAATGGCAGCGCGCTCGGCTGGCGGGGTGGCCTGCCAGATCGGTGCTGCATTCAGTGCGCACTGGATGGCGTTGTCGACGTCGGCGACAGTGGCTTCCTGAACATGGCCGACCACGTCGCGGTGGTCCGCCGGGTTCAGCACCGGTGCGGCTGCGCTTTCGCTGGCAGCGCAGGCCAGCAGTGGCGTGGCTTTCCAGTCGTTGTGAGCGGTGGCCAGCATGGCGCAGGACAGCGATGCCAGGCGGTGTTCGTTGGCCATGTCGATGCCGGCCGAGTTGGCCCGCTCGCTGCCATACAGTTCACGCGGCAGCGGGATGCGTGGGTGCGGCAGGCCGATGCTGCCTTCCTGGGTGCCCATGCGCTCGATGCTGGCGACCGGGTCGGCGACCAGTTCCTGGATGGAGATCGAGTGGTCGGCGATGCGGTTGACGAACGAGGTGTTGGCGCCGTTTTCCAGCAGGCGACGTACCAGGTAGGCCAGCAGCGTTTCGTGGGTGCCGACCGGTGCATAGACGCGGCACGGACGGTTCAGCTTGCCTTCGGAAATCTTGCCGACCACCTGCTCGTACAGTGGCTCGCCCATGCCGTGCAGGCACTGGAACTCGTACTGGCCCGGGTAATAGTTCTGACCGGCAATGTGGTAGATGGCCGACAGGGTGTGGGCGTTGTGGGTGGCGAACTGCGGGTAGATGGCTTCTGGCACGGCCAGCAGCTTGCGGGCGCAGGCAACGTAGGACACGTCGGTGTACACCTTGCGGGTGTAGACCGGGTAGCCTTCCAGGCCTTCGACCTGGGCGCGCTTGATTTCGCTGTCCCAGTAGGCGCCTTTCACCAGGCGGATCATCAGGCGGTGGCGGCTGCGCTTGGCCAGGTCGATGACATAGTCGATCACATACGGGCAGCGCTTCTGGTAGGCCTGGATAACGAAGCCGATACCGTTCCAGCCGGCCAGCGAAGGCTCGAAGCACAGGCGCTCGAGCAGGTCGAGCGACAGCTCCAGGCGGTCGGCTTCTTCGGCGTCGATGTTCAGGCCGATGTCGTACTGCTTGGCCAGCAGGGTCAGGGACAGCAGGCGCGGGTACAGCTCTTCCATCACGCGCTCGTACTGGGCGCGGCTGTAGCGCGGGTGCAGCGCCGACAGCTTGATCGAGATGCCCGGGCCTTCATAGATGCCACGGCCATGGGAGGCCTTGCCGATCGAGTGGATGGCCTGCTCGTAGGACGCCAGGTACTTCTGTGCGTCGTGCTCGGTCAGTGCGGCTTCGCCGAGCATGTCGTAGGAATAGCGGAAGCCCTTGGACTCGAAGCGGCTGGCATTGGCCAGGGCTTCGGCGATGGTTTCGCCGGTGACGAACTGCTCGCCCATCAGGCGCATGGCCATGTCGACGCCCTTGCGGATCATCGGCTCGCCGCTCTTGCCGATGATGCGGGTGAGCGAGGAGGTGAGGCCGGATTCGTTGTGGGTGGATACCAGCTTGCCGGTCAGCAGCAGGCCCCAGGTGGCGGCGTTGACGAACAGCGACGGGCTGTTGCCCAGGTGCGGCTGCCAGTTGCCGGTGCTGATCTTGTCGCGGATCAGCGCGTCACGGGTGCCTTTGTCGGGGATGCGCAGCAGGGCTTCGGCCAGGCACATCAGTGCCACGCCTTCCTGGGACGACAGCGAGAATTCCTGCAGCAGGCCCTGAACGATGCCGGCACGACCGCCAGCGCTCTTCTGGTTACGCAGTTTTTCGGCGATGCCGGCGGCCATCTTGTTGGTCGCTTCGGCCAGCGGGGCGCTCAGGCGCGCCTGCTCCAGCAGCATCGGTACCACTTCCTGTTCGGGGCGGCGGTAGGCGGCGGTGATCGCCGAGCGCAGTACCGACTGCGGCAGGATGCTCTCGGCGAACTCGAGGAAGCACTGGTGGCTGTGGTCGGGTTGGACCTCACCGGCGTCGTCGGCCAGGTTGCTGGCATGGCCGTTGAGTTCGGTCAGGGTGGCACCACCCTCGAGCTTCTCCAGGTAGTTGAAGATCGCTTGCTTGATCAACCAGTGCGGGGTGCGGTCAATCGACTGCGCAGCTGCCTTGAGTCGCTCACGGGTCGGGTCATCGAGTTTGACCCCAAGGGTGGTCGTCGCCATTTCTTATCCTCGTTATTGCCACGGTTGTGGCCTAAGCTGGCGCCAAGAGTAGCTGTAGGACAATTCGGGTGCAACCAGGTGCAACCCGAATTTTTCATGGAAAAGGTGCAACTCGTCCGACCGTCATTTCCATGCCCGGAAAAGGGTCGTTTTCGGTGCGTTTTATTATGAAAAGCGGAGTTGTTGTTCCCAAAAGGAGCAAAAAATCAGATTTGTCTGAAAATGCACGAGAAGGTGCAACTTGCAAATGAAAAATGGTTGCACCCGCTTTGCGTTGTTGCATAGGATTCGCCGCCTGGGTGCAACCGCCATGGCTGCGGTTGTGCATGACATAAAAACAAACGCCAGGGCACACGCATGGGCAATCCACTAACGATCACTTTCGTGGTCTATATCGCGGCAATGGTGCTGATCGGCTTCGCCGCCTATCGCTCCACCAATAACCTTTCCGACTACATCCTCGGCGGCCGCAGCCTGGGTAGCGTGGTCACCGCGCTTTCCGCCGGCGCTTCCGACATGAGCGGCTGGCTGCTGATGGGCCTGCCGGGCGCCATCTACTTCTCAGGCTTGTCCGAAGCCTGGATTGCCATCGGCCTGACCGTCGGCGCCTACCTGAACTGGCTGTTCGTCGCTGGTCGTCTGCGCGTGCAGACCGAGCACAACGGCGATGCACTGACCCTGCCGGACTACTTCTCCAGCCGCTTCGAAGACAACAGCGGCGTGCTGCGGATCATCTCGGCCATCGTGATCCTGGTGTTCTTCACCATCTATTGCGCCTCCGGCATCGTTGCCGGTGCCCGTCTGTTCGAGAGCACCTTCGGCATGCCGTACGAAACCGCCCTGTGGGCCGGTGCCGCCGCGACCATCGCCTACACCTTCGTCGGTGGTTTCCTGGCGGTGAGCTGGACCGATACCGTGCAGGCTTCGCTGATGATCTTTGCGCTGATCCTCACCCCGGTGATCGTGCTGATCTCCACTGGCGGCTTCGATACCACCTTCGCTGCCATCGATGCGGTCAACCCGGCCAACTTCGACATGCTCAAGGGCGCCACCTTCATCGGCATCATCTCGCTGATGGGCTGGGGTCTGGGCTACTTCGGTCAGCCGCACATCCTGGCGCGTTTCATGGCCGCCGACTCGGTGAAGTCGATCGCCAACGCCCGCCGTATCTCCATGACCTGGATGATCCTGTGCCTGGCCGGTACCTGCGCCGTGGGCTTCTTCGGCATCGCCTACTTCTCGGCGCACCCTGATCTGGCGGGCCCAGTCACCGAGAACCACGAGCGTGTGTTCATCGAGCTGGCCAAGATCCTGTTCAACCCATGGATCGCCGGTGTACTGCTGTCGGCCATCCTGGCGGCGGTGATGAGTACCCTGAGCTGCCAGCTGCTGGTGTGCTCCAGCGCCCTGACCGAAGACTTCTACAAGTCCTTCCTGCGCAAGAACGCTTCGCAGGTCGAGCTGGTGTGGGTCGGCCGCCTGATGGTGCTGGCCGTCGCCCTGATCGCCATCGCCATGGCCTCCAACCCGGAAAACCGCGTGCTGGGCCTGGTGGCTTACGCCTGGGCCGGCTTCGGTGCTGCCTTTGGTCCGGTGGTGCTGATTTCGGTACTGTGGAAAGGCATGACCCGTAACGGCGCACTGGCCGGTATCGTGGTGGGCGCACTGACCGTGATCCTGTGGAAGAACTTCGACACCCTCGGGCTGTACGAAATCATCCCGGGCTTCCTGTTCGCCAGCATCGCCATCTTCGTGGTGAGCAAGCTGGGCAGCCCGTCGCAGGCAATGGTCAAGCGCTTCGAGACTGCTGATGCGGCGTATCACGCTGACAAGTAATACCCGTTGAGTCGGCGGCGCCTGCTTCGCGGGTGAACCCGCTCCCACAGGGATTGCACAGAACTCAAATTCTGTGAGGTGCCTGTGGGAGCGGGTTTACCCGCGAAGATGCCGTCGCCGATCAGCAGCCAGGCCTGACTCCGCCTGCAAGGCAAGGTAAACTTGCCACCCCCGCAGGAGTTGCCATGAACTATCGTCACGCCTTCCACGCCGGCAACCACGCCGACGTCCTCAAACATATCGTGCTGACCCGCCTCATCGCCCTGATGTCGCGCAAGGAGCAGCCGTTCGCCTATATCGATACCCATGCAGGGCTTGGCCTTTACGACCTGCAGGGCGACCAGGCAACCCGCACCGGCGAGTACCTGGAAGGTGTCGCCCGCCTGTGGAATCGCGATGACCTGCCGGCCATGGCCGACGACTATCTGCGTATCATCAAGCGCCTGAATGCCGATGGCGAGCTGCGCTACTACCCCGGTTCGCCCGAGCTGGCCCGCCGCCTGATGCGCCAGCAGGACCGCGCCCTGCTCAACGAGAAGCATCCCGAGGACGGGCCGCTGCTCAAAGAGAACATGAAGAAAGACCCACGCGTGGTCGTGCACCTGGGCGAAGGCTGGCATGTGCCGCGGGCCTTGCTGCCCGTGCAGGAAAAGCGCGCGATCATGCTGATCGACCCGCCGTTCGAGCAGGCTGACGAGCTCAAGCGCTGCACTACCGCCATGAAAGAGGCGATCAGTCGCATGCGCCAGACCGTCGCGGCCATCTGGTACCCGATCAAGGACCAGCGTTCGCTGACCCGCTTCTACCAGGACCTGACCAGCACCGGCGCACCGAAACTGCTGCGGGTCGAGTTGTATGTGCACCACCAGGACAGCCCGCAGGGGCTCAATGGCTCAGGTCTGGCCATCGCCAACCCGCCGTGGGGGTTGGAAGAAGAGCTCAGGGAGCTGCTGCCATGGCTGGCCAAAGAGCTGGCGCAAACCGCCGGCAGCTTCCGCATGGACTGGTTGATCGCTGAATAAGCTGCGCTGCGATCCCTTGTAGGAGCGGCCTTGTGTCGCGAAAGGGCCGCTAAGCGGCCCCGGCAATTTCTGCTGCGAAGCTGAAAGCCTGGGGCCGCTACATGGCCCTTTCGCGACACAAGGCCGCTCCTACAACGACCGCGCAGTTCCTGATGTTTGCGTTATAATCCCGCCCTTTAGCCGCCACCCGCCCAAGAGGCCGCTGGCGCATTTCTACCGAATGAAGAGGCTAATCCCTTGGCATTGACGATTCTTGGCCTGTCCGGCGCCCTTAGCCATGACCCTTCCGCGGCCTTGTACATTGACGGCAAACTGATTGCCGCCGCCGAAGAAGAGCGCTTCGTGCGTGACAAGCATGCGAAGAACCGCATGCCCTACGAGTCGGCGAAGTTCTGCCTGGAACAGGCAGGCATCAAGCCATCCGACGTCGACGTGGTAGCCATCCCGTTCGCCCCGATCAGCCTGTTCGGCAAAGCGCGCTGGCACTATGCCAAGCGCTACTGGTACGCCCCGGACCGCGCCCTCGACGCCATCCTGATGGGCAACCGTCGCTACAAGCGCTACCGCAAGAAGATTGTCTGGTGCCTGGAGCAACTGGGCTTCGACCCGAAAAAGGTCAAGATCGAGCCGGTCGAGCATCACCTGGCCCACGCCTCCAGTGCCTACCACTGCTCGGGCTTCAAGGAAAAAACCGCAATCCTCGGCATCGACGGTAAAGGCGAATACGCCACCACCTTCTTTGGCTACGGCGAAAACGGCAAGATCCACAAGATCAAGGAGTTCTTCGACCCGGACTCGCTGGGCGGCCTGTACGGCGCAATCACCGAGTTCCTCGGCTTCGAGATGCTCGATGGCGAGTTCAAGGTCATGGGCATGGCGCCGTATGGCGACGCCAGCAAGTACGACTTCTCGCGCCTGGCCAGCTTCGAAAACGGCGAACTGGTGATCAACACCGAATACGCCAACGTCATTGGCCTGCGCCGCTATAAAGAGAAGGGCAAGGGCTTCTACTTCTCGCCGAAGCTGATCGAATGGCTGGGCCCCAAGCGCGAAGGCGACATCGCCGACGAGCCGTACATCCATTACGCGGCCAGCATGCAGGCGCTGTTCGAGAAGATCGCCCTGCAGATGATCGATCACTACCTGGGCGACGTCCTGCGTGAAACCGGCAAGCTGGCCTTTGCTGGCGGTTGCGCGCTGAACGTCAAGCTCAACCAGAAGATCATCGCCCGCCCAGACCTGAAAGAGCTGTTCGTCCAGCCTGCTTCCGGTGACGCCGGTACCGCGGTGGGTGCTGCCGCCTACGTTTCCCACGCCCGTGGCGTGCCGGTCGAGAAGATGGAACACGTCTACCTCGGCCCTTCGTACTCCAACGAAGACGTGATCGCTGCCTGCGCCCGTCACCCGAACGCGCCGAAGTGGCGCAAGCTCGACGACATGCCGCAGCGCATCGCCAAGATCATGGTCGATGGCAACCCGGTGGCCTGGTTCCAGGGCCGCATGGAATTCGGCCCCCGTGCCCTGGGCGGCCGTTCGATCATTGGTTGCCCGAGCGTGCCTGGCGTAGCCGACCGCATCAACGAGCAGATCAAGTTCCGCGAACGCTGGAGACCTTTCTGCCCGTCGATGCTCGACACCGTCGCCCCGCAGATGATCAAGGTCGACCATCCGGCGCCGTTCATGACCTTCACCTTCGAAGTGGCTGAAGAGTGGAAGACCCGCGTGCCGGAAGTGGTTCACGAGGACGGCACTTCGCGTGCCCAGGTGCTCAAGCGCGAGTACAACCCGCGCTACTACGACATGATGAAGGCACTGGAAGACCTGACCGGCAACGGCGTGTCGCTGAACACCTCGCTGAACCGCCGTGGTGAACCGATGATCTGCTCGCCGACCGACGCCCTGAACATGTTCTTCGGCTCGGACCTGCAGTACCTGATCATGGAAGACATCCTGGTTGTGAAGGACGGCGCGGCCCCGTATGACCAGCCGCTCTGAACCGCGCATCCTGCAGTTCTGCCATGGCTATGACGGGCCGTTCCTGGACTGCGCCCGTCAGTACGCCAGCCTGTTCCAGGGGCGTGGCTACCAGGTCACCACGGTGTTCCTCACCGGCGCCGCCGACCCGCAGGTAGCGGCTGGCTGCGCGTCGGACGAGGTGCTGTTCCTGGAGTTCAGCTCCAAGGCCGTGCGCGGCCTGAAACTCGGCGCCATCCGTGCATTGCGGCGGATCGCGGCCGAGCGCAATTTCGCCTTCTGCATTGCCCATCGCTTCAAGCCGATCTACGTGGCGTTGCTGGGCACCAGCTTGCCGGTGATCGGCGTGCACCATGCTTTCGGTGATTACGAGCGCAAGGGGCGACGCATCTTCGCCAACCTGTTCAGCAAACGCCTGAGCTTGCTGGGCGTGTCGGATGCAGTGCGTGACGACATGCGCCGCTGTCTGCCGCAGTGGCCGGCAGAGCGTATCCAGACCTTGTACAACCGCATCGACATCGACGCCCTGCAAGCGGCTCTGGTGCCACGCGCCGAGGCCCGCCAGGCCTTGGGCCTGGATGCGCAGGCGTGGATTGTCGGTAACGTCGGGCGCCTGCACCCGGACAAGGACCAGGCCACCCTGCTGCGTGGCTTTGCCGAAGCGCTACCGGGGCTGCCGGCGGGCGCCCGCCTGGCAATTCTTGGCAAGGGGCGCCTGGAAGCCAAGCTCAAGGCCCTGGCCGCCGAGCTGGGCATTGCCGGGCAAGTGGACTTCCTTGGCCAGGTGCCGGATGCGCGCCGTTACTTCCAGGCGTTCGATGTATTCGCCCTGAGCTCCGACCATGAGCCGTTCGGCATGGTCCTGCTCGAAGCCATGGTCGCCGGTGTACCGGTACTGGCCACGGCCTGTGGTGGTGCTCGCGAAGTGGTCGAGGGTGTTGGCGTGCTGTTCCCGCTGGGCGATGCCGGGCAACTGGCCCAGGGCCTGAAGCACATGGCCGTGCTCGATGGGCAGCAGCGCCAGGCCTGTGCCGAGCACATGCTGCAGCGCCTGCGTGAGCGCTTCTCCGACCAGGCGGTGCGCGAGGCCTTCTGGCAGCTGCCGCAAGTCCGTGCGTTGGTGGGGCAGGCCTGATGCTCAACCGTATCCAGGCCTTCCGCGAACGCGGTTGGCAAGTTATCGACGCCAAGGCCTACGCCGAGGCATGGGCCCACTTTGGTGGCAGTGTCGCCACCCATCCTTTGGTGGTCGAGCAGCTGGCGGACCTGGCACAGATCCCGGTGCGTTACCTGGGCTGGCACCAGGCCGGCGAGCTGAAGGCCGCCATCCCCACCTGGGGGCGCCACCTTGCGCTGTCCAAGGATGTGCTCAAGCGTGCCGGCAAAAAGGCCCTGTTCGACCTGGGCAATGCCGAGATCATCCTGCCGGCGGCGGCCGATGCCGCTGCACCGTTGCGCCATGCCGCGCGCTACCTGTCCGAACTGAACCAGGGGCGCTTCAGCGGCCTCAAGGCGCAGAAGGAACAGTTGGCCATGGCCCGCGCCCACGAAGACCTGTCGAAGAAGTTCCGCTACAACCAGCGCCGCGAACTGCGCCTGCTGGAAGAGGCGGGCGGTGTGGTGCGCCCGATCAGCGACTTCAGCGCGCAGGAAATCGCCAGCATGTACTGCGACCTGTTCCTGCGCCGCTGGGGCTTCCCTGCCACCGGCGCCGAGCGCATGGCCGAGGTGCTGGAGCGCCTGCGCGAGCTGCTGATCGGCTCGGTGCTGCTGTTGGACGGCAAGCCGATTGCCATCCAGCTGGTTTACCGTGTCGAAGCGCCGGAATGGATCAGCGTCGAGTACATCAATGGCGGTGTCGACCCTGAAACCAAGGCCTTCAGCCCCGGCAGCGTGCTGAGCTTCCTCAATACCCAGGCCGCCTGGGAAGACGCCCGTGCGCGCAACAAGCCGCTGCGGTTCTCGTTCGGCCGTGCCGACCGCGAGTACAAGGACCGCTGGTGCAACCCCGTGCCGGTGTATCAGGCGTGAGTCGCAAGCAGCAGCTGCTCAAGCGCCACCGGCGCAACAAGCGCCTGGGCCTGCTGGCGGGCCTGGTAGCGCTGGTGGCCGTAGGTGTGTTCAGCTGGTGGTGGTTGCCACTGTTGCTGTTGCCGCTGCTGTGGGCGGCCCATGAAGCCTGGTTTGCCGACCACCTGTTCTATGCGCCTGGCGAGGACTACGCCTACGACTTCGGCGAGCAGACCCGGGAGGCTCCTGCCAGCCTGAGCGGCGGCCTGCTCAAGGCTGACTGCGTGCTGCAGGGCAACGAAACCCTGATTCTCGAACTGCGGGTAAAAAGCAGCTGGCTGGGGCGCTTCTTCGACCCGCAGGTCGAGCTGATGGCTGGCGAGCAGGCCGATCGGCAAACCTTCGAGCGCGGCGTCGATGGCGTGCGCTTCCTCAACTTGACCGGCCTCGCCGCACCTCTGCAGGCTGGCGCGTTGCGCCTGCGTGGCCGGCATTGCCGGCTGTCGGGCCAGCCGCGCTTGTGGATAACCCCGGCGGTCGAGCTGCAACGGCGCCGGGTGATGGTGATCGCGCCGCATGCCGATGATGCCGAACTGGCCGCTTACGGGCTCTACAGCCAGGCCGACGAAACCTGGGTAGTGACCCTGACCGCCGGTGAGATCGAGGCCGAACACTATCAGCAGATGGGCCTGGCAAAGGCCGAGGCCGCGCGCCTGAAGGGCCGCCTGCGGGCCTGGGACAGTATCGCCGTGCCACGCTGGGCCGGTGTGGCGGAATCGCGTTGCGTGCAGCTGGGCTACTTCTGCCTGCAACTACCTGCCATGCAGGCTGCGCCAGACCAGCCGGCCGCTTCCCGGGAGGCCGACCTCGCCGACATTCGCGTATTCCGCCGGTTCAACCCGTTCCCGCTGCCGGCCGACGACGATGGCGCGCCGACCTGGCGCAACCTGCTGGCCGACCTGCGGGCCTTGCTGGAAATGGCCAAGCCAGAGGTGCTGGTGATGCCGCACCCGCAGCTCGACCCGCACCCTGACCACATATGTGCCCAGGCAGCGGTGCTGGAAGCCTTGCAAGGCTTGGCCTGGCAGCCGCAAACCCTGCTGTGCTACGCCAACCACCTGCATGACAACGACCGCTGGCCGATGGGCGACAGTGGTGACGGCGTGGCCTTGCCGCCGCAGCTGAGCGCTGCCCAGGCGTGGGCACCTTGCAGCCTGGTACTGGACCTGGCAACCCAGCGCGACAAGGCCATGGCCCTGGGCATGATGCACGACCTGCAGCCGCCGGCGCCGTTCAAGCGCCGCCTGCGCCGCTTGTTGCAGCGCTGGCTGGCCGGGCGGCGGCCGTCGCCTTACGGCGAGAACGAATTCTTCCGCAAGGCCGTGCGCCGACATGAACTGTTCTGGCGGCGTGAGCTGTAGCCGCGCCCCATGGTTGACCGCGATGGCGCAGAGCGCCCAAGGAACCCAATGAAAGTCCTATTTCTGGTGCAGAAGGAACAGCGGGCGATTCTCGACCGCCTGTACGATGGCGTCGCGGCCAACTGCGAGTGCGACCTGCGCTGGTTGACCAGCGAAGACCAGCGCAACCTGCGCCGCTATTTCAAGCGTGAAGTGCAGGTCGAGCGCTATGACCGCATTGTCTTCTTCCTGCGTTTCAAGCAGGAGATCCGCCAGGCGGCGTTCATCCGTACCGTGCCGAACCTGGTCATCCTCGAGCACGATGCCTACCAGAACTACATCCCGTGCAAGTACACCGGGAAGTTCAGCGCCCATTACCGCAAGCTGCCCTGGGCGCGGGTGATCAGCTCCGGCTACATGGTCAGCGAGCGCCTGCGCCAGGAAGGTTTCGACGCCGTGTTCGTGCCCAAGGGCTACGACGAGCAGTTGCTTGCCGACCAAGGGCGTGAACGCGACATCGAACTGGCCTTCGTCGGCAGCACCAACAGCGTGGCCTACAGCGGCCGCAAGGCATTGCTGGACGAGCTGGGGCGGGTCGAGAACCTGGTGGTGACCCGTACCAAGTCGGGTGAGGACTACTGCAACACGCTCAACCGGATCCGCTTCTTCGTCAGTGCCGACGTCGGCATGGGCGAATACATGATCAAGAACTTCGAAGCCATGGCCTGTGGCTGTGTGTTGCTGGCGTATGACCAGGGCGAGGAAGAGAACCGCGCGCTGGGCCTGCAGGACATGCACAACGTGGTGTTCTATGACAGCATCCCGACCCTTCAGAAAAAGCTCTGCCACTTGCGTGCGGAACCTGAACTTGCCCGGCAGATTGCAGAAAATGGCCGCCATCTGGCGGTTTCCCGTTTCAGTTTCGGCGCAGTTGGACGTAGCATCGTCGACCACATGCGCCCGGCGCTCAGGCCCCATCCGCCGTTGTCTGCATGGCAGCGGCTGCGCCTGAAGCTGGGCATCTAACATAAGAACTTTCGCGCCTGCGGAGCGGGCGTTGAAAGTCGATAGTCGCAATGCGGAGGGAGTCCGGTGCGCTTTTCAAATGAGAGTGACGTCACGCTCGTCGTGACCAGTTGTGGGCGGTTCGATCTGCTCAAAGATACCCTTGAGAGTTTCGATCGCTACAATACCGCGCCCATTCGCGAAGTATTCATCACCGAAGACTCCGGTGACGATGCCGTGCATGCCGCTGTGCCTGAGCACTGGAAACCGCACTGCAAGGTGTTCGTCAACCGGCCCAAGCTGGGCCAGCTGCCGTCTATCGACCTGGCCTACAGCCACGTCAAGACGCCCTACATCTTTCACTGCGAGGACGACTGGCACTTCTATCGCCAGGGCTTCGTCGAAGACTCCCGGGCCATCCTGGAGGTCAGCCCCGACCTGTTGCAGGTGTGGCTGCGCAGCCATGCCCATGACCTGGCCGTCCACAGCCCTTACATCCACCTGGGCGATCGCCAGGTGATCGCCGGGGTGCCTTGCTACCCGCTGCTGTCCGACAAGGCCGAGTGGCAGGCGTTTTCGCTCAACCCCGGGCTGCGTCGTTTGAGCGATTACCAGCGTTGTGCGCCATTTGCCGCCTATGCTGGAGAGAAGGCACTTTCCCGACGCTATGCTGAGTTAAACCTGACAGCGGTCACCTTGGAGGGTGATGCAGTATTGCACACTGGATTTGGTAATCACGTGACCTTGCCCATCGAAGTGGAGCGCAAGGCCAAACGTCGTAAACGTGATCGGATAAAGTTGGCATTGACGCTGGTGGCGGGTGCCGTGATTGGCATGGGAATCACCATTTTTGTTCAATGAAGTGTCCCACCTGACATGAGCGGGAGAGGGCCCATGAACATCGTCAATATGATGTGGGCGGGTGGAACGCCGTACATGTCCATCCACAAGGTGCATCGGCAGGTGCTGTCGCACGCGGGGTCCGATGCCCGGATCAGTAACTGGCTGCTGCTGGGTAGCGGGCTCTGCTGTGGGCTTGGCTCGACCCGGGAGTGGCATATGCCGTCACGGGCGCTGAAAGGGCGGCACTTCTGGCGCCTGTTGCGCCCATGGTTGCGCATGCGCTTGCGCAAGGCGCTGAACGAGGCCCAGGCTGAAGTCGTGCTGCTCGACGGTGTCGGTGTGGCGCGGTTGGTGTTGCCGTTGTTGCAGCAGGTTCCGCAGGTGCGTGCCAAGGTGCTGTTCCACGGCAAGACGCGCCTGAGTGCCAGCGATGTTCGCCTGCTGCGCATGTTCCCGGCCGAGCGGCTGAGCATCGCCGCCGTTTCGCAGACACTTGCCACGTCACTCGAACACGACCTGGGCAGGCCGGTGCAGACCTTGCGCATGGCCCTTGATCCACTGGCTTTCGCCGAACCGTTGTTGAGCCGGGACGCGGCCAGGCAGGCCCTGCAGTTGCCACAGGTAGCAGGAGTGATGCTGGGCGCGGTCGGGCGGCTGGTGGAGAGCAAAGGTTTCGAGATGCTGATCGAGGCGTTCGCCAAGGCCAGTGCGCGCCAGCCGGACCTGCAGTTGGCAATCATCGGCGAAGGCCCTCTGCGTGCGGTGCTGCAGGCTCGTATCGATGCGCTTGGCCTGGCTGGTCGTGTTCACCTGAGTGGTCACCGAGACGACCTGCAGCAGCTGTACCGGGCATTCGACTGGCTATTGGTGCCTTCGCGCTCCGAAGGCCTGGGGCTGGTGGTGCAGGAGGCGGTCATGGCCGACGTGCCGGTGGTGTGCAGCGACCTGCAGGTGTTCCGTGAGCAGTTGCAGGACACCGGTGGCTACCTGCCCGTTACCAATGAAAATGCCTGGGCCGAGGCGATCGAGCGTTGTGCGTCGCTCAGTGCCCCGGCGGTAGCCGCGCGGCAGCGCCAGGCGCTGGCCCCGGAGCAGGCCTGGCAGGCATTCTGCAACGGTTCGCAGAGCCTGCTGCGCAGTTGACGCTCAACGCGCCAGCAGGGCTGCCTCGAAAGCGGCAAGGGGGAAGCGGTCGCCCAGGTTCTCCCGCTCGATGTAGCGCACCATATGCTGCACATTGCGCCGAATCATGCGCGCCGACAGCGGCGGGCGCAGGAAGCGCATGTCGGCCACGTCGATCAGGCCCAGTTGCTGGTCGGGGGTGACTACCACATTACCCAGGTGCAACGAGCGGAAGTACACGCCGCTGCGATGCAGCTGGCGGATCAGTTCGATCAGGCGCGGCAGGTAGGTGTCCCAGCTGAAACCCTCATCGCGCGACATCTGCAGCAAGGTGCGCCCTGGCAGCGGGCGGTACAGCACGGCGGTACGCCCTGGCAGGTCGAGCTTGTGCTGGCTGATCACCTCCAGGGTGGGAATGCCCAGTTGTGCAAGGCGTGCGGCGTTGTCGACGAAGCGCTGCGAGTACGGGCGCAGCAGTGCAGATGAAATCAGCCGCTTCCTACGAAAAACCTTGAGGAAATTACCATCCGCGAGCAGGTAGACTTTGGCGCCATGGCTATCTGCCTCAAGCACCTGTGCGCCTTGTGTCAGCTGATCGAAGTCGACCTGGGGGAGCCGGGAGCATTGCATGAATAGAGCCTTGTCGTCGGGCGAACAGAATGACCGGCAATAATGCCGAAAATAATGTTGTAGCACCATTGGATGGTGTCTTTGATTCATCGGGGGAAAGGATGTTGTATCAAAAAAACTGGGCGCAAGCCTGGTTGGGGTTTGGTCTGGTCTGGTTCCTGGCAGCGATTGCCCTGGCACCGAGCAACAAGGTCTATCAGCAAGGCCTGGTGCTGTTCCTGTGGTTGCCGACGCTGGTAATGGCGTGGTCCGCAAGGCAAGTAATAGTGCAGGCCTGGCGGCGTCAGCCGGCCTTGTGGGGGAGTGTGTTGTTGCTGCTGGCCTGGAGCGGGCTCAGCCTGGTCTGGTCGGCCGCAGAAAACCCGGGGCGCGAGGCCAAGCGCCTGCTCTACATCCTGGTATTCCTGCTGGCGTTCCCGCTGCTGGGCCAGCTTGGCCAGGCCCGCATTCGTCAGCTGCTGCTGGCCGGTAGCGCCTTGCTGGCCGTTGCCGCGCTGGTCTCGGTCATCCATTTCTACGGCGTGCTGGGCATGCCTTTGCTGGCCCGCCTGGAGGGCATCGGCGAGATATCGCACCCGATCCTGGGCGCCTACGTCATCGGTGCGGCCGTGCTCTTCCTGCTTTACGAGCCGCCGCGGCAACGTGGCCTGCAGTTGTTGTGGCTGGCAGCGCTGGCGTGCCTGGGGTTGTTTGCCATGCTCAGCCAGAGCCGTGGGGCAATCCTGGCCCTTGTGCTCACCGTGATCCTGGCCCCGCTGTGGTTCCGTGACCGCCACAGCCGGGTGTTTGCCGTGCTGGCGGCCATCGCCACCGGCCTGGCCTTCTATCTCGTGTACGACCTGATCGCCCAGCGCGGTTCGTCCTACCGGCCGGAAATCTTCCATGCCGTGGTCGACATGATCGCCGCGCATCCCTGGACCGGCCTTGGCCTGGGCGCTGCCTACGACGTGAGTGCAGTGGGCAAGCACTTCGACCATACCCACAACA
Source organism: Pseudomonas sp. B5(2017) (assembly GCF_002112825.1). Lineage (NCBI taxonomy): Bacteria > Pseudomonadati > Pseudomonadota > Gammaproteobacteria > Pseudomonadales > Pseudomonadaceae > Pseudomonas > Pseudomonas sp. B5(2017). The sequence goes on from NZ_NEIR01000002.1 coordinate 218,304, forward strand.
TGTTCACGCACATCGCAGTGGAGATGGGCCTGCCCGGTATGCTGCTGTGGGTCATGGTGTGGCTGTACACCCTGGGCGAAATCGTCCGCGCACGCGGCACGCTGTTCGGCAAGATCCTGCTTGGTTTCTGGGTGTACTCCACCCTGGCCATGCAGTTCGATGCCGCCAGCCTTACCGGTACGCCACGTGCCGAATGGTTCATCAGCTGGCTGCCCGTGGGCCTGGCCATGTTGCTGCCATGGGGGAGTGCCGAAAATGATGCCTGTGGTAAAATTTCCGGTTCAACCTGAACAGCGAGCTTGATAATGGCCGAAACACCGCGACCGGCGGAACACACCTCCAGCCTGAAGATCTACTTCCGGCTGCTGAGCTATGTGAAACCCTATGTCGGCATTTTCCTGCTGAGCATCATCGGTTTCGTGATCTTTGCCTCGACCCAGCCGATGCTGGCCGGGATCCTGAAATATTTCGTCGATGGGCTGAGCAACCCCGAAGCGGTGTTGTTCCCCAACGTCCCCTACCTGCGCGACCTGCAACTGCTGCAGGCTGTACCGCTGCTGATCATCCTGATCGCCGCGTGGCAGGGCCTGGGCTCGTTCCTCGGCAACTACTTCCTGGCCAAGGTTTCCCTGTGCCTGGTGCACGACCTGCGTGTGGAACTGTTCAACAAGCTGCTGGTGCTGCCTAACCGCTACTTCGACAACCACAACTCCGGGCACCTGATCTCGCGCATCACCTTCAACGTGACCATGGTCACCGGTGCCGCCACCGATGCGATCAAGGTGGTGATCCGCGAAGGCCTGACCGTGGTGTTCCTGTTCGGCTACCTGCTGTGGATGAACTGGCACCTGACCCTGGTGATGGTCGCCATCCTGCCGGTGATTGCAGTGATGGTAAGCGTCGCCAGCAAGAAATTCCGCAAGCAGAGCAAGAAGATCCAGGTGGCCATGGGCGACGTCACCCACGTTGCCTCGGAAACCATCCAGGGCTACCGCGTGGTGCGCAGCTTTGGCGGCGAGGCCTACGAAGAGCAGCGTTTCGGCAAGGCCAGCCAGAGCAACACCGACAAGCAGTTGCAAATGACCAAGACCGGCTCGCTGTACACGCCGATGCTGCAACTGGTGATCTACACCGCCATGGCCGCGCTGATGTTCCTGGTGTTGTTCCTGCGCGGTGACTCCACTGCCGGTGACCTGGTGGCTTACATCACCGCTGCCGGCCTGTTGCCCAAGCCGATTCGTCAGCTTTCGGAAGTCAGCTCGACCATCCAGAAGGGCCTGGCCGGTGCCGAAAGCATCTTCGAGCAGCTGGACGAAGCGCCTGAAGTGGACAGCGGCACCGTCGAGAAGGAGCGGGTGGAAGGGCGCCTGGAAGTGCGCAACCTGAGCTTCACCTACCCGGGTACCGAGCGTGAGGTGCTGAGCGATATCAGCTTCGTGGCCGAGCCGGGCCAGATGATTGCCCTGGTCGGCCGCTCCGGCAGCGGCAAGTCGACCCTGGCGGCGCTGATCCCGCGCTTCTATCACCACGACCAGGGGCAGATCCTGCTCGATGGCGTGGAGATCGAGAACTATCGCCTGCGCAACCTGCGTCGTCACGTTTCGCAGGTGACCCAGCATGTCACCCTGTTCAACGATACCGTGGCCAACAACATCGCCTATGGCGACCTGGCCGGCGCCCCGCGCGCCGACATCGAAGCCGCTGCGGCCGATGCCTACGCCAAGGAGTTCGTCGACCGGCTGCCAAAAGGCTTCGATACCGAAGTGGGTGAAAACGGCGTGCTGCTCTCCGGCGGCCAGCGCCAGCGCCTGGCCATCGCCCGGGCACTGCTGAAGAACGCGCCGCTGCTGATCCTCGACGAAGCCACCTCGGCGCTGGATACCGAGTCCGAGCGGCATATCCAGGCTGCCCTGGACCATGTGATGCAGGGCCGTACCACGCTGGTGATCGCCCACCGCCTGTCGACCATCGAGAAGGCTGACCAGATCCTGGTCATGGACCAGGGCCGGCTGGTCGAGCGCGGCACCCATGCCGAGCTGCTCGCGGCCAATGGCCATTATGCCCGCCTGCATGCCATGGGCCTGGATGAGCCGGCCAAGGCCGATATCACCTGACCCCTCGTTGATCGGGGCCATCGCGGCCCCGATTGTCACGGGAATTTTCCTGGGGTGATCTGGCCATAAAGCCGTCGTCTACCCTGTGCTAATATCCTGCCCCTGTTCATTATTTCCATATGGGTTGCCCATGAAGTTGTCCATGCCGCGTTTCGATCAAGCCCCGGTACTGGTGGTCGGCGATGTCATGCTCGACCGCTACTGGCATGGCGGTACTTCGCGTATCTCGCCTGAAGCGCCAGTCCCGGTGGTCAAGGTCGATCAGATCGAGGATCGCCCCGGCGGCGCGGCCAACGTTGCCTTGAACATCGCCGCCCTGGGCGCGCCGGCTTCGCTGATTGGCGTCACCGGCCAGGACGAGGCCGCCGACAGCCTGGCCAACAGCCTGCAGGCTGCAGGCGTGCGCTCGGTGTTCCAGCGCATCGCGCACCAGCCGACCATCGTCAAGCTGCGGGTCATGAGCCGTCACCAGCAGTTGCTGCGCATCGATTTCGAAGAACCGTTCGCCACCGACCCGCTGTCGCTGGGTGCGGAGGTCGACAGCCTGCTCGAGGGCGTCAAGGTGCTGGTCCTGTCCGACTACGGCAAGGGCGCACTGAAAAACCACCAGAGCCTGATCCAGGCGGCGCGGGCCAAAGGTATTCCGGTGCTGGCCGACCCCAAGGGCAAGGACTTTTCCATCTACCGTGGCGCCAGCCTGATCACCCCCAACCTCAGCGAGTTCGAGACCATCGTCGGCCGTTGCGCCGATGAGGCCGAGCTGGTCGCCAAGGGCCTGCAGCTGCTGCAGGACCTGGACCTTGGCGCCTTGCTGGTGACCCGTGGCGAGCACGGCATGACCCTGCTGCGCGTCGGCCAGCCGGCGCTGCACCTGCCGGCGCGGGCGCGTGAAGTGTTCGATGTGACCGGTGCCGGTGATACCGTCATCTCCACCCTCGCCGCGGCCATCGCTGCCGGCGAGGACCTGCCCCACGCCGTGGCCCTGGCCAACCTGGCGGCGGGCATCGTGGTCGGCAAGCTGGGTACGGCTGCGATCAGCGCCCCCGAGCTGCGCCGGGCGATCCAGCGTGAGGAAGGCTCCGAGCGCGGCGTGCTGGGCCTGGAGCAACTGCTGCTGGCCATCGACGACGCGCGGGCGCACAAAGAGAAGATCGTCTTCACCAACGGCTGCTTCGACATCCTGCATGCCGGGCATGTCACCTACCTGGAGCAGGCGCGGGCCCAGGGCGATCGCCTGATCGTCGCGGTCAACGACGATGCCTCGGTCAGCCGCCTGAAAGGGCCGGGCCGGCCGATCAACAGCGTCGACCGGCGCATGGCCGTACTGGCCGGGCTGGGGGCAGTGGATTGGGTCATCAGCTTCCCCGAGGGCACGCCGGAGAACCTGCTGAGCCAGGTCAAGCCGGACGTGCTGGTCAAGGGTGGCGACTATGGCATCGACCAGGTGGTGGGTGCCGATATCGTCAAGGCCTATGGCGGTACCGTGAAGGTGCTGGGGCTGGTCGAGAACAGCTCGACCACGGCGATCGTCGAGAAGATTCGCAAGAACTGATCGACCCCGGGGGCCGCTTTGCGGCCCATCGCGACACTAGGCCGCTCCTACACCAGGCCACGCAACTTCAAGGCTTGCGCGATCCTTTGTAGGAGCGGCCTTGTGTCGCGATGGGCTGCGAAGCAGCCCCAGAGTCTTACTTGTGCAATGAGGTCCGCGCCCGCTCCAGCAGTTCCCGCGCCTTGTCGCCAAACCGCTGCAGGTGCGATGCCCGCACCGGCTTGTTCTCCACCAACCCCTGCTGCTTCACCCAATCCTTCCAGCGCACCCGCTCGTCCGTGACCACCCAGCCTTCCTGCCGGGCAAAACTTTCGGCCAGGTACAGCCCGCGCGTGCTCGCCGGCACCAGTTCATCTTTCTTTACCGTATACAGTTCAGCCAGTGGCTGGCCGTCCTTCAATGGCATCAGGTACAGGTCTGGCCGTTTGCGGTTTAGCCGCGCCACCAGTTGGTCGCCCTCCAGCCGCTCATCAACGTGGAACAGGCTGAGCTTCTTGGCGTCCCGGGGTACCTGCAGGCGCATGTCGTAGATCAGTTGCAGCGAGGCGGTGGGCAGGTGCACATACGCCCGTGGCCGTTCCAGCAGCATCAGCTTGCCGCAGTGCACCGGGCGCGCGGCACCGGACTCCGGGGCCAGCACGAAGTGCGGCGTTTCGCGGTAGTGCAGGGCGGCAGCGTAGGGCACCGGCAACCAGGTGTCGTTGAAGCGCCCGCCCAGCCAGCCTTCCGGGGTTTCCAGCAGGCATTCCTCGGCCACTTCCTGCACGGCCGTGTGCAATGGCAGGTTCAGCTCCTGCGCCGGCACATAGCCGGAAATCAGTTTCAGCACCACATCGCCACGGTCTTGCCGGCGCTGACGTACCAGCACCCAATAATCGCGGTTCTGCCAATGCAGGGTCAGCCGCACCGACACGCCCAGGTTGGCCAGTTCGATCACGAAGCGCTGCACGTCGGGCAACTGGATGGCCTTGCGCCGTTGTTGGATCTGGGCAAAGTTCAGCGGCATGCCGATGCTCTGATAGATCAGCCCTTCGGGCGTGGCCTCGACATGCAGCGGCAGTGTCTTGAAGTTGCTCGGGTTCTTGCGGATCAGCGTTCGCGCCACGAGGCTCCTCCTTGCGTCGGGTCAGTCCAGGCCCGCGGGCCTGGGGCAACTCAATGCTGGCCCAGGATACGGGCGACGGTGGCCACGTTGTGGGCCAGGTGCAACGGATTGATGGTGCCGACGATAGCACTGCTGACGCCGGGGTGTGCGAACAGCAGCTCGAAGCTGGCCTGCACCGGGTCAACGCCGGGGGCCAGGCAGATATGCCCGCTGGCCAGGGCCTTCTTCACCAGGATGGCCTTGCCGTGCTCGGCAGCGTAGTCCAGCACCGGGCGTTCTGCCTGTTCGTTGAGGTTGTAGGTGACCATGGCGCAGTCGCCTTGCTCCAGCGCCTTCAGGCCGCCGGCGACGGTCTTGCCGGACAGGCCGAAGCCGAGGATCTTGCCCTCCTGCTTGAGCTCGGCAAGGGTCTGGTAGACCTCCTGCTGTTCCAGGATCGCCAGGTCGTTGCCGTCGGAATGCACCAGCACCAGCTCGATGCGGTCGGTTTCCAGGCGCCGCAGGCTGCGCTCCACCGAGCGGCGGGTGTGGGCGGCGCTGAAATCGAAGTGCGATTGGCCATTGTCGAATTCTTCACCAACCTTGCTGACGATCACCCATTCATCGCGCTGGCCGCGCAGCAGCGGGCCCAGGCGCTCTTCGCTGCGACCGTAGGCCGGGGCGGTGTCGATCAGGTTGATGCCCAGCTCGCGGGCCTGGGCCAGCAGCAGGCGGGCTTCGTCATCGCCGGGGATGGTGAAGCCGGTGGGGTACTTCACGCCCTGGTCGCGGCCCAGCTTGACCGTGCCCAGGCCAAGCGGCGAAACCTTGAAACCGGTGCTGCCCAAGGGGCGATGGAAGTCGTGCAGGGTCGGCAGGCTCATGGCAGCAGTTGCTCCCAGGCCGGTACGCCCAGCGGTGGGCGTGGCAGGTCGGACAGGTCGGCCTGTGCCTGTGGGCGGATACCGTCGCGCTCCAGGTGGCTGATGACTCGGTCGCTGAAGTCCGGTGCCAGGGCCAGCTTTGTCGGCCAGCCGACCAGCAGGCGTTGCTGGTCGGCGAGGAAGGCGTTGTCCGGGCGTACCAGGCCCGATTGCGCCGGTTCCGCACGGTTGACCCGCAGGGTGGCCCAGCGCACCTGGCTCTGGTCGACCCATGGCAGCAGGCTGGCGATTTCTTTCTGTGCCGCGGCGATTTGCGCAGCCGGCTCGCGGGCAACGCCTTCGGCTTCGGCCAGGTCGCCGCCCAGGTACCAGACCCACTGGCCATCGGCGGCGGGGTGGGTGGTAACCGTCACCCGTGGCTTTGGCCCGCCACCCAGGCAATGGGCGTAAAGCGGTTTCAGGTTGGCACCCTTGGCCATCACCATATGTAGCGGGCGTGTCTGCATGGCTGGCTGGTTCAGGCCCAGGGCATGCAGCAGCTCTTCGGTGCCGGCGCCGGCGCTGAGCACGATGCGCTGGGCGCGGATGTCGCGCTCGTCGACGCGCAGGCCGACCAGGTCGTCTCCCTCGCGCAGTGGCTCGATGCGCTCACCGGCCAGCAGGCTGTCGCCTGCCAGTTCGGCCAGGTTGGCCAGCAGGCTGGGTACGTCGATGACCAGTTCGGCCAGGCGATAGACCTTGCCCTTGAAGGCGCGGTCCTGCAGCGCCGGCGGCAGTTGCTCGCCCTTCACCTGGTCGACCCGGCCGCGCACGGCCTTGCTGGCGAAGAAGCTGGTGAGGTTGCCGGCCAGGGTGCCTGGTGACCACAGGTAGTGGGCGTCGGACAGCAGGTGGGTGCGGGTCAGGTCCAGCTCGCCGCTGCCGCTCAGCGCTTCGCGCCAGCGTCGCGGCATGTCGGCGATGGCTTCCGAGGCGCCGGTCAGGGCACCGTGCAGGGCGTACTTGGTGCCGCCATGGATGATGCCTTGGGACTTGATGGTCTGCTCGCCGCCAAGGCTGGCGCGTTCCACCAGTACTGTCGAGTAGCCCAGCCGGCGCAGGCGGGCATTGAGCCAGAGGCCTGCGACCCCGGCGCCGACGATCAGCACGTCAGTGGAAATGGCGGATGGCATGGCGGTACCTCGAAGACTGGGACAGCTGGCAAGTATACAGGGTCGGGCCGATGTGGGCTTTGCGATCCTGGGGCTGCTGCGCAGCCCTATCGCGACACAAGGCCGCTCCTACAGGCCCCGCGTATGCCTCGGTCCCTGTAGGAGCGGCCTTGTGTCGCGATAGGGCCGCGAAGCGGCCCCAAAATCCATCAGGCAAACATCAATGCCCAGCAGTCTTCGAAAACAGCTGAATCACCACCACCCCACCCACAATCATGGCCATCCCCAGCATCGCTGGCACATCCAGCTTCTGCCCATAGATCACCAGCGCCGCCACACTGATCAGTACAATCCCCAGCCCCGACCAGATGGCATAGGCGATCCCCACCGGAATGCTGCGCACCACCAGGGTCAGCATCCAGAACGCAATGCCATAGCCAACCACCATCAGCAGCAACGGCAAGGGCGTGCTCAAGCCTTTTACCGCTTTCATGGAAGCGGTGGCGATGACTTCGGCGCAGATGGCGATAGCGAGGTAGGTGTAGGCATTCATGGCGGGATCCTCCGGTAACTGGTCGGGCATTCTAGACGTAACCTGGATGGGGTAAAGTCATTACCTATCACTATTGGAGATAGGTCGATGGCCGAGCAGTGGAACCTTGAACAGTTGCGTACCTTCCTGCGCGTTGCGGAACTGCGCTCGTTCTCTGCCGTGGCCCGCGAGCAGCGCAAGGCCCAGTCGGCGATCAGCAGCGCGATCGCCCTGCTCGAAACCGACCTGGGGGTCACCTTGTTCGAGCGCAGCAGTGGCCGACAACCCAAGCTGACCGAGAACGGCAGCGCCCTGCTGGAAGATGCCCGCGAACTGTTGCGCCAGTGCGAGCGTCTGGATGGCCGTGCGTTGGCGCTGATGCGCGGGCAGGAGGCCTTGTTGCGGGTCGCCCAGGACGAAGCCATGCCCTACCAGCCGGTCATCGACAGCCTCGACGAGCTGGCCAGCCGCTACCCATTCCTGGAGGTGCAGCTGGCCAGCGGTGCCCAGGGCGACGTGGCGCGCAAGCTGGTGGAGCGGCGCGCTGATCTTGGCCTGTTCTTCCACCACGAGAGCATCCCGGCCTCGCTGGAGCGGCGCGCCCTGGGCAGTGTGGAAATGGTCACGGTGTGCGCGGTCGGTCACCCGTTTGCCGGCGAAGGCCGGGTTACCCGGCAGCAATTGGCGCGTCACCGACAATTGCTGATTGCCCCGCAGCAAAGCGGCTATCCTGGCGGCGAGGCGATCAGCCCGCAGGTGTGGCGCGCCGACAGCTTCTACGCCATGGCCGAACTGCTGATGCGCGGCCTGGGCTGGGCCTGGCTGCCGCGGCACGTGGTGCAGTATCCGACCTACCAGGCGCACATGGTCGAACTGGACAGCGAGTGGCGGCCACCGGCCTTGGTGGTGGAACTGGCCTGGCGCCGCGACGAGCCACTGGGGCCTGCCGCGCAGTGGCTGGCCGAGCGCTTTGCGGTGCACCTGCGCGCGATCGGGTAAACTCCGCGGCCATGAACAGAACTCTCTATACCTTGTTGTTTCACCTGGGCCTGCCGCTGGTTGCGCTGCGCCTTTACCTGCGCGCGCGCAAGGCGCCGGCCTATGGCCAACGCATCGGCGAGCGCTTTGCTTTCAGGCTGCCGGCCATGCGCCGGGGCGGCATCTGGGTACACGCGGTATCGGTGGGCGAGAGCATTGCGGCGGCACCGATGGTGCGCGCCTTGCTCAAGGCCTACCCGGAATTGCCAATCACGCTTACCTGCATGACCCCCACCGGTTCAGAGCGTATTCGCGCCATGTTCGCCGACGAACCTCGCGTGCAGCATTGCTACCTGCCCTACGACCTGCCTTGGGCGGCAGGGCGCTTTCTCGACCATGTGCAGCCGAAGCTGGGCATCATCATGGAAACCGAGCTGTGGCCCAACCACATTCACCAGTGTGCGAAGCGCGGCATTCCAGTAGCGCTGGCCAACGCACGCTTGTCTGAGCGCTCGGCCCGTGGCTATGGGCGCTTTGCCAGGCTGACCCGGCCGATGCTGGCCGAGATGAGCCTGATTGCCGTGCAGACCGAAACCGAGGCCCAGCGTTTTCGTGACCTGGGCGCGCGTCCGGAGTGCGTGCAGGTCACCGGTTCGATCAAGTTCGACCTGAAGATCGATGAGCAACTGTTGCCGCGTGCCAAGGCATTGCGTGAACAGTGGGGGGCCGAACAGCGCCCGGTGTGGATCGCCGCCAGCACCCACGAAGGTGAAGATGCATTGATCCTGCAGGCACATCGGCAGTTGTTGCAGGTGCATGGCGATGCCCTGCTGATCCTGGTGCCGCGCCACCCCGAGCGATTCGCAGCGGTGCATACGCTGTGCAGCGAACAGTTCACCACCGTGCGGCGCTCTGCCGGCACGCCGGTTGATGCGCAGACTCGCGTATTGCTCGGCGATACCATGGGCGAACTGCTGTTCCTCTATGCCCTGGCCGACATTGCCTTCGTCGGTGGCAGCCTGGTGGCGACCGGCGGGCACAACCCGCTGGAGCCCGCGGCGCTGGCCTTGCCGGTACTGATGGGGCCGCATGTGTTCAACTTCCTCGAAATCAGCGCGATGCTGCGAGAGGCGGGGGCGTTGCAGCAGGTGGACGATGCCGACGGGCTGGCCGAAGCGGTGCGGCGGCTGGTCGAGTTGCCGCAGGACGCGCAGCGCATGGGCGAGGCGGGCAGGGCGGTAATGCGGGCCAATCAAGGGGCTTTGCAGCGGTTGCTCGATGGGCTGGGTGCCTTGATCCGTTGATTACCGACATATCCACTCAAATGCCCATTCTAGAGTGGATATGATTAATTTTAGTCATTCTTTCCTACGACACTAGGTATAACGTCCTACATTGAATCTATTGTCGATAGGAAATTTCCTACGAATATTGCTTTAAAGTCAGAAGTGTCCCACGCATCTGTCGGAGCCTTGTAGGACGCTTGTCCTATTGCTTCAGGCTAGTATCGCCTCATGTTCAGTTTTTATATGAGGTGGCGTGGTGCCTGATTTGTCTTATGGGTGTAATACCAGCGCTATTGAAAGTGGGCTGGTCTGTCTGATCACGCTGGCGCGTTATCATGATATAGCCGTCTCTGCCGAGCAGTTGCAGCACGACCATGCACCAGCGGGTGAGCGATTCTCGACTGGCGCAATACTCCGGGCATTTCAGCAACTAGGTCTCAAGGCCAAGCATCGCAGCATCGATCCGAATCGGCTTAAGCATGCGCCATTGCCTGCCATAGCCGTGGATACGCGTGGTGAGTATTTCATCATTGCTCGCGCGGAAGGTGAGCAGGTTCTGGTGCAAGCCCCAGGTTCCCGTGCACCACAAGCGCTGACCTTGGCAGAACTTGCCATGCGCTGGTCGGGAGAACTCATTCTGGTTCGCTCCGATGCCCAGTTGCCGCATGGGCTGTCGCGTTTCGATCTGACCTGGTTCATTCCGGCCGTGGTGAAGTACAGGCGGCTATTTGGCGAAGTGCTTGTTGTCTCCTTGGTCATTCAGATATTGGCGTTGCTGACACCTCTGTTCTTCCAGGTGGTAATGGACAAAGTACTGGTGCATCGTGGGTTGACCACACTGGATGTTATCGCCCTGGGCTTGTTGGTCGTGGTTCTATTTGAAACATTGCTGAGTGGTTTGCGTACTTATGTGGCAGCTCATACAGCGTCAAGGATTGATGTCGAACTAGGTGCAAGACTGTTCAGGCACTTGATCGATCTTCCCGCCGCCTACTTTCAGGCCAGGCGAGTCGGTGACTCGGTTGCCCGAGTACGAGAACTGGAGAACATCAGAAGTTTCCTGACCAACAACAGTGTCACGCTGTTGCTGGATGTAGTGTTCACGGTGGTCTTCATCGCTGTCATGTTCCTTTATAGCGGCTGGTTGACGTTGGTGGTCGTCGGCTCATTGCCTTTATATTTTCTCGTATCCTTGGTCGTTACCCCACTGTTGCGGGCGCGGATCGATCAGAGTTTCCAGCGCGGCGCCGAGAATCAAGCATTTCTGGTGGAGGCGGTGAACGGCATCGATACGCTGAAGTCGATGGCCGTGGAACCGCAGATTACCCGGCGCTGGAACAATCAGTTGGCTGCTTATGTATCGGCCAGCTTCAAGACCCAGAACCTTTCCAACCTCGCGAATGAGAGCGTAGGCCTGATCGGCAAGCTGGTCACGGTCGCCACGTTGTGGCTGGGGGCTCGCCTGGTCATCGACGGCGAACTCACGGTGGGCGAACTGATCGCCTTCAACATGCTGGCAGGGCGCGTCTCGCAACCCATTATCCGGCTGGCTCAACTCTGGACCAGCTTCCAGCAGACAGGCGTATCGATTCAACGCCTGGGCGACATTCTCAACACCCGTACCGAGGTCAACCAGGGCAAGGGTACGGTGCTGCCAGCACTAGTCGGGCAGATCGAGCTCGATCGTGTGTGTTTTCGCTACCGGCCGGACGGGGGCGAAGTCGTGCGCGATGTCAGCCTGAAGATTGCTGCCGGAGAAGTGGTTGGCATTGTAGGTCGCTCGGGGTCAGGCAAGAGCACGCTGACACGCCTGATCCAGAGGTTGTACTCACCCGAGCGGGGGCGGGTATTGCTCGACGGTGCCGACTTGGCGGTAGCCGATGTGGCTTCACTGCGTCGGCAGATCGGTGTGGTGCTGCAGGAGAACGTGCTTTTTCGGCGCACCGTGCGCGAGAACATCGCCCTTGGCAACCCGGCGGCACCGCTTGAAGAGGTCATCGCCGCAGCGACGCTGGCGGGGGCCCACGAGTTCATCCTCGAATTGCCGGATGGCTATGAAACCTTGGTCGGCGAGCACGGTGCCAGCCTGTCAGGTGGCCAGCGACAGCGCATTGCCATCGCCCGGGCGCTGTTCGGCAACCCACGCATCCTGATTTTCGACGAGGCCACCAGTGCGCTGGACTATGAGTCCGAACGGATCATCCAGCAGAACATGGCGCGGATCTGCGCGCAGCGCACGGTGATCATAATTGCCCACCGGCTTTCGGCTGTACGTCACGCCGACCGTATCGTGGTCATGGAGCGCGGGCAGATCATCGAGCAAGGGCCTCATGACGAGTTGGTGGGCAAGCCACAAGGCGCCTACGCCTATCTGTATCGGCTGCAACTTGGGGCTGCCGTATGAGCACGGCCTTCAAGGAGCTTTTCGAGCGCTATCGGGAAGCGTGGCGAGGGGCCTGGCGACAGCGCCGACGCATGGATGGCCCCATCCATGAGCCGGATGAGCTGGCCTTTTTACCAGCGGCACTGTCCCTGCAGGAAACACCAGTACATCCCTTGCCGCGCTACCTGCAGTGGAGCCTGCTGACGTTCATCGGGCTGGCACTTGTCTGGGCTTGTATCGGTGAGATCGACGTCGTTGCCAGTGCCGAGGGCAAGATCGTACCCAGCGGCAGGAGCAAGCTGATCCAGGCCAGCGAGGTCGCGGTTGTGCAGGCGATCCACGTCGTCGATGGCCAGACAGTGCGCAAAGGCGATGCGTTGGTCGAGCTGGAAGGGCAGTTGACCGAGGCCGATGTAAAGCGCTTGGGCAGCGAACTGCTGGCGGCGCGGATCGACCAGGCACGAGCCAGCACACTGCTGAGTGCGCTGGACGGCGATGACGCGCCTGCTTCCCTGGCACCACTGATACCGCAGGCCACGGCCGCGCAGCAGGCAAGCGCGCAACGCTGGCTGGAAGGGCAGTACCTCGAGCTTCAGGCCACGTTGGAACAGGCTGATGCCGAAATCGGTCAACGCGCTGCCGAAATCCGTTCTGCCCAAGGCCGGGCTGACGCGCTCCGGCAACTGCTGGTTATCACCCGCCAACTGACGGCGGATTACAAGCTTTTGTTCAGTGAATCGGCCGTGGCCAAGCACACCTACCTGGAAAAGGAACAGGCCCGCCTGGAGCAAGAGCGCGAACTGGCACTCCAGCGCTCACGCATCGACGAGTTGAACGCTGCACGGCTTGCTGCTCAGCACCGTCGAAGCGGTGCCATTGCCCAGCTGCGCAGAGCCATGCTCGATCTTCACGGTGATGCGCAGCGGCGCATTGCAACCCTTGAACAAGAATTGAACAAGGCCGAGCAGCGCCATCGCCTCAAGGTTCTGACATCACCCGTTGACGGTACCGTCCAGCAACTGGCCATCCATACCCAAGGTGGTGTGGTTACGCCCGCGCAGACATTGATGGTCATTGTGCCAACGGGCCAGCCGGTGGAAGTGGAAGTGAAAGTCGAGAACAAGGATATCGGCTTTGTGTATCCGGGGCAGCCGGTGGAAGTGAAAGTCGAGACGTTCACGTTTACCAAGTACGGGGTTGTGCCTGGTGTAGTTCAGAGCATTTCACATGACGCCATTGAGGACGAGCGGCGGGGCTTGGTCTATAGCGCTCGGGTCCAATTGGGTAAGGAAACGTTGCGCATAGGGGAAAAGGATATGCCGTTGACAGCGGGAATGTCTGTGCGTGCGGAAGTAATTGTAGATAGGCGGAAAGTTATAAGTTATTTCCTGAGCCCGCTGCAGCGGCATATGAATGAAAGTCTAGTGGAGCGATAAAAATGAGTTCGGAGCGAGCGCAAAAAAAGGCGGCTGGATAATGCTATACGAGATTGTATGGAATGCACTTAGAGTTAGTGCTGCAGTCGCTTTATGTGTTCCTGCTGGTTGTGCGGGGCTGGCTTTCGGATATGTCATGATCAGTGAAAAACCAAGGCCAATTGCACCATCTGAGGACAGGCAAAGTATTGTGAAGATCGAATGTGGGTGGGATAAGCTAGATAAATGGAATGAAATAGCTTTGCAATCCAAGAATTTCTTGAAGTTTAATGAAAAATAGGGGGGTGACGAGGCTAAGCCATTCTGATATAGAACTTGCGAGGGTCTTGCTGAAAAATGAAGGCCTGTCGGCGATGTACCCTGCGCAGTAATTTTGGCTGCTATAGCAGGTTTTCATGCTGGTGGACTCATGGGTTCAGATACTTTCGGAGCTAGGGGCAGGATATCCGTGCTGTGCGAAAGGAATTTCAAAGTCGCTTATGAATTGTCTGAAGCTCAGTTGGCCTAGTGCCTGATATAGGTAGGCTGGCTCTAGGGGGAGTGATGGTTACGTTCAAATATTTTTTGTTTTTTTTGAAGATGCTACTCGGGAATCTGAGTGCGATGGGCAGATTTTTTGGTCGTGTGCTGTGGCGCCTCAGCAAGCTATTGTTATTTCTATGTATCGCCTGGCTGTTAGTTGTCGTTGCTACTACCTCGAATTGGGCGCCCAAGAAATTCACTGCCCCTAGTCCAATGGTGTGTGGAAAGATCTCAGGTGTTGTTTATGAGCTTCCTAGGAAATATGTAATCTATTGGCCAGAATATGAAGGTGAGAGTTCCTGGGAGCCGGGTTTCGTAAACAACAAAAAAGGCTGTGGTGCAAATTTGGTCTCGCTCTATATGGCAATGAGTTGGCCGGAGATGCAGCCTGTCCCTTACGGTGAGGCAACATCTTTCAGTTTTGGCGGCGTGACCGTTGCCGTCGAGCCCTGGGTTCATGGGGCGACCGGGTTAGAAAAGAGACTCAAAAGTTATCTTCGGGCAACCCCGATAACGGCGGTTGAACAGGCAGGTTACGAACCAGACATTGGAATGACATATGTAGAGGGTGTCAGTAGAGTTTTTCCTGGAGATAAGCAGGACTTTTTCTGGCTGGAAAAGGATGGGCGCATGCAATACATAGTTTATTGTGTAAGGGCATATGATGAAGATAATTCTTACTGCGATTTGAAGTTTGTGCTTTCTGGTGGGGATGCTCTTGTGAGTGTTAAGTTTCTGCGGGGTAAGCTAGGGGGGTGGAGGAGTATGGTAAATAGAGTTGAGGAATTTCTAAAACGAAGTGTAAAACAAGGAGGAGTTAAATGATCAGGCTCGAGGTTGCAGATATTGAAGAGGCAAGTGTCGCTCTTGAGGGTAAGGGGCCGTCAGCGATGTACGACCTGTTGGCTGCTAAGGGGGATAAATATGCAGTTCTCGCAAATGGCGTTGCTCGTGGCGATTCAGTTGCAGGTGTTGCGGCAATAAACTATATGAAGATGGTGGCTGCGGATGCAGGGCGGCCAATGTCAGATAGTGATGTGAATACGATTAGAGTCGCAATGGCGCGGGGGTACTTAAGGATACTAGCGGATAAGGTTGCTGATGGTCCTATAGTTGAGCAAGTTCGGCAAAGTGAAGTGTCAGCTTTTCACGCTGAAACCTTCACTTCTCTGGGGTACCCCGAGAAGGCTTGGACCTTGCACCCAGTATTCAATGTGATGGCGGATGCTAGCAAAGAAGACTATTGGCGGATCGTGCTTTCTTCGTCAGGTAATTTTATAGACGAAGGGCTGCTTTCTTTACGTACTCATCGAATGATGGCAATGGCATCAGTAATTACAGATGCCGAGAATCGCTTACTTGCGAAAGAGTGGATCTCCCGAGTCGAGTCACCCTCAGGGGTCCCTGACTTGATAAACGCTACGGCCAATGCGGTTTTCAATTCCATCGAGGCCAGCCTCTCAGCTTTGATGGTCTCTGAGCCTATTTCAAATGAAACGCTCAAAATCGAAATTACCCCCGCAACTGAATCCCGTCGCGACCTCCAAGGCCAAGACGACATCCGCAACGACGTCTCCAGCGGCTACGTCAACCGCCGCCTGACCCACAGCATCGCTTTCACCGACAGCACCCTCGACAACACCGACTTCACCTCCGCCCAGTTGGGCAGCCTGGCCACCGGTGGTATCCGCCCCGGCGAGATCCAGCTCGACCCCAACGTGCGGCCGAACCAGCACCTCGCCCAGTTCTATCGGGAGGGTAGCGAACAGCCTGACTTCAGCCTGCGTAACGCAGTGGTGCTCAACGGGCTGGCGGCGATGACCACGGTGAACACCTTCGTCGACCCTCTGTTACTCGATCTGAGCGGGCAAGGTGTGGGCTTGGCCGGTATCGAGGACGGCGTGCTGTTCGATGTCGATAACAGCGGTACGTTACGTCGTACAGGCTGGGCAGATCGTGTGACCGGCATGCTGGTACATGACAAAGGCACCGGGCAGGTGAGCAACATCAGCCAACTGTTTTCCGAATACTACGGAGGCAAAGCCGGTAGCGATGGCAACTCCGGCGAAACACCGTTCAAAGATGGCTTCGCCGCCCTGGCAAGCGTGGACGCCAACGCCGATGGCGCTATCAACGTTGAAGATGCTGTCTGGGCACAATTGAAGGTTTGGGTCGATGGCAACCATGACGGGCGTGCCGATGCCGGAGAATTGAAGGCATTGAAGGAGCATGGCATCAGCCAAATCAAGCTCGGTCAGGTCGAGCCGGTGGGGGAAGCACGTCAGGGTAACCAGGTCCTCTCCCGCAGTGCATTCACCATCAATGGCGAGGACCGGGAAGTACTGGCGGTGAAGTTCCTCGCTGATACCGTCGGCAATCGGATCGAGGCCCAAGGGGGCGGTACGGTACTGACTTCATCAAGCGGGCCCACTTCGCGGCGGGCTTACATCAGCCAGAGTCCTCAAGGCAGCACTCTGGACGCCGCCGCGCTCGGCGTGGACACGCTGTACGGCGCCGCAGGCGATGATGTCTTGACCGCAGCCCCGGGTGGCAGCTGGCTGGTCGGCGGCGCTGGCAGCAATACCTATCGCGGCGGGGCGGGCGATGATGTATTCGTGATCAGTGCCAGTGACGACTGGGCGAACATGCACGGCAATGGCGGGCGTGACACGGCGCTGATCGTGGGGGAGCAGGGCGTTGGGCTGAACATGGCCAAGGCCGGGTTGACCATCGCGCAAGGAGGGCGGGGTAGGGACATCATCGCCAGCGGCGGTCAACGCGGAGTTTTCATCAAGGGCGGCTCGGGCGATAGCTTGCTGATCGGTGGCGGTGGCGACGATGTGCTTGTCGGTGGCAGCGGCCGCAACGACATCATTGGTGGTACCGGCAAGTCCGTTATCTACGCAGGCCCAAATGGTGATCGCATCCAGGCCTCGGCGGGCGGCAGCATTATTTACGCTGGTGGTGGCGCGGATCGGATTACGGGTGGGGCGGCCGATGACGTGATCGAAGCCGGTCGGGGCGATGCCACGATCGATGGAGGCGCGGGAACCAACTTGGTCAGCTTGCATGGTGCACACGACGAGTACCTGATCACGCGTACCGAATCGGGTCACCAGATCACCGACACCGTAACGGGGCGAGACGGCCGCCTGACCCTGAGCAACATCCAGAAGCTCAGCTTCGCCGATATTGCCGCTATCGATCTTCTCGGCGCGGGCGCCATGCCAATCGGCGACAGGCTGTCGCCTGAGCAACTGGCTACCTTCACCACCACTGACACCGCGCTGATAGTCCCTGCGACGGCGCTGCTGGCCAACGACCAGCCATTCAACAGCAGTGGGCCGTTGCGCATCGCGTCGGTCAGTACGGGCAAGGGCGCTACAGTGCGGCTGAACGAGCAGGGTGATGTGGAGGTCACGCCGTTGCCTGGCCATGACGGTGATGTCAGTTTCCGCTACGACCTGGTCGATGCGGCCGGCAACGCCTCCATGAGTGTTACCGAGGTGGGCAGCGGTGCATCGGCACCCTTGCGCGCGACGGTAACGTTGCGCCATGAGCGATCACCTGGTGACCCGCTCTCTGGGCGGCAGTGGTATCTGGACGAGATCGATGTCGCGCCAGTATGGCGTGACTTCACGGGCAAGGGCGTGAGGATCGGGCAGTTCGAGCCTGGCGGTGAATTTGCCGTCGCGCCGGAAATCTTCGATATCGAGCACCCCGATCTCAAGGCGAATATCGACCCCATCTGGCTGCAAACCCAACGTACCAATGGCACGCTGGCTGCCCTGGCGTCCAATCATGCCACCCAAGTGGCGGGTGTCATGGTTGGAGCGCGCAATGATCAAGGGGGAATCGGCATTGCATACGATGCGAAGATCGGCGGGCACTACCTGGCCAACAAAGGCGACGACCTGACCAACCTGGGGCAAATGGTCAACTACGACATTGCCAACAACAGTTGGGGGTTCAAAAAGGACTTCGCATTGGGGAATGTTCCGGAAGGCAAGGTCGATACCGCTCTGGCGCTCGCTTTCAGTACTACGCTTGCGGCCACCAATGGTCGTGGCGGGCTTGGCACCATCGTCGTCGCCTCTGGCGGCAACCAGCGCGACAAAGGTGGTAGTGCCCAGGGCTCGCTGACCAACAACAACCGCCACGCCATCGAAGTAGCGGCGATCAATGCAAAGGCAGACCTCTCGGTGCTGCAAGCTGCCACTGCACCCTTTTCCAACCCAGGTTCCAGCTTGCTGGTCGCTGCACCAGGAAGCCATGTGTTGTCCACTGGCGTCAGCCTTGAAGCGGAGCGCGGTGCATCGGTGGGCAGCGCCTATAGCACGACCCAGGGCACCAGTTTCGCTGCGCCGATTGTATCAGGCGTGGTGGCGTTGATGCTGCAGGCCAATCCGGGGCTCGGTTATCGGGACATCCAGCAGATCCTCGCACTGTCTGCGCGCAAGGTGGATGACGCATCCACCCAATGGGCCTACAACGCAGGGCGCAACTGGAATGGCGGTGGCATGCACACCAGTCACGACTACGGTTTTGGTATGGTCGACGCCCGTGCGGCTGTGCGTCTTGCCGAGTCATGGGGTAGCCAGGCGACCAAGGCCAATGAACGGGTGCTGACCGCTGCCAGTGAGCCGCTTGCCCACCAAGTTGCGGCGGGGCAGGTCGCGACTTTGTCCTTGACCCTGCCGGCTGATGTGCTGGTGGAGCATGTGGAGGTCGATATCCATTCGATGGTGGGCCGTCTGGGTGACATGACGCTCACGCTGGTGTCGCCTGGCGGCACGAGGAGCGTGCTGCTCGATCGTACGGGCAAGGCACCGGGCTCCGGTGATGACGATCTGGGCGATTCGCGCTCAGGAGCGTTCAAATATGGGTTCATGTCGACCCATCATCGCGCAGAGCGCTCAGCAGGGGAGTGGAAACTCGAGGTGCGCAATGCCGATGCTGGTTTGCCGTTGACACTCGATCGCTGGACGTTGCGCCTCGTTGGCAGCCCCGGCACCATCGATGATACTTATTACTTCACCGATGACTATGCGAACCTGGTGGCAGAAAACGCCGGGCGAGCGCTGCTTGACGACGCAATCAGCGGCACCGCTGGCGGGCGTAATACGTTGAATGCGGCTGCGGTAAGTCGCAGTATTTCGGTGGATTTGGCCAGTGGCAGTGCCAATATCGCCGGAGTGGCGCTGACCATAGCCTCTGGTTCGGTGCAGAACCTCATCAGTGGCGACGGCGACGATACCTTGATCGCTGGGCCCGCCGGGGCATTACTGGATGGTGGCCGTGGATACAACCTGCTCAAGGGCGGGGAGGGTACTGACCGCTATGTTATCCACAGGCGTGCAGCCGGAAACGATGTACTCGAGCACTTCGAAACTTCGCGTGAAGTGATCGATCTGGTCGGTTTTGGTGGTTTAGGGTTTGCTGACCTGCAGATGCGACAGGACGGCAATGCGGCTGTGCTAGACCTTGGCGATGGGCAGAAGCTCACGCTTGCGGACAAACCGATCGCCGAACTGCAGCCAGCGAACTTTCGCTTCCTTGACGCATTCACTGCTGCGCCAGGTTACTTCGAGGGCAACCCTGAAGTGCAGACGTCGCCGCCTGCCAACGCGAATGTTCTGCTTACCGGTGGTGCAGATGGCGTGTCGCTTGCCAGCGACGAATCGGGGCAGTTGGTGGCTTCTCTGACAGGCACGATCTATGCCCCGCCAACGGTTGCGCCCAGCGTGTTCCTGGTGACAAAACAAGAAGGTGTGAGCGATTACAAGAACACCCTGCGGGGGTTCCGGCACGGTATCGACAAGATTGACCTCAGCCAGGTAGGCATCAGTCGCTTCGAGGATCTGCAGGTCAGCAAAGTCGAGCGCTTCATGCTAAATGACTTTGCACAGATTCATGGTGTGGCCGTTGATACCCAGGCAGTGCCGGGGCAGGAAGGTATCGTGAATATACTGTACCTGGATGCGCTCGAAGTTGCGCAAGTGACAGCGGAGGACTTCATCTTTGCGCAGCCGGCAATAGTCACCTCTGAAATGGTTGCCATGTCTGAGGCCTTGGCCCTTTCAGCGGGGGCATCTCTGTTTGCTGTCGAGCACTCGCTGCCGAGCCTGGGAAATCTTGTGGATGCAATGGCTGCGTTTGCCCCTGAGCCGGCTGGCTCTGCGCTGATCGGGGATATGTCGGCTCAACGCATCGACTCGACGATTGCCGTAGCGGCCTAGTCGCTGTCCTCTAGCGGCTGGAGTGATATTTGATGGCCCTATCGCCGGCACGCCAACTCCCCCAGGTTACCCCGCGGTGGGAGCGGGCTTGCCCGCGACTGGTCCAACACCTATCTCAAGGCCTGCGCTCGAAGTTCTTCGCCGCTGCAGCCGCCAGGTCCGGCGGCAGGAAGTCCTTGTCCGGGTTGTAGTCTGGCTTCAGGTACCGCTTGAGGTCCTGCAGGTCCTGCGGGCTCAAGGTGCCGGCCGCCTGCTTCAGGCTCAGGTTGTCGAGGATGTAGTCATAGCGGCTGTTGTTGTAGTCGCGCACCGAGGTGTACAGCTGACGCTGGGCGTCAAGCACGTCGACGATATTGCGGGTACCCACCTGGTAGCCGATCTCGGTGGCTTCCAGCGCGCTCTGGTTGGAGATGATCGACTGCTTGCGCGCCTGCACCTGCTCCACGTCGGTGTTTACCGCGCGGTGCAGGTTGCGGGTGTTTTCCACCACCTGGCGGCGCAGGCTTTCACGCTGCTGCTCGCTCTGGCTCAGGCGCTGGTAGGCCTCGCGCACCTGCGAACTGGTCAGGCCGCCGCTGTAGATCGGGATGTTCAGCTGCAGGCCGATGCTGGTCTGCTCGACGTCGCCGCTATAGCGCGAAACGGGGGCCGGTGCGGGGTTGGTGAAACCGAAGTTGTCGTTGTCACCCTTCTGGTACTTGGCAACTGCGTCCAGGGTCGGCGCGTGGCCGGCCTTGCGCTGGCGCAGGGTTTCCTCGGCAGCGACGACCGCGTGGTTGGTGGCGAGCAGGTTGAGGTTCTGGCGCCCGGCGGTTTCGACCCAGGCCTTGGCGTCGTTGGGCGTAGGGACCTGCACCGGCAGGGTATGGACCACGCCTTGAATCGATGTGTACTCCCGGTTGGTCAGGGTCACCAGGGCCTCGAAGGCATCCTGTACCTGGCGCTCGGCAATGATCCGGTTGGCCCGGGCCGTGTCGTAGCTGGCCTGGGATTGCAGCACGTCGGTCTTGTCGGAGAGGCCGACGTCGAATCGTTCGTTGGACTGGTCCAGCTGGCGCTTGAAGGCAGCTTCCTCGGCCTTGGTCGCGGCCAGGTTGTCCTGGGCACGGAGCACGGCGAAGTAATTCTGCGCGGTTTGCAGGATCAGGTTCTGTTCGGTCGCCGACAGCTCCAGCGCTGCCTGTTCGTTGACCGCCTCGGCCGCCTGCAACTGGAACCAGCGGTCAGCGCGGAAGATAGGCTGCGCCAGGGTCGCGCTCCAGGTATTGCCGCTGCGGTTGCTGGTGGCCGATGGTTCGTCCAGCTTGGTGCGGGTGTTCAGCATTTCGGCACCGGCCGAAAGGTTGGGCAGCAACCCGGCGCGAGCCTGCGGTACCACTTCACGGCGGGCGCCGTAATCGGCGCGGGCCGCAGCCAGGTCAGCGTTGTTGTCGACCGCTTCCTGATAAACGCTGACCAGGTCGGTTTTCACTGTAGTGGGCACGTCCGCTGCCCAGACCACTCCGTTGGACGCACAAGACACGGCTATTGCCAGTGAGAGTTTGCGCAGCATAGAGGCAATCCTTGTACGAAATTGAATTACTGAACTGTTGAGTATCGAGCGATGGGCCAGTGTAGTGCCATGCGCACCCGGCAACAATCGCTCGGGGTGCCTTTCATCATCCGCGCATTTACCTGCTTGGCTTTGCCGACCACTCCAGTCTAGACTGCGCATGTTCTTGTCGGGGTGCCTTGAAGCAAAGGCTGAGATCGCAAAGTTGCGGATCCCGTTGAACCTGATCAGGTTAGCGCCTGCGTAGGGAACAAGATTGCTCGCCTTCCCGGGGAGCCTCTTGTGCCAGGTCCGGGAATGTCGCAGCTGCATGCAGCTTCAGGCACCCCCATATCCGGCACTGCACCCATCAAGGGTGCGTCCGCGCCTTTCAGGTTCACCCCGACATTCCACTGCTAGGAAGCCGTCTGGAGAGCCTGTGATGACCAAACAAGAAAAAGCGATCAACCTCAGCGAATCGGCACAAGTCGATCAGCAGTCCGTGCAACCGTTCCCGCGTTCGCGCAAGGTGTATGTCGAAGGCTCGCGCCCGGACATCCGCGTGCCCATGCGTGAAATCAGCCTGGACGACACCCCGACCGATTTCGGTGGCGAGTCCAATGCCCCGGTGCTGGTCTACGATACTTCCGGCCCGTACACCGACCCCAACGTTGTCATCGACGTGCGCAAGGGCCTGGCCGACGTGCGTTCGGCGTGGATCGAGGCACGCGGTGACACCGAGCGCCTGGCCGGCCTGAGCTCCGACTTCGGCCAGCAGCGCCTGAACGATGCCGAACTGGCCAAGCTGCGTTTCGCCCACGTGCGCAACCCGCGCCGTGCCAAGGCGGGCGCCAACGTCTCGCAGATGCACTATGCCCGCCAGGGCATCATCACCGCCGAGATGGAATACGTGGCCATCCGCGAAAACATGAAGCTGCAAGAGGCACGCGCCGCCGGCCTGCTCGACGAGCAGCACGCCGGCCACAGCTTCGGGGCCAACATTCCGAAAGAAATCACCCCCGAGTTCGTTCGCCAGGAAATCGCTCGTGGCCGCGCGATCATCCCGGCCAACATCAACCACCCGGAAGTGGAGCCGATGATCATCGGCCGCAACTTCCTGGTGAAGATCAACGGCAACATCGGCAACAGCGCCTTGGGTTCCTCGATCGAGGAAGAAGTGGCCAAGCTGACCTGGGGCATCCGCTGGGGTTCGGACACGGTCATGGACCTGTCCACCGGCAAGCACATTCACGAAACCCGTGAGTGGATCATCCGCAACTCGCCGGTGCCGATTGGTACCGTGCCGATCTACCAGGCCCTGGAAAAGGTCAACGGCGTGGCCGAAGACCTGACCTGGGAGCTGTTCCGCGACACCCTGATCGAGCAGGCCGAGCAGGGCGTGGACTACTTCACCATCCACGCTGGTGTGCTGCTGCGCTATGTGCCGCTGACCGCCAAGCGCGTCACCGGCATCGTCAGCCGTGGTGGCTCGATCATGGCCAAGTGGTGCCTGGCGCACCACAAGGAAAACTTCCTGTACACCCACTTCGACGAAATCTGCGAAATCATGAAGGCCTACGACGTCAGCTTCTCGCTGGGCGACGGCCTGCGCCCCGGCTCGATTGCCGACGCCAACGATGCCGCGCAGTTCGGTGAGCTGGAAACCCTTGGCGAGCTGACCAAGATCGCCTGGAAGCACGACGTGCAGTGCATGATCGAAGGCCCCGGCCACGTGCCGATGCAGCTGATCAAGGAGAACATGGACAAGCAGCTGGAGTGCTGCGACGAGGCGCCGTTCTACACCCTCGGCCCGCTGACCACCGATATCGCTCCTGGCTACGACCACATCACCTCGGGCATTGGTGCGGCGATGATCGGCTGGTTCGGTTGCGCGATGCTCTGCTACGTCACGCCCAAGGAGCACCTGGGCCTGCCGAACAAGGATGACGTGAAGACCGGCATCATCACCTACAAGATCGCCGCTCATGCCGCCGACCTTGCCAAGGGCCACCCGGGTGCGCAGATTCGTGACAACGCCTTGTCCAAGGCACGCTTCGAGTTCCGTTGGGAAGACCAGTTCAACCTCGGCCTGGACCCGGACACTGCCCGTGCCTACCACGACGAAACCCTGCCGAAGGAATCGGCCAAGGTCGCGCACTTCTGCTCGATGTGCGGGCCGAAGTTCTGCTCGATGAAGATCACCCAGGAAGTGCGCGAATACGCCGCCAAGATCGAAACCGTGGATGTGACGGTCGAGCAAGGCATGCGTGAGCAGGCCGAGCGGTTCCGCCAGGAAGGCAGCCAGCTGTATCACAAAGTCTAAGTCGCAGCGCTGCCCTCTGTAGGAGCGGCCTTGTGTCGCGATGGGCCGCGAAGCGGCCCCGGCAATTTCAGCCGCGAAGCTGAAAGCCTGGGGCCGCTTTGCGGCCCTTTCGCGATACAAGGCCGCTCCTACAGCGACCGCGTCCAATCCAATACCTTGCCGAGTGTCAAAGCATGACCACCCCCAGCCAATTCTCCCCCGACCACCCGGTCCCCACCGCCCAGCGCATCTTCGGCGCCCGCGACCTGTTCTCGCTATGGTTCTCCCTCGGCATCGGCCTGATGGTGCTGCAGGTCGGCGCCATGCTGGCCCCTGGCCTGGGCCTTGCCGGCGCGGTGCTGGCTATCGCCCTGGGCACCGGTGTGGGTGTGCTGCTGCTGGGGGCTGCCGGTGTCATCGGCAGCGATACCGGCCTGTCGGCCATGGGCACGCTGAAACTGAGCCTGGGTGGCCATGGCGCGCGTTTGCCGGCGCTGCTCAACCTGCTGCAACTGGTGGGCTGGGGCGCGTTCGAGATCATCGTCATGCGCGATGCCGCCAGCCTGCTGGGCGCGCGGGCGTTCGGCGAAGCCAGCGCCTGGAACAACCCTGTGCTCTGGACCCTGTGCTTCGGCGCCCTGGCCACCCTGCTCGCAGTCGGTGGGCCGCTGGCGTTCGTGCGCAAGGTGCTGCGCACCTGGGGCATCTGGCTGCTGCTGGGCGCTTGCCTGTGGCTGACCTGGAACCTGTTCGCCAAGGCCGACCTGGCGGCACTGTGGGAACGTGCCGGTGACGGTTCGATGTCGCTGGCCGTGGGCTTCGACATCGCCATCGCCATGCCGCTGTCGTGGTTGCCGCTGATCGCCGACTACTCGCGTTTTGCCCGTAACGGCAAACATGTATTCGGCGGTACGGTGCTGGGCTACTTCATCGGCAACACCTGGCTGATGAGCCTGGGTGTGGGCTACACCTTGGCCTTCGCCGGCAGTGGCGAAGCCAACGCCCTGCTGCTGGCCCTGGCGGGCGCCGGCATGGGCATTCCACTGCTGCTGATTCTGCTGGACGAGTCGGAAAAGGCTTTTGCCGACATTCACTCGGCAGCCGTTTCCACCGGCGTGCTGGTGCGCCTGAAGGTCGAGCACCTGGCGCTGGCCATTGGCGTGCTGTGCACGCTGATCGCCTTGCTGGCGCCACTGGCACAGTACGAGAACTTCCTGCTGCTGATCGGCTCGGTGTTTGCACCGCTGTTCGGTGTAGTATTGATGGACCATTACGTGATCCGTCGCCGTCGCTTGCCGGCACAGGTGCATGGCTTGCACTGGCAGGCACTGCTGGCCTGGGCGGTGGGCGTTGCTGCGTACCATCTGATCGCCGCGCAAGCGCCCGACCTGGGTGCGACCCTGCCAGCATTGCTGCTGGCAGGGCTACTGCACGGGCTGTTGAGCTTCAGCCGCGGCCGGGAAACAGCTCGGGCTTGAGCACGCCATTCAGGCGTGGGTACGGGATCTTCAACTCCACGTGGCCCATGGAGTAGGGCGCGATGGAATAGACCTCGTACTTGACCACCACCGCGCCGTACGTCAGGGCGACGTGCGGCGACTGCTTGAACGGCCAGGTCTTGATGAACTCGGCGTCCTTGTCCATGCCTACGCTGATCAGCCAGGCGCGGTGCGACTCCTCGACTGTTTTCCAGAAGGTGTCTTCCTGGCCAGGCACCAGCATGTCCTGCAGGGTCAGCACCTTGTCCAGCTTGCGCGAATAGTTGATGAAACCACGCCCGGGCATGCCATGGGCGCCGCCGCTGTCCAGGTAGCTGGACAGTTCGATGATCACCAGTCCGTCATGCTGCTCGCGTACCTTGGCCTGCAGGTAGCTGCTGTTGCGCTTGTCGGCACTGGCCAGGTACTGCTGCTCGTAGGCTTGCAGGCTGGTCGGTGCGTTGCCGCGCTGGTTGTCTTCGGTCAGTTGCAGCAGGCGTTTCTCGACGATGCCATCGAGCTTGGGCAAGGCCGGGAAGTGGATCATGTCGATGTTCACCAGTGGGCAGTCGCTTTCGCTGCAGCCGGGTTTGACATGCTCCCAGGCATCACGCTTGACCTCGAGCGGCGCCCGGTAGTTGGGCGTGAACAGGCTTTGGCAGGCACCCAGGGCCAGGGCCAGCACAGCCACGGAAGTCAGTTTGACAAGTGTCATGAGGATCCTTGCAGAACAGGGAAAAGTCGGCCTTTGACCGTCTGCGCGGCCTTCAGTTCGCCACTAAGCTAACAGAGAGAAGGCGCGCTGTCCCGAGTGCGCGAACGGTTGCCGGAAAGGGATGAAACCGGCAGGCGTGCAGAGTAGGATGGCGCGATGCGGTATTCGAGGTAATGAGGATTTCCATGTCAGACGCGTTGAACTCAGTGCCCAAGGGCTTCGAAATCATCGAGCGGGCCAACTGCTTCCAGGGCTTTTACAAGCTCGACAAGCTACGCCTGCGCCACGAGTTGTTTGCCGGGGGCATGGGCCGCGAGATCAGCCGCGAACTGTTTGTGCGCCATGATGCGGTGTGCGTGCTGCCGTACGACCCGTTGCGCGATGAAGTGGTGCTGATCGAGCAGTTCCGTGTCGGTGCACTGGACAAGGTCGACAACCCCTGGCTGATCGAGATGGTGGCCGGGCTGATCGACAAGGACGAGCAACCCGAGGAAGTCGCCCACCGCGAAGCCGAAGAAGAAGCCGGCCTGGCCTTCAGCGCCCTGTGGCCGATGACCCGTTACTTCCCGTCGCCCGGCGGCAGTGACGAATACGTTCACCTGTTCCTCGGCCGTTGCAGCAGTGAAGGGGCGGGCGGCCTGCATGGCCTGGAAGAAGAGGGCGAGGACATTCGCGTGCGCGTGTGGTCGTTCGAGGATGCCATGCAGGCGGTGCGCGACGGGCGCATCTGCAACGCGGCGACCATCATCGGCCTGCAATGGCTGGCGCTGAACCGTGACGAAGTACGAGGTATGTGGAAGTGAACCTGCTGCGCGAGCGTTATCGGGTCGACCTGGTCGGGCTGCAGGCAGCCTGCGAGGCCAACTACGCCCGGCTGATGCGCCTGTTGCCCGACATGCGCACCACCCAGAGCTCGCGCCGCATCGGCATGACCCAGGGCGACCAGATGCTCGGCGTGCTGGTGCTCGACGTGGTGCTGGCCTGCCCGTATACCACCACCCTGCACGTGCGCCAGGAGCACAGCCTGCCATGGTTGCCGGTGCCGCACCTGGAAGTGCAGGTGTACCACGATGCGCGCATGGCCGAAGTGGTCAGTGCCGAACACACCCGGCGCCTGCGCAGCATCTACCCGTATCCGAACGAGGCCATGCACCAGCCGGACGAAAAGGCCCAGCTCAACCTGTTCCTCGGTGAATGGCTGAGCCACTGCCTGGCTTGTGGTCACGAACTGGCGAGCGTTCGCTGAAGTGTGACGCAGGTCGTTCGTGGGTGTTTGCTAGCACCCGTTGTGCAGCCATAATTCGCGCTGAATCCGTTCGAGGAGACGGCCGTTGCCGCAGCCAGACCAATCGCGCCCCGTGCATGTGGTGCAACTGACCGATGCCCACCTGTTCGCCGACCCGGCCGGCAGCATGCTGGGCCTCAATACCCGTGACAGCCTGCGCCATGTAGTGGCCCAGGTGCGGCGGGAGCAACCGCTTGTCGACCTGCTGCTGTGCACTGGCGACCTGTCCCAGGACGCCAGCGTGGCGTCCTATGAAGCATTCCGTGAGCTGACCGCGCCATTTGCCGTACCCACCCGCTGGTTGCCTGGCAACCATGACGAGGCCCGAGTCATGGCGCAAGTGGCGCCGGAGCTGGTACAGGCGGTGACCGATATCGGTGCGTGGCGCATCGTCATGCTCAACACGGCCGTACCCGGGGCGACGCATGGGCTGTTGGAGGGTGATCAGCTGGCAGCGCTGGAAACGGCCTTGCGAGAGGCGGGTGAACGGCATTGCCTGGTGTGCTTCCACCATCAGCCGGTGGATATCGGCTGTGCCTGGATCGCGCCGATCGGCTTGCGCAATGCCCAGGCGCTGTTCGATATCGTCGAGGGTTATCCACAGGTGCGGGCGCTGCTGTGGGGGCATGTGCACCAGGAATGGGATGAAGTGCGCGACGGCCTGCGCCTGCTGGCCACTCCGTCGACCTGTATCCAGTTCGCGGCGCGTAGCGAGGATTTTCAAGTGAGCGAGGAGCAGCCTGGATACCGCTGGCTGCGCCTGCACGCCGACGGGCGGTTGGAGACCGGTGTGGAGCGGGCACTGGACTTCGAAGTGAAGCTCGACTTCGATAGCCCTGGCTATTGAGCTGCGGCTGCAGACGCGGTCAATTGTAGGAGCGGCCTTGTGTCGCGATGGGCCGCAGAGCGGCCCCGGCAATATTTGTGGCGCAGCTGAAACCCGGGAGCCGCTTCGCGACCCATCGCGACACAAGGCCGCTCCTACAGGGAACTGTGGTTGCGACTTCGGTGAAGAAATTGTTGCGAAACCCGTGACACTGCGTCAAAACCCGGCGAACGCGCTACACTGCGCGTCCCTGCGCCCATATCACCGGGCGCGAAGCCACAGATTCCGGGGGCAGCATGTCGGGTTCCATCCTCTATATCCATGGCTTCAACAGCTCGCCACTTTCGACCAAGGCGCGCCAACTCGAGGCCGTGATGCAGCAACTGGGCCTGTCGGCCCAATTGCGGGTGCCCGCCTTGCACCACCACCCACGGCAGGCCATCGCCCAGCTCGAAGCGGCCATCGCCGAGCTGGGCGCGCCACTGCTGGTGGGCAGTTCGCTCGGCGGCTACTATGCCACCTGTCTGGCCGAGCGCCACGGCCTCAAGGCCCTGCTGGTGAACCCGGCGGTAACACCGCACAAGCATTTCGACGGCTACCTGGGTACCCAGCACAATCACTACACCGGTGAAGCCTGGGAGCTGACCCACGATCACGTGCAGGCCCTGGCCGAGCTGGAAGTACCAGCCCCGGTGGACGCCAGCCGCTATCAAGTGTGGCTGCAGACCGCCGATGAAACCCTGGACTATCGCCACGCCGAGCGCTATTACCGTGCTTGTGCCCTGCGCATCCAGGCCGGTGGCGACCACAGCTTCCAGGGCTTCGCCGAGCGCCTGCCGGCACTGCTGGCCTTTGCCGGCATTGCCCGTGGGCAGTACGCAGCGCTCGATTTTTCTGTATTTTGACTTTTTTGCATTCACCAGACTGACGACGAGACCCTATGGCCACTCCCAGCGCTAGCGCCTATAACGCAGACGCCATCGAAGTCCTCTCGGGCCTTGACCCGGTCCGCAAGCGGCCGGGCATGTACACCGATACCAGCCGCCCCAACCACCTGGCCCAGGAAGTCATCGACAACAGTGTCGACGAAGCCCTGGCCGGTCACGCCCGTTCGGTGCAGGTCATCCTCCATGCCGACCACTCGCTGGAAGTCAGCGACGATGGCCGCGGCATGCCGGTGGACATCCACCCGGAAGAGGGCGTTTCCGGGGTCGAGCTGATCCTCACCAAACTGCACGCCGGCGGCAAGTTCTCCAACAAGAACTACCAGTTCTCCGGTGGCCTTCACGGCGTGGGCATCTCGGTAGTCAACGCCCTGTCGACCCAGGTGCGCGTGCGCGTCAAACGTGACGGCAACGAATACCAGATGACCTTCGCCGATGGCTTCAAGGCCAGCGAGCTGGAAGTGGTCGGCTCGGTCGGCAAGCGCAACACCGGTACCAGCGTGTACTTCAGCCCCGACCCCAAGTACTTCGATTCGCCGAAGTTCTCCATCAGCCGCCTCAAGCACGTGCTCAAGGCCAAGGCCGTGCTGTGCCCGGGCCTGTTGGTCAGCTTCGAGGACAAGGCCAGCGGCGAGAAGGTCGAATGGCACTACGAGGACGGCCTGCGCTCATACCTGGTGGACTCGGTAAACGAGTTCCAACGCCTGCCCGACGAGCCGTTCTGCGGCAGCCTGGCCGGTAACAAGGAGGCGGTGGACTGGGCCTTGCTGTGGCTGCCAGAAGGCGGCGACAGCATCCAGGAAAGCTACGTCAACCTGATCCCTACCGCCCAGGGCGGCACCCACGTCAACGGCCTGCGCCAGGGCCTGCTGGATGCCATGCGCGAGTTCTGCGAGTTCCGCAACCTGCTGCCGCGCGGCGTGAAGCTGGCGCCGGAAGACGTCTGGGAACGCATCACATTCGTGCTGTCGATGAAGATGCAGGACCCGCAGTTCTCCGGGCAGACCAAGGAGCGCCTGTCGTCGCGCGAGGCGGCGGCCTTCGTTTCCGGCGTGGTCAAGGATGCCTTCAGCCTGTGGCTCAACGCCCACCCCGAGTTGGGCATGCAACTGGCGGAGCTGGCCATCAGCAACGCCGGGCGCCGCCTGAAGGCCAGCAAGAAGGTCGAACGCAAACGCATCACCCAGGGCCCGGCACTCCCCGGCAAACTGGCCGATTGCGCCGGCCAGGATCCGATGCGCGCCGAACTGTTCCTGGTCGAGGGTGATTCGGCCGGTGGCTCGGCCAAGCAGGCACGCGACAAGGAATTCCAGGCGATCCTGCCGCTGCGTGGCAAGATCCTCAACACCTGGGAAGTGGACGGTGGCGAAGTCCTGGCCAGCCAGGAAGTGCACAACATCGCCGTGGCCATTGGCGTCGACCCGGGGGCCACTGACCTTGCGCAGCTGCGCTACGGCAAGATCTGCATCCTCGCCGACGCCGACTCCGACGGCCTGCACATCGCCACGCTGCTGTGCGCGCTGTTCGTCCAGCACTTCCGCGCGCTGGTCGAGGCCGGGCATGTGTACGTGGCCATGCCGCCGCTGTACCGCATCGACCTGGGCAAGGAAATCTACTACGCCCTCGACGAGGCCGAGCGCGACGGTATCCTCGATCGCCTGGTGGCCGAGAAGAAACGCGGCAAGCCACAGGTCACCCGCTTCAAGGGCCTGGGCGAGATGAACCCGCCACAGCTGCGCGAGACCACCATGGACCCGAACACCCGGCGCCTGGTGCAGCTGACCCTGGACGATGTGCAGGCCACCTGCGAGCTGATGGACAAGCTGCTGGCCAAGAAGCGCGCGGGTGACCGCAAGAGCTGGCTGGAAACCAAGGGCAACCTGGCCGAGGTCATGGTTTGATTCGGCGGCTTCTGGCTGCCTGCCTGGCGCTGGTTGCCCTGCCGAGCCTGGCGGGCAACTGGCCAGAGTTGAAGCTGAGCGCCGAGCACCCGATCGAAGGCATGCGCGGTGGCAACCTGTCTGGCCTGGTGGAATGCCGGGGCGGGCTGTGGGGCGTGTCCGACCGCGACGACGACCGTATCTACCGCTTCGACCAGCAAAACCCGACCTGGCGCGCGCAGCCGCTCACCTTCACCCCGCCAGCGGTGCCGGAAAGTGGCCTGCCGTGGGGCCTGAAGTCGCGCAACTGGGCGGCGTCGTATATTCGTGGTGGCGAGCTGGATTTCGAAGGTATCAGCTGTGACCAGGCGGGTAACCTGTACCTGGTCAGCGAGGCGCATGCCGCGGTGCTGCAACTGCCGCTGGAAGGCGAAGCGGACTGGTTGAAGATCGACCCGGCCATGGTTCGTCAGGCCCGGGCCAGCGGCATGCTGCTGAACTTCAACGCCTTGTTCGAAGGCCTGGCGATCAACCCGGCGGGTGACCGCCTGTGGCTGGCCGCCGAGCGCGAGCGGCGGGGCCTGGTGGCCATCGAGCGCCAGCAATCGGTGTGGACCTGTGGCCGCAGCTGCGTGCTGCTGAGCGAGGCTGGCGTCGAAATGCAGCCGGCGCAGATGCCCAATGCCCAGGCACTGTCGCGCGACTTCGCTGACCTTGCCTGGTTCGAAGGCAAGCTGTTCACCCTCGAACGCAACGCCTACCGGGTCTGTCGTCGGGATACCGACAGTGGCAAGGTCGAGCGCTGCTGGTCGTTCGCTGCCGATGCCCTGGTCGAGTCGCGCCGCTATCAACAGCCGTTCGGCCTGGCCGAGGCCCTGGTGATCGATGCCAAGGGCGCCTGGATCGGTGTGGACAACAACAACGGCGCCCGCGCCGATGGCGAGGCACGCCCGATCGTCTGGCGCTTCGATGCGCCGGAAGGCGGATGGAGCGCCAAGCCATGAGCCAGGCACCGGGCAAGCGGGCTGGCAAGGTATTGATGATCGTCGCCTGGGCGGCGGCGCTGTTCCTTGCCACGCGTTTCTTCGGCCAATGGGAAGACAGCCAGCGCAACCCCAATGCCCAGGTGCAGTCGTCGCATGGCGAAGGCTTTATCGAGGTGCGCCTGCTGGGCAACGGCCAGGGCCACTTCGTGATGGATGGCGCAATCAACGGCCAGGCGGTGCATTTCATGCTCGACACCGGTGCCACCGACGTGGCCATCCCCGAGGCGCTGGGCCGCGAGCTGGGCCTGGAGCGTGGCAGCCCGGTGCAGCTCAGTACCGCCAACGGCCGTACAGAAGGCTACCGCACGCGCCTGGCCAGCCTGCAACTGGGGGATATCCGCCTGCAGGACGTGCGCGCCATCGTGGTGCCGGGCCTGGATGGGCAGACCGTATTGCTGGGCATGAGTGCCCTGAAACAACTTGAATTTACCCAGCGCGGCGGCACCATGCTGCTGCGCCAGAACCTGAAATGACGAGGCCCGCATGAGCGACTCACTGGAACTCAGCCTGGACGGCGTGGAACGCCGCTCGCTGGCTGACTTCACCGAACAGGCCTACCTCAACTACTCCATGTACGTGATCATGGACCGCGCCCTGCCGCACATCGGCGATGGCCTGAAGCCGGTGCAGCGACGCATCGTCTACGCCATGAGCGAGTTGGGGCTCGATGCCGATGCCAAGCACAAGAAGTCGGCGCGTACCGTCGGTGACGTGCTCGGCAAGTTCCACCCCCATGGCGACTCGGCCTGCTACGAGGCCATGGTGCTGATGGCGCAGCCGTTCAGCTACCGCTATACCCTGGTCGACGGCCAGGGCAACTGGGGTGCGCCGGACGATCCGAAGTCGTTCGCCGCCATGCGTTATACCGAAGCGCGTCTTTCGCGCTACGCCGAAGTGCTGCTCAGCGAAGTCGGCCAGGGCACCGTGGACTGGGTGCCCAACTTCGACGGCACCCTCCAGGAGCCGGCCGTGCTACCGGCGCGCCTGCCCAACATCCTGCTCAACGGCACCACTGGTATCGCCGTGGGCATGGCCACCGACGTGCCACCGCACAACCTGCGTGAAGTGGCCACGGCCTGTGTGCGCCTGCTCGACGAGCCCAAGGCCACCATCGAGCAGCTGTGCGAGCACATCCAGGGGCCGGACTACCCGACCGAGGCCGAGATCGTCACGCCGCGGGCAGAAATCCTCAAGATGTACGAAAGCGGCCGCGGCTCCATCCGCATGCGCGCCGTGTACCGCGTCGAGGATGGCGACATCGTCGTCACCGCGCTGCCGCACCAGGTCTCCGGGGCCAAGGTGCTGGAGCAGATCGCAGCGCAGATGCAGGCCAAGAAGCTGCCGATGGTCGCCGACCTGCGTGACGAGTCGGACCACGAGAACCCGTGCCGCATCGTCATCATTCCGCGCTCCAACCGCGTGGATGCCGATGAACTGATGCAGCACCTGTTCGCCACCACCGACCTGGAAAGCAGCTACCGGGTCAACGTCAACATCATCGGCCTGGACGGCCGGCCACAGCTGAAGAACCTGCGAGCGCTGCTGCTGGAGTGGCTGGAGTTCCGTACCACTACCGTCCGTCGCCGGCTGCAGCACCGCCTGGACAAGGTGGAGAAGCGCCTGCACCTGTTGGAAGGTTTGCTGACCGCGTTCCTCAACCTGGATGAAGTTATCCACATCATCCGTACCGAGGACCAGCCCAAGCAAGCCCTGATCGCCCGTTTCGACCTGACCGAAATCCAGGCCGACTACATCCTCGAGACCCGCCTGCGGCAGCTGGCGCGCCTGGAAGAGATGAAGATCCGCGGCGAGCAGGATGAATTGCTGAAAGAGCAGGCCAAACTGCTCGCCCTGCTGGGCAGCGATGCCAAGCTGCGCAAACTGGTACGCAGCGAGCTGATCAAGGATGCCGAAACCTATGGCGACGACCGCCGCTCGCCGATCGTCGAGCGTGCCGAGGCCAAGGCGCTGTCGGAAAACGAACTGATGCCGACCGAGCCGGTCACCGTGGTGCTGTCGGAGAAGGGCTGGGTGCGCTGCGCCAAGGGCCACGACATCGATGCCACCGGCCTGTCGTACAAGGCCGGCGATGGCTTCAAGGCCGCCGCCGCCGGGCGCTCCAACCAGTTTGCCGTGCTCATCGACTCCACTGGCCGCAGCTACTCGCTGGCCGCCCACACCCTGCCGTCGGCGCGTGGTCAGGGCGAACCGCTGACCGGTCGCCTGACGCCACCACCGGGGGCCACCTTCGAGTGCGTGCTTTTGCCGGACGACGATGCGCTGTACGTGGTGGCTTCGGACGCCGGCTATGGCTTCGTGGTCAAGGGTGAAGACCTGCAGGCCAAGAACAAGGCCGGCAAGGGCCTGCTCAGCCTGCCCAACGGTGCCAAGGTCATGACCCCGCGCCCGGTGGCCAACCGCGAGCAGGACTGGCTGGCGGCGGTGACCACCGAAGGCCGTCTGCTGGTGTTCAAGGTCAGCGACCTGCCTCAGCTGGGCAAAGGCAAGGGCAACAAGATCATCGGGGTGCCGGGCGACCGGGTAGCCAGCCGTGAAGAATTTGTTACCGATCTGGCTGTGATTGCCGATGGCGCGACACTTGTATTGCAAGCCGGCAAGCGTACCCTATCTCTGAAAGCGGACGACCTGGAGCATTACAAGGGCGAGCGCGGACGGCGCGGCAGCAAGCTGCCACGCGGGTTCCAGCGGGTCGATGGGTTGCAGGTGGAAGTGCCGGCGTAACCGGTTGAAATGTCTGGAACGGCAATTTCAGCGTCGTTCCGGGCAGAAATGCTGGAGTCGGACGGTTATTTCGCGGATGATATGGCCCTTGCGGTGCCGGCGTGGCCGTGTGCCCGTTTGAATCTATGTGTATCACTGCGGTTGGCCTTTTGGCGACCGCCTGGATGGGATGATGAAATTTCTGCGCCTTCCATTTGCGCTGTTGATGACTGGCCTGCTGGGCCTTGGCGGGTGCACCATGCACCAGCCGGTTGCCCTGTACCAGCTCGACAGTGGTGATCCTGGCCAGCCTTCGCAGAGTGCGGGCATGGCCGTGGTGCTCGGCCCGGTATCGGTTGCCGATTACCTGCAACGTGAAACCTTCCTGCAACGTCAGGCCGATGGCAGCCTGAGTTCGGCGACCGACGGTCGTTGGGCCGGCAGCCTTTCGTCGGATATCGACCAGCTGCTGGTGCGCCAACTCGCCTGGCGCCTGGACAGCCAGCGCGTGGTGCTGGCCCCGGCGGCGACCGGTTTCAACCCGGATGTACAAGTACTGCTGTCGATTACTCGCCTGGACTCGGGCAAGGACCAGCCGGCCGTCCTGGATGCCCAGTGGCGCTTGTTGGACCGCCGTGGCCATGTGCGTGACAACCGCATCGTTCACCTCGAGCAGCCACACGCGGGCAGCGAGGCGTCGCAGGTACAGGCCCAGGGCCAGTTGCTGCAGAAGCTGGCCGAACAGCTGAGCACTGCGGTCAAGCCGCTGGCCAACCAGCCGGCGATTGCCGAAGAGTCGCCAAAAAAGCCGGCTGCTCCGGTGCAGGTGAAAAAGACGCCGGAGAAATCCAAGATCCCGATGGCTGCGCCGATTCGAACCGATATGGAAGTCTACCGGTTCTGATCCAACTGCCAGATACGAAAAAGCCCGCAACGATGCGGGCTTTTTCGTATCTGCAATTTTTGTACTGTCTGTGCTGGCCTCTTCGCGGGTAAACCCGGTATCAGACCCGGCGTTCGTGCATCCGCGCCAACTGCCGCTCCAGCATCGACGGGTACGGCTCCATCAGGCGCTCCACGCAGCAGGCGCCCTCGGGGCTGGCAATCGGGCGAATGCGGGCGCGCTGGCGAATCAGCGTGTCATCGCTGATCTGCCGCTCCACCAGCAACAGGTTGCGGCTGTGCTGCGACAGCGCCAGGGCGTCCTGGGCCTTTTCGGCCATCAGCAGGTCTACCAGCTCCAGCCCTTGCAGGTCGTTGCCCAGGGCCAGGCCCAGTTGCAGCTGCAGGGTAATGCCGCTGTCTGCCACCTCGATCTGCAGGGCATGGCCCAGGGCGCGCAACAGCTCGCCGCAGCAGATGGCATTGGTCAGGTAGTCCTCGCTGCAGTCGCGGCTGTGGAACAGCACCAAGGTGCTGCCGTCGTTGAGCGTGTGGGTTTCGCCGTCGTAGAGCGAGGCGGCGTGCTCCAGGCAATCGCGGTAGCGCTCGGTCAGCTCGGTCAGGCGCGTGCGCGGCAGGCGACGCAGCTGCTCCTGCGAACCCAGTTGCACGGCAAGCACGGCGCTGTACTGCGGCTCGTCGGATTCGACCACGGCGGCCTTGGGCGCGCTTTCGTCGTCCAGCAGGCCGGCGAAGGCTTCATCGTCATCCTCGTCCGCCTGGGCGGCCAGCTTGGCGCGCGGTGCGGGCTTGGCTGCCGGGGCGGCGTCGTGCAGGTCGTCGAACTGCTCGTCGTCCTCTTCTTCAGGCTCTGGCTCAGGTGGCGGCGGCGGGGCCAGGCGCGCGTGCAGCTGGCGGGCGATGTCGCCGATCTCGTCCTGGCGGTCGGTGGCCGGGGTATAGGGTTGCGGGTCGCGCAGCCACACCCGCAGCTGCAGCAGCGGCAGGGTGATGAAGCGGCCCTGGCGCAGGCTCAGGGTCAGTGCCAGTACCAGCAAGATGGCGGCAAGGATGCCCATGCTCTGCAGGCTGATCAGCATCGGCTGCTGGAACTGGCTCATGTCCAGGCTGATGCGCAGTTGCCCGGCGGTCACGTCCTGGAAGGTGATCTTGGTCTGGTACAGGCCTTCGGCCTCGCCCAGCAGGCTGTTGCGCGGGCGCTGGCCGGCCTCGGCGAGGATGCGGTTGTCCACGCTGTAGATCGCCGCATGGGCCACCAGCGGGTTTTTCACCAGGTTGCCGAGCAGCACGTTGAGGCTGAGGATGTCGTTGGCCACCAGCAGCTCGGTCGCCGAGGTGGCGGTCTGGGTGGTCAGGCTCTGGCCCAGGGCATCGGCCTGCTCGTGCATGGCCTGCTTGAACTGCAGGCCCATCACGCAGGCGTAGATCACCAACGCCAGCGCCACCAGGAAAATGTTGGTGCAGGCGATGCGCAGTGCCAGCGGCACGCGACGTTGACTCAGGGCGCGATAGATCATCAGGAAGAAGTTGTCTGCTTTGACGGGCGTGGGCCGGTTCACTGAGCTCGGCTCTTAATGGCATGAAAGTGTGGGGCAGTATAGCGAGCCGGGTTTTGTCGGCAAAGTATCGTTGGCGCCCGACGGTCACGGAAAATCGGTAGAATGCGCATTTTTCATCGAAGTCGGAGCCAGGTTGTGCGCGAAATCGTCCTGATCAACATCACCGGTGAGGACCGTCCCGGTCTCACTGCGGCTATCACCGGCGTCCTGCTGCAGGGCGGTGTGAGCATCCTCGACATTGGCCTGGCAGTCATGCACGGTACCTTGTCGTTCGGCATCCTGGTCGATATCCCGGACAACGAAGTGGCCACCTCCCTGCTGCAGAGCGTGCAGGCCAAGGCCCACGAACTGAACCTGCAGGCCCGCTACACGCCGATTTCCGAGGCGGACTACCAGCACTGGGCCGATGGCCACGGCGAGGCGCGCCACATCGTCACCTTGCTCAGCCGCAAGATCACCCCCGAGCAGCTGCAGCGGGTGAGTGCGGTGATCAGCCAGTACGGCCTGACCATCGAGCGCATCGAGCGCCTGTCGGCCCGTGTGGCGCTGGATGCCGAGACCGACAAGGGCAAGGCGGCCATCGAGATTTCCGTACGCGGCGTGCCGAGCGATGCCCAGGCGCTGCGTGCCGACTTCTTCGCCTTGGCTGAAGAGCTGAGCATCGACATCGCCTTCCAGAAGGACGACCTGTTCCGCCGCAACCGCCGCCTGGCGGTGTTCGACATGGACTCGACGCTGATCGAAGCCGAAGTCATCGACGAACTGGCCAAGGCCGCTGGCGTAGGTGAGCAGGTGGCCGCGATCACCGAGCGTGCCATGCGTGGCGAGCTGGACTTCCGCGCTAGCTTCAAGGAGCGCATGGCGCTGCTCAAGGGCCTGGATGTGGGCGTGCTGGACGAGATCGGTGCGTCGCTGCGCCTGACCGAGGGTGCCGAGAACCTGTTTGCCGAGCTCAAGCGCCTGGGTTACAAGACGGCGATCCTGTCCGGTGGCTTCACTTACTTTGCCCGCCAGGTGCAGGCGCGCCTGGGCATCGACTATGTGTTCGCCAACGAGCTGGAAGTGGTTGATGGCAAGGTTACCGGCGTGGCTGTGGAGCCGATCGTCGATGCCCAGCGCAAGGCAGAGCTGCTGCAGAAGCTGGCCAGCGAAGAAGGCTTGCAGCTGGAGCAGACCATTGCCGTGGGTGATGGTGCCAACGACCTGCCGATGCTGTCGCTGGCCGGCCTGGGCGTGGCGTTCCGCGCCAAGCCGCTGGTGCGCCAGTCGGCCAAGCAGGCGATTTCTACCCTGGGGCTGGATGGGGTGTTGTATCTGCTGGGCCTGCGGGACCGCGACGCGCGCGGCTGATTTGCAAGTTTGGGGCTGCTTCGCAGCCCTTCGCGGGCACGCCCGCTCCCACAGAGAGAGCCGCGCTTACCCTGTGGGAGCGGGCGTGCCCGCGAAGGGCCGCACAGCGGCCCCAATAAAAAGGCCCTGCAGTGCAGGGCCTTTTCATACTGCTCGAATCAAGCCTGCACAGGCACCGCCAACTGCTGGCCCATGCGCACCGCGGAACCAGCACCCAGGTTCTCCGCCCACTTCACCTGCTCCGGCCCGAACAGCACGATAGCAGTCGACCCCAGCTTGAAACGGCCCAGTTCGGCGCCTTTCTCCAGGTGGATCGGCGCGCGGCTGGCTTCGTCGTAGCGGAAGGTCTTCAGTTCACGCTTGGGTGGCGTCACCAGCCCGGCCCACACAGTTTCGATCGAAGCGACGATCATCGCGCCAACCAGCACCACGGCCATCGGCCCGCGCTCGGTATCGAACAGGCAGACCACGCGCTCGTTGCGGGCGAACAGCTCGGGGACGTTCTCTGCGGTGGTCTGGTTGACCGAGAACAGGCGGCCCGGCACGTAGACCATTTCACGCAGGGTACCGGCCAGCGGCATGTGCACGCGGTGGTAATCCTTGGGCGACAGGTAGATGGTGGCGAACTCGCCGCCCATGAACGGCGCGGCCATGGCCGGGTCACCGCCCAGCAGCTCCTGCGCGCTGAAACCGTGGCCCTTGGCCTGGAAGATGCGGCCGTGCTCGATCGGGCCAAGCTGGCTGACGGCACCGTCGGCCGGGCACAGGATGGCGCCCGGGGTCTCGTCCAGCGGGCGGGCACCCGGCTTCAGGGCGCGGGTGAAGAATGCA
The DNA here is from genome assembly GCF_002112825.1 of Pseudomonas sp. B5(2017). Taxonomy (NCBI): domain Bacteria; kingdom Pseudomonadati; phylum Pseudomonadota; class Gammaproteobacteria; order Pseudomonadales; family Pseudomonadaceae; genus Pseudomonas; species Pseudomonas sp. B5(2017). The sequence continues at coordinate 257,836 of NZ_NEIR01000002.1, forward strand.
TTGAAGTGCTCGTAGGCGCTCAGGTCCTCGACCAGCGCTTCGCTCATGTTGACCTGGTAACGCTTGGCGAACCAGGCGGTGAAGGCGTTCTTGAACCAGCGCACGCGGCACTCGGCGATGCAGCCGGCCAGCCGCGACAGCAGGTGGTGCGGCAGCAGGTACTGGCTGATGATGAACAAACGGGATTTCATGCAGGTTCCTTAGACTTCTACAGGCGTGTCCGGGTGGTTGCCCCATTCGCTCCACGAGCCGGCGTAGGCCTTGACGCGCGGGTAGCCGAGGGCCTTGGCCACCAGGTAGGTGAAACCGGAGCGGCGGTGGGTCTGGCAGTGGGTGATCACTTCCTTGTCGGGGGTGATACCCAGCTTCTGCAGGACTTCGGCGATGTCCTGGCGGATGCGCAGGTGGTCGTTGAGGTCCATGCCGGCGGTCCACTCGAAGTTGATCGCGCCGGGGATGTGGCCGCCCTTGGCTGCCAGCACTTTCTCGCCGCTGAATTCCTGCGGGCCACGGGCGTCCCAGATGACCAGGTCGTCGGCGCCCAGGCGGCTTTGCAGGTACTCGCGGGTAGCGGTGGGCGAACTGTCGATGCGCAGGCGCACCGGCGTGTTGCCGCTGGCGGGCACTTCTGTGGAGAGCTTGTCGGCGGGCCAGGCCTGGATGCCGCCATTGAGGTAGTGGTAACGCTTGTGGCCGATCACGTCGAGCAGCCAGATGAAGCGCCCGGCCCAGCCGCCGCCCTCATCGTCATACACCACATACACGGCATCGTCGCGGTGGCCGAGTTCGCTGAACAGTTTTTCCAGCTCGCCCAGGGCCGGCAGCAGGCCGGGCGCGGGGGGCTGGCCGAGCTGGGTACGCTTGCCTTCGACAAAGCGTGCGCCGGGGATATGCCCGCTGACATAGCGGTTGGCGCTGCTCAGGTCGACCAGGATCAGCTGTGGCGAATCCAGGCGCGGCAGCAGGTCCGCGGCTTCGATCACCAGGGGCAGGCCGGAAAAGTCAGTCATCCACGGTCTCCAGTGTGGAAAGAGGGGCGATTGTAGCGCAAGGCTCAGGCCTTGCGGTTGGCAAACACCGACAGCGCCCGTTCGGTGCACTGTGCGGTCTTGCCGAAGGCTTGCACGCTGATATCGGCCAGCGGCCGGCAGCCCTGGTCAGCCACCATCAGCATCAGCACCTGGTCCGCCACCGCCAGCGAGCGCAGCAGCACGTGCTCGCTGCGGAACAAGGCACGCAGCGGGGCCGGCAGCAGGGCCGAGAACTGGCTGTGGTTTTCCGGGGTGATACGCAATTGCCCGGCCTTGGCCAGCAGCTTTTGCAGCAGTTTGTTCTGCGCCACCGGCAGCACCAGCGCCCCGGCTTCCTTGGGCAGGCCGGCCATCTGCTGCACGCGCAGCTCGTCTTTGGCCTTGTCCAGGCTCAGCAGCAGGATCCGCTGCATGCCAGAGGCCAGAAGGGCCTCGATAACCTGCGTGGCCAGGTGCACGCTGTTGGTGAACGGGCTGGGCTGGGCCAGAAGGTCCTGGCACAGCTTGCGCCAGCGCGCCAGTTCGTCGCTGGTGGGCGGTGGCGGAGCCAGCATGTCTGGGTGCGGGCGGCGCTGGTGCCAGGGCCAGATCAGCGCTTCGGCCGGGTGGAACAGGGCATGCTGGGCATGGCGGCGGGCGCTGGCCGCAGCCTGCTGGTGCACCTGCTGCTGCACGTCTTCCAGCGAGGTCTGCAGGTACAGTGCGGTCAACAGCTGCCAGCGCAGCAGGTGTGGGTTGTCCCAGCCCACCTGTGCCGCCAGGGCCAGGTTGTTGGCCAGCAGCACGGTGTTGGCCGGCTGGTTGAACCAGCGGCGCAGGCCAGGCTCGGCGTCCAGACGGTGTTGCTGGCTGAGCAGGTCCGGGTCGCGGGCGATACTGAGCACTTGAGCCAGTTGTTCGCGTTCTTCCAGCAACAGGCGGTAACCCTGGGTCACCCATTGTGGCAGGCGCCAGTACTCCGCCATGGTCTGGCAAAGCTCCATGATGCGCACGCCAAACAGTTCTTCCTCGACATGGGCGGCGTCTTCGCCCTTGTGGATAACCCGCAGCTCCCAGGTATCGAGCAGCTTGGGGTAGGCCAGCGCCAGCGGCCAGAGTGGCGACAGGAACAACAGGCTGCCCCAGTGGATTTCCTGCCACAGCCGTGCCAGGCGGCTGGCGAACAGGCCGCTGGCCTGCTGCGAGGCGTGCTGGCTGATCAGCTGGAACTGGCACAGTACCGGCGGGATCTCTTCGACGGGCACAGCTGGCAGGCGTTTGAGCAGCTGTTCGCTGCGCTCCAGGCCCAGGCGGTTGAGGGCGACTTCCAGGCTTTCGGCGGGCTCTGCCAGGCTGGCATTGGTGGGGTGATTGGCTTCGCGCATCACCGACAGCACCAGTGCCGGGCTATCCTGCATCAGTTCGGCGATATCGCGCAGCGAGCGGCGGCTATCGTGGATGGCGGCCATGACCCGGTCGTAGCTGTGCTTCGGCACGGGGATGCGAACACTCTCGAGCAGCTTTACCCAGGCCTCTAGCGTACGTGGAGCCTGAGCGGGCACCTTGGTTTCAATTGGCATTTTGACATCAGTCCGAACTGGCTTTTCGCATTGAGTGGCTATAGTCTGGCGCAGTTCTGCCGATAAGTAGAAGAAGAGTTTTAAAGCTCCCGTCTCTTCCCCTGACCACGACAGCAAGTGCTTTGAACCTATGGCTAAAATTATCGGCATCATCGTCGTATTCGCGAGCGTGCTCGGCGGATACGTGCTTTCCCACGGCAAGATCGCGGCGCTGATCCAGCCGTTCGAAGTACTGATCATCGGCGGTGCGGCCTTTGGTGCATTCCTGCAGGCCAACCCTGGCCACATGACCATGCACGTCATCAAGAAGTCGATGAAGATGTTCGGCTCGCGCTTCACTCATGCCTTCTACCTGGAAGTGCTGGGCCTGGTGTACGAGATCCTCAACAAGAGCCGGCGCGAAGGCATGATGGCCATCGAGGCCGATATCGAGGATGCCGCCGCCAGCCCGATCTTCGCCAAGTACCCGACGGTGCTGGCCGATGAACGCATGACCGCGTTCGTCTGCGACTACCTGCGCATCATGTCCACCGGCAACATGGCCCCGCACGAGCTCGAGGGCCTGTTCGACATGGAACTGCTGAGCATGAAGGAAGAACTGGAGCACCCGTCCCATGCGGTGACCGGCATCGCCGACGGCATGCCCGGCTTCGGTATCGTTGCGGCGGTACTGGGTATCGTGGTGACCATGGCCTCGCTCGGCGACGGTGACCAGGCCTCCATCGGCCTCCATGTGGGTGCGGCACTGGTGGGTACCTTCTTCGGTATTCTGGCGGCCTACGGCTTCTTCGGCCCATTGGCCAAGTGCCTGGAGCACGATGCCAAGGAAGAGCTGAACCTCTACGAATCGATCAAGGCTTCGCTGGTGGCCTCGGCCTCGGGCATGCCGCCTTCGCTGGCGGTCGAGTTCGGGCGCAAGGTGCTGTACCCCAAGCACCGCCCAAGCTTCGCCGAACTGGAACAAGCGGTTCGCGGTCGCTGAGTCATGGAGAACAATCAGCCCATCATCGTCAAGCGCGTCAAGCGCTTTGGCGGCGGCCATCACGGCGGCGCCTGGAAAATCGCCTTCGCCGACTTCGCCACGGCGATGATGGCGTTCTTCCTGGTGCTGTGGCTGTTGTCCACGGCCACACCGGAACAGAAGATCGCCATTGCCGGCTACTTCAAGGACCCGATCGGCTTCTCGGAAAGCGGAACGCCCTACGTCATCGACCTGGGCGGCTCGCCTCAGCTGGCGCCGGAAAAGACCATCAACCCCGAAGCCAAGTCGGAGCCGACGCCTGATACCAGCATCCAGCTGGACAAGGACCAGGTGGAGACCATGGCCGAGCAGGTCGAGCGTGAGCGCCTGGAGTTGCTGCTGCAGGAACTGCAGAACAAGGTGGAAGAGAACCCGCAGCTGCAGAAGTTCAAGGACCAGATCCTGTTCGAGATCACCCAGGACGGCCTGCGCATCCAGATCATGGACGCCGAGAACCGGCCGATGTTCGACATTGGCAGCGCGCGCCTGCAGCCGTACTTCGAGGACATCCTGCTGGCCATGGCCGACACCATCAAGGCGGTGCCGAACAAGATCAGCATCAGTGGCCACACCGACGCCAAGCCTTATGCCGGTAGTGGCGAGTTCGGCAACTGGGAACTGTCGGCCAACCGCGCCAACGCCGCGCGCCGTGCACTCGTGGCCGGCGGCTACCCGGATGACCAGGTGGCGCGGGTGGTGGGTTATGCCTCGTCGTCGCTGTTCGATCGCAAGGACCCGTTCAACCCGGTCAACCGCCGCATCGACATCATCGTGCTGACCAAAAAGGCCCAGCGCAATATCGAAGGCGAGCAGGGCGCGCCGGAAGCACCGGCTGCCGAGCCTGCACCGCCGGCCGCGGCGGCACCGGCGGCGCCAGGGGAGGCCGGGCAGGCCCCCATGCAGCCGCGTGAACTGCGCCAGAAGCTGAACATCTTCGAAGAGGGGACGCTGAAGATGGATGAGGCCAAGGACCAGTAAACCCTTTTTCGTCTTGCGCGGTCCCTTGTGGGAGCGGCCTTGTGTCGCGAAAGGGCCGCAACGCGGCCCCGGCAATATTTGCATTAATGCTGATATCTGGGGCCGCTGCGCGCCCCTTTCGCGACGCAAGGCCGCTCCCACAGGATCGCGCCGTAGCTGAAACCGGCGCAGAACCTGTGGCGCAAGCGGTCAGTAAGCGTCTTCCGGCAAACTGGCAATGATCGAGCGGTAGCTGTTCATCCGTTGCTGCTTGATACGCCCCTCGTCCAGCGCCTTGAGCAGCGCACAGCCCGGTTCGCGATCATGCTTGCAGTCGCGGAAGCGGCAGGTGCCGAACAGGTCGCGGAACTCGATGAAACCATCCTCCACATCGCTGCGGCTGACGTGACCCAGGCCGAACTCGCGGATGCCCGGCGAGTCGATCAGGTCGCCACCATTGGGGAAGTGGTACAACCGCGCGGTGGTGGTGGTGTGGGTGCCCTGGCCAGACCACTCCGACAGGTCGCCGACACGGGTGCCGGCGTCCGGCAGCAGGCTGTTGACCAACGACGACTTGCCCACCCCCGACTGGCCGACGAACACGCTGATGTGGCCGTCGAGCATCTGCTGCAGGCGTTGCATGCCGTCACCGTGGTGGGCCGAGACCTCCAGCAGCGGGTAGCCCAGCTCGCGGTAAACCTCCAGCAGCGCATGCAGGCCCGGGCCGTTCTCGTCGTTGATCAGGTCGGCCTTGTTCAGCAGCAGCAGCGGGCGAATGCCGGCGTGCTCCGCCGCCACCAGATAACGGTCGATGAGGTTGGGGTGCGGTTCGGGCGCGGGGGCGAAGACGATCACGATCAGGTCGACGTTGGCCGCCACCGGCTTCAGCTGGCCGTGGTTGTTCGGCCGGCACAGCTCGGTACTGCGCGGCATCTGCGCGACGATCACGCCAATGCCCTGGTTGCCCGAGCGCCATACCACGCGGTCGCCGGTAACCAGCGCCGGCAGGTTGGCGCGCAAGTGGCAGCGGAATACCTGGCCCGCGGCTTCGCCGTCCTGGGCTTCCACTTCTACCTGCACACCGAAGTGCGCAATCACCAGGCCCAGCTGTTCCGGCCCCAGGTCGCCACCCTCCAGTTCCTGCAGCACGTGCTGTTCGCGTTTGGCCGCACGCGCGGCGCGCTCGTTCTGGATTTTTTCGATGCGCCAGTTCTGGCGGCGATTGAGCTGGCGTTTGGCCATGAAGATTCCGTGCGTGGGGGCAGGTTGAAAACGGCAGGCAGTTTAGCACGCCAGGCGCCGGACCATTTGGCTTACCGTCGCGCCGTGAATGGGCGTGCCTTGGCCACTACGCTACTATGACGGCCTATACGAGGAGCCCCCGCATGCAAAACCCACAGAACCTGATCTGGATCGACCTGGAAATGACCGGCCTGGATCCGGACAGCGACGTCATCATCGAGATGGCCACCATCGTCACCGACAGCGAACTGAACACCCTGGCCGAAGGGCCGGTGATCGCCATCCACCACAGTGACGAAGTGCTGGCGCGCATGGACGAGTGGAACACCCGCACCCATGGCGCTTCGGGCCTGACCCAGCGCGTACGCGAGAGCAAGGTCGACATGGCCGCAGCCGAGGCGCAGACCATTGCCTTCCTCGAGCAGTGGGTACCGAAAGGCAAGTCGCCGATCTGCGGCAACAGCATCTGCCAGGACCGCCGCTTCCTCTACCGGCACATGCGCAACCTGGAAAACTACTTCCACTACCGCAACCTGGATGTCTCGACCCTGAAAGAGCTGGCTGCACGCTGGGCGCCTGATGTGCGTGACAGCTTCAAGAAGGGCAACACCCACCTGGCGCTGGACGACATCCGCGAATCCATCGCCGAACTGCGCCACTATCGCGAGCACTTCATCAAGGTGTGAGCCGAAAAGGCGCAGATATTGTATCTGCGCCCTCTTTTGGTGCCATGGGCAACTGGTTAGACTGCGCGCCTTTCTCGCACGCCCGCACGGACCCCGCACCATGTTGTTGATGCTCTACCTCATCGCCATCACCGCCGAAGCCATGACCGGCGCGTTGTCTGCTGGCCGCCGCGGCATGGACTGGTTCGGCGTGGTGCTGATTGCCTGCGTCACCGCCCTGGGTGGCGGCTCGGTGCGTGACGTGCTGCTCGGGCATTACCCGCTGACCTGGGTGAAGCACCCGGAGTACCTGGTGCTGACCAGTTGTGCGGCGCTGCTGACCATCTTCATCGCGCCAATGATGCGCCGCCTGCGCTCGCTGTTCCTGGTGCTCGATGCCCTGGGGCTGGTGGCCTTTACACTGATCGGTTGCATGACCGCACTGGAGATGGGGCAGGGCATGCTCGTGGCGTCGATCAGCGGGGTGATCACCGGGGTATTTGGCGGGATCTTGCGGGATATCTTCTGCAACGACATTCCCCTGGTGTTCCGCCGCGAGCTGTACGCCAGCGTGTCGTTTGCCGCGGCGTGGTTCTATCTGGGCTGCGTGTATTTCAAGGTGCCGGCGGAGCAGGCGATGCTGCTGACCTTGTTTGGCGGGTTCCTGGTGCGGTTGCTGGCGATTCGGTTCCATTGGGAAATGCCCAAGTTCCACTACAACGACCAGCAGTAGCCTTGACATGCGACCCCTGTGGGAGCGGGTTCACCCGCGAACACGGGCGCAGCCCGTGCCATCCACCGCGGTGGCTTCTTCGCGGGTAAACCCGCTCCCACAGGGGGTGTGGCTACGAAATGCCGTGCTGCGCCAGCGCCCACTCCACATGCTCCCTCACCAGCTCCGAGGCATCCTCGCGCCGCGCCTTCAGCGCTTCGATCACCGGGATCGTCGATGGCGCATTGCCAAGCCCCACCGCCAGGTTGCGCAACCAGCGCTCATACCCGGCCCGGCGCAATGGCCCGCCTTCGGTCTTGCGCAGGAAGGTCCTTTCATCCCACAGGAACATTTCCGCCAGCTCGGCATTCTCCAGCCCGTGCCGTGGCTGGAAGTCCTGTTCCTGGCTGTGCCTGGCAAAGCGGTTCCACGGGCAGACGATCTGGCAGTCATCGCAACCGAACACCCGGTTGCCCATCTTCGAACGCAACTCGACGGGGATCGGCCCCCGCAGTTCGATGGTCAGGTAGGAGATGCAGCGCCGTGCATCCAGCACATACGGCCCGACGAAGGCCTGGGTCGGGCAGATGTCCAGGCAGGCCTGGCAGCGCCCGCAATGTTCGCTGGTGGTGGCTTCGTCCACCGGCAGCGGCAGGTCGACGAATAGCTCGGCGAGGAAGAAATAACTGCCCGCCTTGCGGTTGAGCAGCAGGGTGTTCTTGCCGATCCAGCCCAGCCCGGCCTGCTCGGCCAGGGCCTTTTCCAGCACCGGAGCGCTGTCGACGAAGGCGCGGTAGCCGAACGGGCCGATGGCTTCCTGAATGCGATCGGCCAGGAACTGCACGCGCTTGCGCACCAGCTTGTGGTAATCCCGGCCCAGGGCGTAGCGCGATACGTAGGCTTTTTCGGGCTGCGCCAGGCGCTGCGCCATCTGTGTGTCGCCGGGCAGGTAGTCCATGCGCAGCGATACCACGCGTACCGTGCCAGGGATCAATTGCTCTGGGTGTGCACGCTTGCTGCCGTGGGCACCCAGGTAATCCATCTCGCCCTGGTAGCCGGCGTCGAGCCAGCGCTGCAGGTGGTGTTCGTGTTCGCCAAGGTCTACCCCGGCGATGCCAACATGGGCAAAACCGAGTTCTTGGCCCCAAATCTTGATCGATTGGGCCAGTTGGGTGAGGTCAGGCGTACAGACGGACATGGATGGGCAAGGCAATACGGGCTCAGGTGCGTATAATTCTGCCAGACATTGGAGCCTTTGACCCCATGCCGCAGACCAAACACCCCAGCCATACCCCTCAATTGCTCAGCAGTGTGACTGTCGCGCACCTGCCGGCACGTCATGCGCATGCCCACAAAGGCGACTTCGGCCATGTACTGGTGGTCGGTGGCGACCTTGGTACCGGAGGCGCTGTGCTGCTCAGTGCCGAAGCCGCCCTGCGCTGTGGCGCGGGGCTGGTCAGTGTGGCGACCCGGCCCGAACACGTGACTGCCAGCCTGGCGCGCCTGCCGGAGGTCATGTGCCTGGGCGTCACTTCAGCCAACCAACTGATGGGCGTGCTGGAGCGCGCTTCGGTGCTGGTGGTCGGCCCTGGTCTGGGCCAGGCAGCCTGGGGTCGCAGCCTGCTGTCGGCGGTGGCCAATGCCGAACGCCCGCAGGTGTGGGACGCCGATGCCCTGAACTTGCTGGCGCGCACCCCGCTGGCCCTGCCCAGTGGCAGCATCCTTACCCCGCACCCCGGGGAGGCGGCGCGGCTGCTGGGCATTTCCACCGAGGCTGTACAGGCGGACCGCGCGGGCGCCGCACGCAAGCTGGCGCGCCGTTACAACAGCGTCTGCGTGCTCAAGGGGGCCGGCACTCTGGTGGCCGACCCAGCCGGGCAGCTGCTGCTGTGCGAACGTGGCCACCCGGCCATGGCCGGTGCCGGCCTGGGCGATGTGCTGACCGGTGTATTGGCGGCGCTGCTGGCCCAGGGCCTGGATGCCTGGCATGCCGCGGGGCTGGGGGTATGGCTGCACGCCTGTGCCGGCGAGCGTCTGGGCGTTAAAGGTAGAGGCCTGGCTGCCAGCGATCTGGCGCCGGTCATTCGTGAGTTGTTGGAGGAGCATTCTGCGTGTCTGGCTTAAACCTGTTTCTGGCCGATGAAGCGGCCACGGTCGAATTCGGCGCACAACTTGCCGGGGTGACCGGCGGTCACGGCGTGATTTTTCTGGAAGGTGACCTGGGCGCGGGCAAAACCACGCTGTCGCGTGGCCTGATTCGTGGCCTGGGCCATACTGGTGCGGTGAAAAGCCCGACCTTCACCGTGGTCGAACCTTACGAGATCGGTGAGGTGCGGGCGTTCCATTTCGACCTGTATCGCCTGGTCGATCCGGAAGAGCTGGAGTTCATGGGTATTCGTGACTATTTCGAGGGCGACCCGCTGTGCCTGTTCGAGTGGCCACAAAAGGGTGCGGGCGTTTTGCCAAAGCCCGACCTGACCATTACCATAAGCCCCCAAGCGGGCGGACGCTCGCTGATCCTTTCGCCGCAGGGGGCTCGCGGCGAGGCCTGGTGCGTGGCACTGGCCGAACACTATAAACAGTAAGTGGGGTAGGTATGCGCATACGCGCACTGGTCGCCATCGTTGGGCTGCTGCTGACAACGGTGACCGTTGACGCTCTGGCCGTCACTCAAGTCAAGAGCATGCGCCTGTGGCGCGCGCCGGACAACACGCGGCTGGTCTTCGACCTGTCTGGCCCCGTGCAGCACAGCGTCTTCACCCTGAGCGCACCTGATCGCCTGGTTATCGACATCAATGGCGCGACCTTGGCCGCGCCACTGAACGTGGCTACCTCCAATACGCCGATCAGCAGCGTGCGTTCGGCTCAGCGCACCCCGACCGACCTGCGCGTGGTGGTCGACCTGAAAAAGTCGGTCACCCCAAAAAGCTTCACCCTGGCGCCCAACGCCCAGTACGGCAACCGCCTGGTGGTCGACCTGTACGACCAGGAGGCTGACGCCATTGCGGCCAGCGCGCCGGCGCCGGCCCCGACTCCGGCACCAACGCCTGCAACCACGCCGGCAGTGCCGGTGACCCCGGCCCAGCCTGCCATCAAGCTGCCGCCGGTTCCCAACGGCAAGCGTGACATCGTGGTTGCCATCGACGCCGGTCACGGCGGCGAAGACCCGGGTGCGTCCGGCTCGCGTGGCCAGCATGAAAAAGACATCGTGCTGCAGATCGCCAAGGAACTGCAGCGCCAGATCAACAGCGAAAAAGGCTTCCGGGCCGAGCTGACCCGTACCGGCGACTACTTCATCCCGCTGCGCAAGCGCACGGAAATCGCCCGCAAGAAGGGCGCCGACCTGTTCATCTCGATCCACGCCGACGCCGCGCCGTCCCGCGCCGCCTTTGGCGCCTCGGTGTTCGCCCTGTCCGACCGCGGCGCTACCTCCGAGACCGCGCGCTGGCTGGCCGACACGGAAAACCGTTCCGACCTGATCGGTGGTGCCGGTAACGTCAGCCTCGACGACAAGGACCGCATGCTGGCCGGCGTGCTGCTCGACCTGTCGATGACCGCCACGCTCAGCTCCAGCCTCAATGTGGGGCAGAAGGTGCTGGGCAACATGGGCCGCATTACCTCGCTTCACAAGCAGCGGGTGGAACAGGCCGGCTTCATGGTGCTGAAGTCGCCGGATATTCCGTCGATCCTCGTTGAAACCGGGTTCATCTCGAACAACAACGAAGCCGCCAAGCTGGCCACCGCCAGCCATCAGCAGGCCCTGGCCCGTTCGATCCACACCGGTGTGCGCCAGTACTTCCAGCAGAACCCGCCGCCTGGCACCTACATCGCCTGGCTGCGCGACACCGGCAAGATCGCCGCTGGCCCGCGTGAGCACACGGTACGCCCTGGCGAGACCCTGGCGATGCTTGCCGTGCGCTACCAGGTCAGCGTGATCAGCCTGCGCAGCACCAACAGCCTCAAGACCGATGAGCTGAAGGTCGGCCAGCGCCTCGATATCCCCGCTACCACGTTGGCCTCGCAATGAGTGGCGGTTCGCGCATCCAGCTGCTCAGCCCGCGGCTGGCCAACCAGATTGCCGCCGGTGAGGTTGTCGAGCGGCCGGCCTCTGTCGCCAAGGAGTTGCTGGAGAACAGCCTGGACTCCGGCGCGCGGCGTATCGACGTGGAAGTGGAGCAGGGCGGCGTCAAGCTGCTGCGGGTGCGTGACGATGGCAGCGGCATTTCCGCCGACGACCTGCCGCTGGCCCTGGCCCGTCACGCCACCAGCAAGATCCGCGAGCTGGAAGACCTGGAAGGGGTATTGAGCCTGGGCTTCCGTGGTGAGGCCCTGGCCTCGATCAGCTCGGTGGCGCGGCTGACCCTGACCTCGCGTACCGCCAGCGCTACCGAGGCCTGGCAGGTGGAAACCGAAGGCCGCGACATGACCCCGCGGGTGCAACCGGCGGCGCACCCGGTGGGTACTTCGGTGGAAGTGCGCGACCTGTTCTTCAATACCCCGGCCCGGCGCAAGTTCCTCAAGGCCGAGAAAACCGAATTCGATCACCTGCAGGAAGTGATACGGCGCCTGGCGCTGGCGCGCTTCGATGTCGGCTTCCACCTGCGCCACAACGGCAAGAGCATCCTCAGCCTGCACGAGGCCCACGATGAAACCGCCCGTGCGCGGCGGGTGGGCGCCATCTGCGGCCCAGGCTTCATGGAGCAGGCGCTGCCGATCGATGTGGAACGCAATGGCCTGCGCCTGTGGGGCTGGGTCGGCCTGCCGACCTTCTCGCGCAGCCAGGCAGACCTGCAGTATTTCTTCGTCAACGGCCGTGCCGTGCGCGACAAGCTGGTCGCCCACGCCGTGCGCCAGGCCTACCGCGACGTGCTGTTCAATGGTCGGCACCCGACCTTCGTGCTGTTCCTGGAGCTGGAGCCCAACGGCGTCGACGTCAACGTGCACCCGACCAAGCACGAAGTGCGTTTCCGCGAGGGGCGCTCGGTGCACGACTTCCTGTATGGCACCCTGCATCGCGCCCTGGCCGATGTACGCCCGGAAGACCAGTTGGCGGCGCCTGCTGCCGTGCCCGAAGTGGTCCGCCCCACGGGCCAGCAGGCCGGTGAGTTCGGCCCTCAGGGCGAAATGCGCCTGGCCTCGCCGGTGCTCGAGCAGCCGCGAGCCCCGCAGCAGTCGTTTTCCAGTGGCGGCAGTGGCGCGGGTTACCAGTACCAGTACACCCCGCGCCCCTCGCAGCCGCTGCCAGCCGCCGAGGCACAGGCGGTTTATCGCGAGTTTTACAAACCGCTGGATGAAGGCGCGGCGCCGACGGCGTTGCCCGAAAGCCAGGGTGACATTCCTCCGCTGGGCTACGCGCTGGCGCAGCTCAAGGGCATCTATATCCTGGCCGAGAACGCCATCGGCCTGGTGCTGGTAGACATGCATGCGGCCCATGAGCGCATCATGTACGAGCGCCTGAAGGTAGCCATGGCCAGCGAAGGCCTCAGCGGCCAGCCGCTGCTGGTGCCCGAGACCCTTGCCTTGAGCCAGCGCGAAGCAGACTGCGCCGAAGAGCACGCGCAGTGGTTCCAGCGGCTGGGCTTCGAACTGCAGCGGCTGGGCCCCGAGACCCTGGCCATCCGCCAGATCCCGGCTTTGCTCAAGCAGGCTGAGGCCAACCGACTGGTGCAGGATGTACTCGCCGACCTGATGGAATACGGCACCAGCGACCGTATCCAGGCGCACCTCAACGAGCTGCTCGGCACCATGGCCTGCCACGGCGCCGTGCGCGCCAACCGGCGCCTGGCGATCCCCGAGATGAACGCCCTGCTGCGTGACATGGAAAACACCGAGCGCAGCGGCCAGTGCAACCATGGTCGCCCCACCTGGACCCAGATGGGCCTGGACGACCTGGACAAACTCTTCCTGCGCGGTCGATGAAATGAGCGGCAAGCCCCCTGCAATATTCCTGATGGGCCCGACGGCGGCCGGCAAGACCGACCTGGCCATCGAGCTGACCAAAGTACTGCCGTGCGAGCTGATCAGCGTCGATTCGGCGCTGGTCTACCGCGGCATGGACATCGGTTCGGCCAAGCCGTCGAAAGAAATCCTTGCCGCTCACCCGCACCGGCTGATCGATATTCGCGACCCGGCCGAGAGCTATTCGGCTGCGCAGTTCCGTGCCGATGCCCTGGAGGCCATGGCCGAGATCACCGCGCGCGGCAAGATCCCGCTGCTGGTGGGCGGCACCATGCTCTATTACAAGGCGTTGATCGATGGCCTGGCCGACATGCCGGCGGCCGATGCCGCGGTGCGTGCCGAACTGGAAGCCCAGGCCGAGGCGCTGGGCCTGGCCGAGTTGCACCGCCAGTTGGCCGAGGTTGACCCTGAGTCGGCGGCGCGTATCCACCCCAACGACCCGCAGCGGTTGATCCGGGCGTTGGAGGTGTACCGGGTGAGCGGCGAGAGCATGACGGCACATCGACAGCGTCAATTCGCGGAAAGTCGCGGCGCAGACGCAGGCGCTGGCGGACATTTGCCCTATACTGTCGCGAGTTTGGCGATTGCTCCTACAGATCGTCACATTTTGCATCAGCGAATTGCGTTACGATTTTCACAGATGCTGGAACAGGGCTTCGTCGACGAGGTCCGATCGCTGCGAGCCAGAAGTGACTTGCACGCCGGGCTGCCGTCTATACGGGCAGTGGGGTATCGGCAGGTCTGGGATTACCTGGACGGCAAGCTGACTGAGAATGAGATGCGTGAACGCGGTATCATTGCCACCAGGCAGCTGGCCAAGCGGCAGTTCACCTGGTTGCGTGGCTGGCCCGAAGTACACTGGCTTGACAGCCTGGCCTGCGACAATCTGTCCCGCACCTTGAAATACCTTGGGGCCATCTCCATATTGAGCTGAGTCCCTGCTGATTGCCGTCTATTCTTGCGAAGGGGCGGCCTAATTTATCGATTTTCTTGATTTTCTATTATTTATCCTTACAGGAGTGCGGCATATGTCAAAAGGGCATTCGCTACAAGACCCTTACTTGAACACCTTGAGAAAAGAAAAGGTCCCGGTATCCATCTACCTGGTCAACGGCATCAAACTGCAGGGTTCGATCGAGTCCTTCGACCAGTTCGTGGTACTGCTGAAGAACACCGTCAGCCAGATGGTCTACAAGCACGCCATCTCGACCGTGGTTCCTGCCCGTCCGGTTCGTCTGCCAAGCCCGTCCGATTCCGAACACGGCGACAGCGAGCCAGGCAACGCCTGATAGGAGCCTGCATTGTTCTTTGAGCGCCACGGTGGTGGTGAGCGGGCGTTGCTCGTTCACTTGGAAGGTCAGAACCCTGAGGCGCGCGAAGACCCGCAGGAGTTCCAGGAGCTGGCATTGTCGGCCGGTGCCGACATCGTCTCGCTGGTCACGGTGGCAAGGCATCAGCCTTCCGCCAAATACCTGATTGGCAGTGGCAAGGTCGAAGAGTTGCACGACCTGGTCCATGCCGAACAGGTAGACCTGGTGATTTTCAATCACACCCTCACGCCCAGTCAGGAGCGCAACCTCGAACGTGTGTTCGAGTGTCGTGTGCTCGACCGTACCGGGCTGATCCTCGATATCTTCGCCCAACGGGCGCGTACCCATGAAGGCAAGCTGCAGGTCGAACTGGCCCAGCTCGAGCACATGAGCACGCGGCTGGTGCGCGGCTGGACCCACCTTGAGCGACAGAAGGGTGGTATCGGCTTGCGTGGCCCGGGTGAAACCCAGCTGGAAACCGACCGCCGCCTGTTGCGGGTGCGCATTCGCCAGATCAAGTCACGCCTGGAGAAGGTGCGCAGCCAGCGCGAGCAGGCGCGCCGTGGGCGCAAGCGTGCGGACATTCCGTCGGTATCGCTGGTGGGTTATACCAACGCCGGCAAGTCCACGCTGTTCAACGCCCTGACCGAATCCGAGGTGTATGCCGCGGACCAGCTGTTCGCCACACTCGACCCGACCCTGCGCCGACTCGAGCTGAACGACCTGGGGCCGATCGTGCTGGCCGACACCGTGGGCTTCATTCGCCACCTGCCGCACAAGCTGGTCGAGGCATTTCGGGCTACGCTCGAAGAGTCGAGCAACTCCGACTTGTTGCTGCATGTGATCGACGCCCATGAGCCGGAGCGCATGGAGCAGATCGAGCAGGTATTGGCGGTGTTGGGCGAGATTGGTGCCGAAGGGTTGCCGATCCTCGAGGTGTATAACAAACTCGACCTGCTCGAAGATGTCGAGCCGCAGATCCAGCGCAATGCCGATGGCAAGCCGGAACGGGTCTGGGTATCGGCACGCGATGGGCGTGGCCTGGAGCTGGTCGGCCAGGCGATCGCCGAGTTGCTGGGGGATGATCTGTTTGTCGGTACCCTGTGTCTGGAGCAGCGTTTTGCCCGCTTGCGCGCGCAATTCTTTGCCCTGGGTGCCGTGCAGAGTGAAGAGCATGATGAAGAAGGGCGCAGCCTGCTGAGCGTGCGACTGCCCATGGTCGAACTGAATCGCCTGGTCAGCCGCGAAGGCATGGAGCCGCAAGTGTTTGTCGAGCAACACACTTTGCAATAAATGCTCGTCGAGGTCGCCGGGCAGCAGTGACAGGCATTCTGTAGCATTGGACGGCGCGCCGTGGGCGCGTCTTTGCTTTATCAGATGGAGAGCGCTATGGCTTGGAACGAGCCGGGTGGCAACTCGAACAATCAGGATCCCTGGGGCGGTCGCCGGAATGGCGGTGGCGGCGGTGGTGACAAGAAAGGTCCACCGGACCTGGACGAGGCCTTCCGCAAATTGCAGGACAGCCTGAACGGCATGTTCGGCAGTGGCAAGAAACGTGGCGGCGGTGACCGCAATGTCGGCAAGGGCGGTGGCCTGGGCCTGCTGGGCATCGGCCTGGCGGTGCTGGCTGCTATCTGGCTGTACAGCGCCGTGTACGTGGTCGACGAGCAGGAGCAGGCCGTGGTGCTGCGCTTCGGCAAGTACTATGAGACGGTCGGTCCCGGCCTGAACATCTACTTCCCGCCGATCGATCGCAAGTACATGGAGAACGTCACGCGCGAGCGTGCCTACACCAAGCAGGGCCAGATGCTGACCGAAGACGAGAACATCGTCGAGGTACCGCTGACCGTCCAGTACAAGATCAGCAACCTGCAGGACTTCGTGCTCAACGTCGACCAGCCTGAGGTCAGCCTGCAGCATGCGACCGACAGTGCCTTGCGCCACGTGGTGGGTTCCACCTCGATGGACCAGGTGCTGACCGAAGGCCGCGAGCAGATGGCCGTGGATATCCGCGAGCGCCTGCAGCGCTTCCTCGACACCTACCGCACCGGTATCAGCGTTACCCAGGTCAACGTGCAGAGCGCGGCAGCCCCGCGTGAAGTGCAGGAAGCCTTCGACGACGTGATCCGTGCCCGCGAAGACGAGCAGCGTGCCCGCAACCAGGCCGAGTCCTACGCCAATGGCGTGGTGCCGGAAGCCCGTGGTCAGGCCCAGCGCATCATTGAGGACGCCAACGGTTACCGCGACGAAGTCATCGCCCGCGCCAAGGGTGAGGCCGACCGCTTCACCAAGCTGGTCGCCGAGTACCGCAAGGCACCTGACGTGACCCGTCAGCGTCTGTACCTGGAGACCATGCAAGAGGTCTACAGCAATTCGAGCAAGGTCATGGTGGCGACCAAGGACGGGCAGAACAACCTGCTCTACCTGCCGCTGGACAAGATGGTCGAAGGCAGCCGCAACCCGTCCGCGCCGACCGCCAGCGTGTCGCCATCGGTCAACGATGCGGCCGCGCGTGCGGCGCAGGACCTGCAACAGCAACAGCAGCCGCTGCGCACTAGGGAGAGCCGCTGATGAGCAACAGATCGCTGATCGCCCTGATCGCCGCCGTGGTCCTGGCCATCGTGGCCTGGAACAGCTTCTACATCGTGTCCCAGACCGAACGTGCGGTACTGCTGCGCTTCGGTAAGGTGGTCCAGGCGGATGTCCAGCCGGGCATGCACGTGAAGATTCCGTACGTGAACCAGGTGCGCAAGTTCGACGCCCGCCTGATGACCCTCGACGCCCCGACCCAGCGGTTCCTGACCCTGGAGAAGAAAGCGGTGATGGTCGACGCCTACGCCAAGTGGCGCGTCAAGGACGCCGAACGCTTCTACACCGCCACGTCCGGCATGAAGCAGATCGCCGACGAGCGTCTGTCGCGTCGTCTGGAAAGCGGCCTGCGTGACCAGTTCGGTAAACGTACCCTGCACGAAGTGGTTTCCGGTGAACGTGACGCGCTGATGGCTGACATCACTGCTTCGCTGAACCGCATGGCCGCCAAGGAGCTGGGTATCGAGGTGGTCGACGTGCGCGTCAAGGCCATCGACCTGCCGAAGGAAGTCAACCGCAGCGTGTTCGACCGCATGAGCACCGAGCGTGAGCGTGAAGCCCGCGAGCACCGCGCCAAGGGTAACGAGCTGGCTGAAGGTATCCGTGCCGATGCCGACCGTCAGCGCCGCGTATTGCTGGCTGAGGCCTATCGCGAAGCAGAGGAAACCCGCGGTGACGGCGACGCCCAGGCGGCCGCCATCTACGCCAAGGCCTACACCCAGGACGCTGATTTCTATGCGTTCTACCGTAGCCTGCAGGCGTACCGCGAGAGCTTCTCGAGCAAGAGCGACGTGCTGGTCCTGGACCCGAAGAACGAGTTCTTCCGCTTCCTGGACAAGAGCAGGCCGTGATGCTCAGGCCCTGATTTTCATGCAGCGGCGCCCCGCCTGGCAGCTAAAACACCAGGCGGGGTGCATCCTGAATGAAAAGGGGTGTATGATGAGGCAGCCGGGAAATTTCCCGGCTTTTTTGCGTCTGCAAGGTTGATTGGCAAACCGCCAGTTGACGGTTTGGTCAGGTCGCAAGGCAATTCGAGGGTGTCGGGTACGGTGGCTGCGCTGGGATCAGTGCTGCCCGCTGCTGTGCGCGATACCGGCTTTACTGACGGCTAGCCTGCTGGCAAGCCGCCCGGACCAGAGGGGAAATGGCGTAATGGCAACGGTAGACCGCTGGCTGCTGCCAGATGGCATCGAGGAAGTACTGCCACCTGAGGCTGCGCGTATCGAGATCGCGCGCCGCCAGGTGTTGGACCTGTTCCAGAGTTGGGGCTACGAACTGGTCGTCACCCCGCATATCGAGTACCTGGAGTCGCTGCTCACCGGCGCCGGCCAGGACCTGGATCAGCGCACCTTCAAGGTAGTGGACCCGCAGTCCGGCCGCCTGATGGGCTTCCGCGCCGACTTCACCCCGCAGGTGGCACGTATCGACGCCCACACCCTGCGCCGTGAAGGCCCGAGCCGCCTGTGCTATGCCGGCAGCGTGCTGCACGCCCAGCCGCGTGCCCTGTCCACCTCGCGCAGCCCGATCCAGCTGGGTGCCGAGCTGTACGGCGACGCCAGCCCCACCAGCGATGTCGAAGTCATCAGCCTGATGCTCGCCACGCTGCAACTGACCGATGTGCCGGATGTGCACATGGACCTCGGCCACGTCGGTATCTACCGAGGCCTGGCTCGTGCTGCCGGCCTGTCCGGTGCGGTCGAGCAGCAGCTGTTCGACGCCCTGCAGCGCAAGGCCGTGGATGAAGTTCAGGTGCTGACCGCCGACCTGCCGAAGGACCTGGGCAACATGCTGCGCGCGCTGGTCGAGCTGTGCGGTGGCCGCGAAGTGCTGGCCGAAGCCCGCGTGCGCCTGGGCCGTGCCCCGGCCAGCGTGCTGGCGGCGCTGGACGACCTGCTGGCGATCGCCGATCGCCTGGCGTCGCGCTTCCCGGACCTGCCGCTGTACTTCGACCTCGGCGAGCTGCGCGGTTACCACTATCACACTGGCGTGGTGTTCGCCGTGTTCGTGCCGGGCGAAGGTCAATCGATCGCCCAGGGCGGGCGCTATGACGACATCGGCGCCGACTTCGGCCGGGCTCGCCCGGCCACCGGTTTCTCCACGGATTTGAAGACCCTGGTCACACTGGGGCGAGCGGAGGTCGTATTGCCAACTGGCGGCATCTGGATGCCGGACAGTGGCGACGCGGCCCTCTGGCAGCAAGTCTGCCAGTTGCGCAACGAGGGCCAGCGTGTGGTCCAGGCTCTGCCTGGCCAGCCGTTGAGTGCTGCTCTCGAGGCGGATTGTGATCGGCAATTGATTCAGCAAGACGGGCGCTGGCAGGTTCTGCCGCTGGCCCAGTGAGTTTCTGCGCCGGCAGTAGGCCGGCAACCAAGTTTGCGTGAATGAGGACCAATGTAATGGGTAAGAATGTCGTCGTCCTGGGCACCCAGTGGGGTGATGAGGGCAAAGGCAAGATCGTCGATCTGCTGACCGAACATGCTGCCGCCGTAGTGCGCTACCAGGGTGGCCACAACGCGGGTCACACCCTGGTGATCAACGGTGAAAAGACCGTTCTGCACCTGATTCCGTCCGGTATCCTGCGTGAAGGCGTACAGTGCCTGATCGGCAACGGCGTGGTCGTTGCCCCGGATGCCCTGATGCGTGAAATCACCAAGCTGGAAGAGAAGGGCGTGCCGGTGCGCGAGCGCCTGCGCATCAGCCCGGCTGCGCCGCTGATCCTGTCGTACCACGTTGCCCTGGACCAGGCCCGCGAAAAAGCCCGTGGCGAAGCCAAGATCGGCACCACCGGCCGTGGTATCGGCCCAGCCTACGAAGACAAGGTCGCACGCCGCGGCCTGCGCGTGGGCGACCTGTTCCACCGCGAGCGTTTCGCCGCCAAGCTGGGTGAGCTGCTGGACTACCACAACTTCCAGCTGGTGAACTACTACAAAGAGCCGGCCATCGACTTCCAGCAGACCCTGGACGAATGCATGGCCTACGCCGAGCAGCTCAAGCCGATGATGCTCGACGTCACCGCCGAGCTGCACAACCTGCGTCGCGCTGGCAAGGACATCATGTTCGAAGGTGCCCAGGGCTCGCTGCTGGACATCGACCACGGTACCTACCCGTACGTCACCAGCTCCAACACCACCGCTGGCGGCATCTCCACCGGTTCTGGCGTTGGCCCGATGTACCTGGACTACATCCTGGGTATCACCAAGGCCTACACCACTCGCGTAGGTTCCGGTCCGTTCCCGACCGAACTGTTCGACGAGACTGGCGCTACCCTGGCCAAGCGTGGCCATGAGTTCGGCTCCACCACCGGCCGTGCGCGCCGTTGCGGCTGGTTCGATGCCGTGATCCTGCGCCGCGCCATCGACGTCAACAGCATTTCGGGCATCTGCCTGACCAAGCTGGACGTGCTGGATGGCCTGGAAACCATCAACATCTGCGTTGGCTACAAGAACGAGAACGGTGCCGTCATCGACGCGCCTTCCGATGCCGACAGCTACATCGGCCTGGAGCCGGTGTACGAAGAGATGCCAGGCTGGAGCGAGTCGACCCTGGGCGTGAAAACCCTGGAAGATCTGCCAGCCAACGCTCGCGCCTACATCAAGCGCATCGAAGCGCTGATCGGCGCGCCGATCGACATCATCTCCACCGGCCCGGACCGCAACGAGACCATCGTTCTGCGTCATCCGTTCGCCTGATCTGCCTTCCAGGCTGATCTGACGCCGTGGCCCTGAAAGGGGCTGCGGCGTTTTCATTTGTGGGGTATGCCTGTCCCGGCCCTATCGCCGGCAAGCCAGCTCCCACAGGTACACCACAGGCCTCAAGACATGTGGAGTACCTGTGGGAGCGGGCAAGCCCGCGAAGAGGCCAGTACAGGAAAACCCATTGCTGAACCTTGGCACTTATCCCTGCTGACCCCGGCACAACCCTTGCTGTAAGAAGTTTCTGAAGATGCCATCAAAATAGTGGCGCCAGAAAACACGAGGGTTACACCGTGTCTGCCATCCTCTCACTGTTACGAAGCCGCCTTTTGCGGCCTGTGTTTGTTGCCCTTGGTATCGCTCTTTTGGTGCAGGTGCTGGTCGCCGTTGCGCTTACCCGAAGCACGGTCACCGCCTTGGAAGCCGACCTGGGCGAACGCCTGGGCAATGACAGCCGCCAGCTCGCCAGTGAGCTGGAGCAAGCCGGGCAAGACGTGCGCTCAGGCCTCGACGGCCTCTCCAGCAGCACCCGCCAGCGCCTTAGCGCAGGTTTGTCGGCGCGCCTGCAAAGCGAGCAGCAGCAGCTGCGCAGCACGTTGGAAAAGAACCTCAAGGACTCCGCCAACGATATGGCCGAGCTGCTGGCGTCGGTCGCACCGCGGGCGATATGGGACAACGACGTGCCGGTGCTCTCCGACTTCGCCCGGCGCGCCCAGCGCAACCCTAACGTGCTGTTCGTGGTCTACGACGACGCCCAGGGCCAGCACCTGACTCGCTACCTGAACCGGCAAAACCCGATCAACCAGGCATTGATGGACAAGGGCCAGGGCGAACGTGCGCTGGACAAGGTGATCGACGCGGCCCGGCGCGACCCGGCGGTGTACTTCGTCGAGGCCTCGATCAACCCCAATGGTGCAGAAATCGGCAAGGTGGTGATGGGCGTTTCCACCGCCGGCATCGACCAGGAGCTCAAGGCCCTCGACCAGCGCTTCGCCGCACTGATCGCCAGCGGCGAGCAACTGGTCGGCGACAGCCTGGTCGGTGCTGCAGCCGACAGTGGCAAGACCTTGCGCGAGCGCCTGGAAAAGGCGCAGGGCAGCGCAGCCGCGATGCAGGCCAATACCGCACAGACCGTGCGCGATGCTGCCGCCGAACTGCGCTGGCGCATCGGCCTGGGCCTGATGCTGGTCGGCCTGGGTGTGCTGGTGGTGGTGGCTGTGGTGCTTGGTCGCCGGGTGCTGAGCAAGTTGCGCCTGCTGATTGCCGCCCTCGATGACCTGGCGGCTGGTGAAGGCGACCTGACCAAGCGTGTGCCCCTCGACAGCCGCGACGAAATTGGCGACATGGCTTCGGCGGTGAACCGCTTTGTCGACAAGCTGCAACCCATCGTGCGCGAGGCGGGCGAGGTGGCGCAGCGCACCGGCGTTGAGATTGGCGCGATGGCCCAGCGCAATGCCGGTGCCGATGCTGCCGCTGCACTGCAACGCGACGAAGTGGCGGCCAGCCTGCGCGACCTGTCGAGCATGGCCGACGAGGCCCAGGCTGAAAGCCACGCGATGCAGGCAGCCCTGCAGCAGGTGGTGGATATCCGCCAGGCAACTGACGAGAACAGCCGCACATCGACCCAGCTAGCCGGTCTGATCGAGAACCTGGCTGGGCAGGTGGAGGCCGGCTCCCAGGTGATCGAGCGCCTGGCCAAGCAGAGCGAGCAGATCGAAGTGGTGCTGACGGTTATCCACGGCATCGCCGAACAGACCAACCTGCTGGCCTTGAACGCGGCCATCGAAGCCGCCCGTGCTGGCGAAACCGGGCGCGGGTTTGCCGTGGTGGCCGATGAGGTGCGGGCGTTGGCGAGCAAGACGCAAAGTTCCACGGGCGATATCCAGGCGCATATCGCCGCGCTGCAGAAGGGGGCCAAGGAGGCCGTGGCCACCATCAGCCAGGCCGGGCTCAAGGCCAGCGAAGGGCTGCTGGTGCTGCGTGACAACGAGCGCCGCCAGCAGTCGGTGCAGGCAGCGGTGGAGCAGGTGCACGCGGCCATCGGCCTGGCCACCCGGGCGGCCGAGCAGCAGGCGAGCGGGGCGCAGGCAGTGCGTGGACGGGTGGAAACCATACACGCCCAGGCCGAACGCTCGGCCGAGGTGGTGATGCAGACCACCGCCAGCAGCAAGGTGCTGGATGACCTGGCGGCACAGCTGCGTGCCAGCCTGGGGCAATTCAGAGCCTGACCCGATCATTGTGGGAGCGGGCGTGCCCGCGAAGCAGGCGACACGGTGGATGGCACCGGCTTCGCCGGTGTTCGCGGGCATGCCCGCTCCCACATCGATCGCGACACAGAGCCCTTGCCTCTGTGGGCAGCAGGGCTGCGCGGTATCTGTGGGAGCGGGCAAGCCCGCGAAGAAGGTTACGCCTTGTTCAGATACATCCGCGTAGTCAGCAGATACACTGGCAACCCCGAAACCACAATCAACAACGCCGCATAAGGCGCTGCCGCCGCGAACTCGACGTTGGCCGTGTGCGCCCACACCTCGGTGGCCAGGGTGGTCATGCCGGTCGGGCTGAGCAGCAAGGTAGCTGTCAGTTCCTTCATGGCATCCAGGAACACCAGGGCAAAGGCTGCCGCCATGGCCGGGAAGATGATCGGCAGGGTCACCCGGCAGAACGCGGCAAAGCTGCTCGCGCCCAAGGTCCGTGCCGCTTCCTCCAGGGTAGGTGAAGCCTTGTTCAGTGCGGTGCGCACCGGCGACTGCGCCAGCGGCAGGAACAGCAGCGCATAGGCCAGCAGCAACAGTGCCGTGGTCTGGTACAGCGCCGGCACGTAATGCAGGGCGAAGAATACCAGGGTCAGGGCAATCACCAGGCCGGGCAGGGCGTGCAACAGGTATGGCAGGCGCTCGGCCCAAATTGCCAGGCGGCCCTTGTAGCGCACCACCAGGAAGCTGATTGGCAGGGCTAGCAACACGCAGAAACCGGCCCCCCCCAGCGACACCGACAATGAGGTGAACAGCGCCTTGGAAATGGCTGCCACAGGGAATGCCGCCGATGAACCCACGCTCAACCAGTAGCCGAGCATGGCCAGCGGAATACCGCTGCCCAACACCGCCAGGCCCACGCAGAACAGTTGCGCCAGCACTGCCCAGCCACGCAGCCGCACCGGTTGTGCTCGCCGCGCCACACCCTGGCCGATGCGCACATGACGGGCTTTGCCGCGTACCCGCAGTTCAAGCCACAGCATCACCAGGCACATCGCCAACAGTACGGCGGACAGCATGGCCGCGTTGGCATTGCTGAACTCCAGTTCGAACTGCTGGTAAATCGCCGTGGTGAAGGTTTGCAAGCCGAGGATCGACAAGGCGCCGAACTCCACCAGCATGTGCAGGGCGATCAGCAGTGCGCCGCCCAGCATCGATGGCCACAGCAGCGGCAGGGTGACCTTGATGAATACGCCCCAGCGGCTGCAGCCCAGCGTACGTGCCGATTCCTCCAGCGAGGTATCGAGGTTGCGCAGGGTCGCGGCTACCGGCAGGAACACCAGTGGGTACTTGGACAGGGCCATGACCATGATCGCCCCGCCCAGCCCTTCGAAGTCCGAGCTCAGCGACACCCAGGTGAAGCTGCTGACGAACGACGGCACGGCGAACGGCAGGCACAGCACCACGCCCCACAGCCGACGGCCGGCCAGGTTGCTGCGTTCAAGCAGCCAGGCCAGGGCCAGGCCGACCACCATGCAGGTCAGCGTCACCCCGACCATCAGCATCAGGGTGTTGCGCATCAGCCCCCAGACAAACGGCCGCCACAGCAGGTGCAGGGCTTCGCGCCAGCCGGCCTCCCAGGCTTTCATGGCAACGTACAGCAAAGGCAGCAAGCTCATCGCTACCAGGAACAGCACAGGCAGCACTACCCAGACGGAGGGGCGCTTGCGGCGCGGTACGAAGCGTACCGGCACCGGCTCGGACAGGACGGCAGTCATCAGAGCAGGCCGACCTCGCGCTCAAGCTCGATCGCTTCCTCGGCATTGCCCAGGTCGGCTGGTGAGATCTTCGGTGGGCGCAGGTCTTCGAACGGCTTCAGGCCACGGTCGGAGACCATGCCTTTGTGCAGCGGGTACTCGGCGGTGGTCTGGGTGATCACGCGCTGGCCTTCTTCGCTGGCCATCCAGTTGAGCAGGGCCTGGGCTTCTTTCGGGTGTTTGCTGGCCTTGACCACGGCTGCACCAGAAATGGTGACCAGGTTGCCGGCATCGCCATCGGCCAGGTAGTAGAGCTTGGTGTCCAGCTTGCCGCGCTCGCGCTCCAGCGCATACCAGTAATAGTTGTTCACCAGTACCGCAGCCACTTCGCCTTTTTCCACGGCTTTGAGGGCGACCATGTTGTTGGTGTAGGTCTTGCCGAATGCCTTCAGGCCGGTCAGCCATTCTTCGGTGGCTTCTCGCCCGTGCATTTTCAGGATGGCCACGGCCTGTTCCTGGAAGGCGCCGCTGGTGGGCACATAGCCGACACGGCCTTCCCACTCGGGGTTGGCAAAGTCCATCACTGTGGTCGGCAGGTCTTTCTCGTCGACCTTCTTCGGGTTGAACACGACGATGCGCGTACGGGCGGTAATGCCCATCCAGGTGCCGTTGGCGCCAACGTACTCCTTGGGCATCATGTTCGCGGTGGCGTCGTCGATCTTCGCCAGCAGGCCCAGTTCGCCCAGGTTGTTCAGGGGAGGGGACTCTTCGGTATAGATGATGTCGGCCGGCGAGCGTTCGCCTTCCTCGATGATCTGGCTGGCCAGCTGGTTGCTGCTGCCCTTGCGGATATCGATGTGGATGCCGGTCTTGGCCTCGTAGGCCTTGGCGATGGCCTCGCCGATTTCCTTGTGCTGACCGTTGTACATGGTCAGGGTGACCGGTGCGTCTGCCATGGCGGCCGGAGCGCCGATGACCAGGCTCAGCACGGCGGCGGCCAAGGTACGCATCAGCGGTTGCGGGCGGATCGTCATGCGGGTACTTCCTCGCTTACGGCTACATATTTGGAAACAATGGTAAACGAAATCGTTTCTCAAGTGGCCGGGTGACGAGAAATTCATGGTCAGACCATGGTGCAAGAGGCTGAAGGTGTGTTGGCTGTGCTGGCCTCTTCGCGGGTAAACCCGCTCCCACAGGGAAATCACAGGTCTTGAGGGGGGGAAATACCTGTGGGAGCGGCTTTAGCAGCGAAGAGGCCGGCACAGGTTTGCACCTATGACCGAAAGAGGAGGGATACAAAAATCGCAGGCAAGAAAAAACCCACTAGCAAGCTAGTGGGTTTTTGTATGGTGCCCAGGAGAAGACTCGAACTTCCACGACCGTTAAGTCACTGATACCTGAAACCAGCGCGTCTACCAATTCCGCCACCTGGGCAAAGCTTTACATCATCTGGAGAAGGCGACTATCGTTCGCTTTCACACAGTAGTAACAGATCCTTGGTCATCTGTTACTTGAAAATATTTGGTGCCCAGGAGAAGACTCGAACTTCCACGGCCGTTAAGCCACTGATACCTGAAACCAGCGCGTCTACCAATTCCGCCACCTGGGCACACATTCGAGATTACTTGATGCTTTACAGCGCCGCTCATCTCTACTACAACTTCGGGGTTGTCCGTCGTTGTGGTGCGCACTATACGGACGGTCCGGGGGGCTGTAAACCCCCCAAGCGAAAAAAATTTCAAAAAATTCAACTTGTTGATTCCGCAGGCCTATTCCTGCTCGCCGGAGGCGCCGGTGGGGCTGTCCAAGGCTGACATTTCCGGTTTCAATACGCCTATGCCAGAATTCATATCTATATACCCCAAGGTGAACCCCTTCTGATGGCCGATTGGCAATCCCTCGATCCCGAGGCCGCTCGCGAAGCGGAAAAATACGACAACCCCATTCCCAGCCGTGAGCTGATCCTGCAGCGCCTCGCCGACCGTGGCGAACCGGCCGCACGCGAGGAGCTGGCGGCCGAGTTCGGTCTTTACGACGAAGACCAGATCGAAGCCCTGCGCCGCCGACTGCGTGCAATGGAGCGCGATGGCCAGCTTATCTATACCCGGCGCGGCACTTATGCCCCGGTAGACAAGCTGGACCTGATCTGCGGCCGCGTCTCTGGTCACCGCGACGGCTTCGGCTTCCTTATTCCGGACGACGGCAGCGAAGATCTGTTCCTCAGCCCGTCGCAGATGCGACTGGTGTTCGACGGTGACCGCGGCCTGGCTCGCGTATCTGGCGTCGACCGCCGTGGCCGCCGTGAAGGCGTGCTGGTCGAAATCATCTCCCGTGCCCACGAAAGCGTGGTCGGCCGTTACTTCGAAGAAGGCGGTATCGGCTACGTGACCCCGGACAACCCGAAGATCCAGCAGGAAGTACTGGTCACTGCCGGGCGCAACGGCGGTGCCAAGATCGGCCAGTTCGTCGAGATCAAGATCACCCACTGGCCGACCCCGCGCTTCCAGCCGCAAGGCGATGTGGTCGAGGTCATCGGCAACTACATGGCGCCGGGCATGGAAATCGACGTTGCCCTGCGCAGCTACGATATCCCGCACGTCTGGCCCAAGGACGTGATCAAGGAAGCGCGCAAGTTCCGCTCCGAAGTCGAAGAGAAGGACAAGGAGAAGCGCGTCGACCTGCGCCACCTGCCGTTCGTCACCATCGACGGCGAGGACGCCCGTGACTTCGACGACGCCGTCTATTGCGAGCCGCTGGGCAAGCTGCGCCTGTTCTCCGGCGGCTGGCGCCTGTATGTGGCCATTGCCGACGTGTCCAGCTACGTGCGCCTGGGTTCGGCCCTGGACGTCGAGGCCCAGCAGCGCGGCAACTCGGTGTACTTCCCCGAGCGCGTGGTGCCGATGCTCCCTGAAGAGCTGTCCAACGGCCTGTGCTCGCTGAACCCGCATGTCGATCGCCTGGCCAT
Source organism: Pseudomonas sp. B5(2017) (assembly GCF_002112825.1). Lineage (NCBI taxonomy): Bacteria > Pseudomonadati > Pseudomonadota > Gammaproteobacteria > Pseudomonadales > Pseudomonadaceae > Pseudomonas > Pseudomonas sp. B5(2017). The sequence continues at coordinate 285,486 of NZ_NEIR01000002.1, forward strand.
GGTCTGTGAAATGACCATGAACAAAGCCGGCCAGATGGTCGACTACCAGTTCTACGAAGGCGTCATCCACTCCCACGCCCGCCTGACCTACAACAAGGTCAGCAGCATGCTCGAGCACTCCCGCACCCGTGAGGGCAAGGCGCTGCGCGAGGAGTACAAGGCAGTCGTGCCGGACCTGAAGAACCTGTACAACCTGTACAAGGTGCTGGTGGAGGCCCGTCACACCCGTGGCGCGATCGACTTCGAGACCCAGGAAACCCGCATCATCTTCGGTGACGAGCGCAAGATCGCGGAAATCCGCCCGACCGTGCGCAACGACGCCCACAAGCTGATCGAGGAATGCATGCTGGCGGCCAACGTGGCCACCGCCGAGTTCCTGCAGAAGCATGGCGTGCCGGCCCTGTACCGCGTGCATGACGGCCCGCCGCCGGAGCGTCTGGAAAAGCTGCGCGCCTTCCTGGGCGAACTGGGCCTGACCCTGCACAAGGGCAAGGACCCGTCGCCGAAGGATTACCAGGCACTGCTGGCGAGCATCGCCGGGCGCCCGGACTTCCACCTGATCCAGACCGTGATGCTGCGTTCGTTGAGCCAGGCGGTGTACAGCACCGACAACAACGGCCACTTCGGCCTGAACTACGAGGCGTACACCCACTTCACCTCGCCGATCCGTCGCTACCCGGACCTGCTGGTGCACCGCGCCATCCGCAGCATCATCCGTTCCAGGGTCGAAACCCCGCACGTCAAGCGTGCCGGCGCCATGAGCATCCCCAAGGCGCGCATCTACCCGTACGACGAGAACACCCTCGAGCAGCTCGGCGAGCAGTGCTCGATGACCGAGCGCCGGGCCGATGAAGCTACCCGTGACGTGGTCAACTGGCTCAAGTGCGAGTTCATGAAGGACCGCGTGGGCGAGACCTTCCCGGGTGTGATCACCGCGGTGACCGGTTTCGGCCTGTTCGTCGAGCTGACCGATATCTATGTGGAAGGCCTGGTGCACGTCAGTGCGCTGCCGGGCGACTACTACCACTTCGACCCGGTGCACCACCGCCTGTCTGGCGAGCGTACCGGTCGCAGCTTCCGCCTGGGCGACACGATCGAGGTCAAGGTCATGCGCGTCGACCTGGACGAGCGCAAGATCGACTTCGAAGTGTCGGAAAAGACCCTCGCCGCCCCGATCGGCCGCAAGCAGCGTGGTGCCGCACCGGCTGCCGGCCAGGCCGAGCAGGCCCCGGTCGAGGCCAAGGCCACGCCGAAGCCGCGCAGCCGCAAGAGCGAGACCGCCGAGGCGTACTTCCCGAAAGACGCTGTGCAGCGTAACGCCGAAGTACGCAAGAGCCGCGAAATGAAGAAGGCGCTGATGAGCGAGGCGCGCAGTGGCGGCCATGCCAGCAGCAAGTCGGACAAGGGTGGCAAGGCCTCCGGCAAGCCGACCAAGCACCGTAAAGGCCCGTCGAAGTCCGGCGCGCCACGCAAGAGCAAGAGCAAGTCATGAGTCAGCTGGAAAAGATCTACGGCGTGCACGCCGTGCAGGCATTGCTGCAGCACCATCCGAAGCGGGTCAAGCAGATCTGGCTGTCGGAAGGGCGCAGCGAGCCGCGCCTGCAGGCGCTGCTGGCGCTGGCCGCGGAAAATCGCGTGGCGGTCGGCCAGGCCGAGCGCCGTGAGATGGATGCCTGGGTAGAGGGCGTGCATCAGGGTGTGGTCGCCGAGGTGAGCCCGAGCCAGGTCTGGGGCGAGTTGATGCTCGAGGAATTGCTCGAACGCACCGAAACACCCCCGCTGATCCTGGTGCTGGATGGCGTGACCGACCCGCACAACCTTGGCGCCTGCCTGCGTACCGCCGATGCCGCCGGTGCCACGGCAGTGGTGTTGCCCAAGGACAAGTCCGCAACCCTGACGCCGGTCGTGCGCAAGGTGGCCTGTGGCGCTGCGGAGGTGATCCCGCTGGTGGCCGTGACCAACCTGGCGCGCACCCTGGAAAAACTGCAGCAGCGTGGCCTGTGGGTGGTAGGTACCGCCGGCGAGGCCGAACAGGAAATCTACCAGCAGGACCTGACCGGGCCGCTGGTGATGATCATGGGCGCGGAAGGCAAGGGCATGCGCCGGCTGACCCGCGAGCATTGCGATTTCCTGGTGAAGTTGCCGATGGGCGGTAGTGTCAGCAGCCTGAACGTGTCGGTGGCGACTGGCGTGTGCCTGTTCGAGGCTGTGCGTCAGCGTCAGGCCAAGCGCTGATCTATAACCTGCGCCGGCCTCTTCGCGGGCGCGCCCGCTCCCACAGGTAATCTGCAATGCCAAAGGCAGCAGTTGATCTGTGGGAGCGGGCGTGCCCGCGAATCGGGCCTGACACATTCTGAATATTTTTCAGGCTGTTCAAATATTCACCAATCACCTTGCTTGTACGCCTCGCCTTCTCTACAATTGCGCCCCTTGCCGAGCTGGCAGGCGCGCATGTGCCTCCCCTCCGTGCAAGACATACAGTGTCATTCACTCCTTGTCTGACCAGATTCGCTGGCAGACTACTAACCCGTAAGGAGCATTCATGCGTCATTACGAAATCATCTTCCTGGTTCACCCGGACCAGAGCGAGCAAGTCGGCGGCATGGTTGAGCGTTACACCAAGCTGATCGAAGAAGATGGTGGCAAGATCCACCGCCTGGAAGACTGGGGCCGTCGTCAACTGGCCTACGCAATCAACAATGTTCACAAGGCTCACTACGTGATGCTGAACGTTGAGTGCACCGGCAAGGCCCTGGCCGAGCTGGAAGACAACTTCCGCTACAACGATGCCGTTATCCGTAACCTGGTCATCCGTCGCGACGAAGCCGTTACCGGCCAGTCCGAGATGCTGAAGGCTGAAGAAAACCGCAGCGAGCGCCGTGAGCGTCGTGAGCGTCCTGAGCATGCTGAATCCGCCGACGGCGACGACAGCAATGACAGCGACTCCAGCGATAACGCTGACGAGTAATCCACGGACCTTTAGAGGAGCCTATTAAATGGCACGTTTCTTCCGTCGTCGTAAATTCTGCCGCTTCACTGCTGAAGACGTGAAAGAGATCGACTTCAAAGATCTCAACACCCTGAAAGCTTACGTATCCGAAACCGGCAAGATCGTTCCAAGCCGTATCACCGGTACCAAAGCTCGTTATCAGCGTCAGCTGGCTACCGCTATCAAGCGCGCCCGCTTCCTGGCCCTGCTGCCCTACACCGACAGCCACGGCCGCTGAGACCGGGTCGTCGACAAGCAGTAAGGGATTAGCATGCGAGCGTTAGCAAGTTTCATCATGCGCGGTCGTGTGCAGGCCACCCTGGTGGTGGTCATCAGCGCGGTACTGCCGCTGCTGTTCTGGTTGAGTGCCGCTGCCGGCAGCCTTGTGCTGCTGCGGCGTGGGTTCAAGGATGCTACAACGGTCATCGCCGGCGGCCTGCTGGCCGGGCTGGCCGTGTGGGTCATGGGCGATCCCATCACCTTTCTGGTGATCGCGGGTGCCCTGGGCCTGGCTGCGCTGTTGCGCGCCGAGCATCCCTGGAGCCGGGTGTTGCTGGTCAGTGCCGTGTTCGCCGTGGCTTTCAGCCTCGTGCTCGATCTGGCGCTGGCGCAAACCTTCGATGTGCTGGCCAAGGCGTTTGCCGAAGCCATGCCGAAAATCGAGGGGCAACCGGTGCTCTCCGGTGAGCTGATCCGCCCTGTGCTGGTCGCTTCCACAGCAGTGACGGTGCAATTGTTCAGTGTGCTGGCCCTGGTGCTGGCGCGCTACTGGCAGGCAGCGTTGTACAACCCTGGAGGCTTCGGTCGCGAGTTTCGCGCCCTGAAGTTGCCGAAACAGACCATGGCGGTCTTGGTGGCAGTGATGGTGGTGGCCCCGTTCATCGGGCCGCAGTTCATCGTCCTGGCATCGGCCTCGAGCCTGGTACTGGTGCTGGCCGGCATCGCCTTGATGCACGGGCTGGTGGCGCAGGGGCGACTGGCCGGTTTCTGGCTGGTGGGCATGTACGTGACGTTGCCGCTGATCATGCAGCTGATTTATCCGTTGCTGGTGGTTTTGGCCATTGTCGACAGCCTGATTGATTTTCGCGGTCGCAAGTCCCCCAAGGGGAATGACTCCGCGAACGGTGAAGGTTAAAAGTTAAGAGGTTTTACCAAATGGAACTGATCCTGCTGGAAAAAGTCGCTAACCTGGGCAACCTGGGCGACAAAGTAAAAGTTAAGGCTGGTTACGGCCGTAACTTCCTGCTGCCATTCGGCAAGGCCACCGTTGCCAACGCCGCCAACCTGGCTGCGTTCGAAGAGCGTCGCGCCGAGCTGGAAAAAGCAGCTGCTGACAAGAAAGCTTCGGCTGAAAGCCGCGCTGCCCAACTGGCCGAGCTGGAAGTGACCATCACTGCCACCGCTGGCGACGAAGGCAAGCTGTTCGGTTCGATCGGCACCCACGACATCGCTGACGCCCTGACCGCCTCCGGCGTTGAAGTGGCCAAGGCTGAAGTTCGTCTGCCGAACGGCACCATCCGTCAGGTTGGCGAATACGACGTAGCCGTGCACCTGCACAGCGATGTTGAAGCCACCGTACGCGTGGTCGTCGTAGCTGCCTAAGCTGCGCTGACTGGCTGGCTCCTTGTGGGTCAGGCGGTTAACATCGGGCACGGTCCTGTTTTCGACAGGCCGTGCCCTTTGTCTTTTTCATCCTCCAGAATTCTTTCGTGGCCATGAACGAGATCACCACCTCCGAACAGCTAGACCTGCAAACCGCAGCCCTGAAGGTGCCGCCGCATTCCATCGAGGCCGAACAGGCCGTGCTCGGTGGCCTGATGCTGGACAACAATGCCTGGGAGCGGGTGCTGGACCAGGTATCGGATGGCGACTTCTACCGGCATGACCACCGCCTGATCTTCCGTGCCGTGCACAAGTTGGCCGACGCCAACCAGCCATTCGACGTGGTGACCCTGCACGAGCAGTTGGACAAGGAAGGCCTTTCTTCGCAAGTCGGTGGGTTGGCGTACCTGGCCGAGCTGGCCAAGAACACCCCGTCGGTAGCCAACATCAAGGCCTACGCCGCGATCATTCGCGAGCGCGCCACCCTGCGCCAGCTGATCAGCATCAGTACCGATATCGCCGACAACGCGTTCAACCCGCAAGGGCGCAACGCCGAAGAGATTCTCGACGACGCCGAGCGGCAGATCTTCCAGATCGCCGAGGCCCGCCCGAAAACCGGCGGCCCGGTGGGGGTCAACGAACTGTTGACCATGGCCATCGACCGTATCGACACGCTGTTCAACTCCGACAGTGACATCACCGGTGTGTCCACCGGCTTTACCGACCTCGACGAGAAGACCAGTGGCCTGCAGGCTGCCGACCTGATCATCGTCGCTGGCCGTCCGTCGATGGGTAAGACCACCTTCGCCATGAACCTGGTGGAAAACGCCGTACTGCGTACCGACAAGGCGGTGCTGGTGTTCTCCCTCGAGATGCCAGGTGAATCGCTGATCATGCGTATGCTCTCGTCCCTGGGCCGTATCGACCAGACCAAGGTGCGTTCCGGCCAGCTGGACGACGACGACTGGCCGCGCCTGACCTCGGCGGTGAATCTGCTCAACGACCGCAAGCTGTTCATCGACGATACCGCCGGCATCAGCCCCTCGGAAATGCGCGCCCGTACCCGCCGCCTGGCCCGTGAGCATGGCGAAATCGCCATGATCATGGTCGACTACCTGCAGCTGATGCAGATCCCGGGTTCGGCCGGCGACAACCGGACCAACGAAATTTCCGAGATCTCCCGCTCGCTCAAGGCCCTGGCCAAGGAATTCAACTGCCCGGTCATCGCCCTGTCGCAGCTGAACCGCTCCCTGGAGCAGCGCCCGAACAAACGCCCGGTGAACTCCGACTTGCGTGAATCCGGTGCGATCGAGCAGGACGCCGACGTGATCATGTTCGTGTACCGCGACGAGGTGTACCACCCCGAGACCGAGCACAAGGGCGTGGCGGAAATCATCATCGGTAAACAGCGTAACGGCCCCATCGGCTTCGTGCGCCTGGCGTTCATCGGCAAGTACACCCGCTTCGAGAACCTTGCGCCGGGCATGTACAACTTCGACGACGACGAATAAGCCACCGGCCTCATCGCCGGCAAGCCATGAATCCGACAACCATCGTCGGATTTGGTCAAAATTTGTGCTATATTCCGCGCCCGCGATTTCCCTGCACACCAGAACCGGTCACTGACATGCAAGCAGCCAAACCACTCTACGACTATCCCAAGTACTGGGCCGAATGTTTCGGGCCAGCACCTTTCCTGCCGATGAGCAGGGAGGAGATGGATCTGCTCGGCTGGGATTCCTGCGACATCATCATCGTGACCGGTGATGCTTACGTCGACCACCCGTCGTTCGGCATGGCCATCATCGGCCGCCTGCTGGAGGCCCAGGGCTTCCGCGTGGGCATCATCGCCCAGCCGAACTGGCAGTCGAAAGACGACTTCATGAAGCTCGGCGAGCCGAACCTGTTCTTCGGCGTGGCCGCGGGCAACATGGACTCGATGATCAACCGCTACACAGCGGACAAGAAGATCCGTTCCGACGACGCCTACACCCCTGGTGGCCTGGCCGGCAGCCGTCCGGACCGCGCCAGCCTGGTGTACAGCCAGCGCTGCAAGGAAGCCTACAAGCATGTGCCGATCGTGCTCGGCGGCATCGAGGCCTCGCTGCGCCGCATCGCCCACTACGACTACTGGCAGGACAAGGTCCGCCACTCGATCCTGATCGACGCCAGCGCCGACATCCTGCTGTTCGGCAACGCCGAGCGCGCGGTGGTCGAGGTGGCCCAGCGCCTGTCCAACGGCGAGAAGATCGAAACCATCACCGATGTGCGCGGCACTGCTTTCGTGCGTCGTGACACGCCTCAGGGCTGGTACGAGATCGATTCGACCCGCATCGACCGCCCGGGCCGCGTCGACAAGATCATCAACCCGTACGTGAATACCCAGGACACCCAGGCCTGTGCCATCGAGCAGGCCAAGGGCGACCAGGAGGACCCGAACGAAGCCAAGGTCGTGCAGATTCTCGACAGCCCGAGCATGACCCGGGAAAAGTCGGTGATCCGCCTGCCGTCGTTCGAGAAGGTGCGTAACGACCCGGTACTCTATGCCCATGCCAACCGGGTGCTGCACCTGGAGACCAACCCGGGCAACGCCCGCGCCCTGGTGCAGAAGCATGGCGAAGTGGATGTGTGGTTCAACCCGCCACCCATCCCCATGAGCACCGAGGAAATGGACTACGTGTTCGGCATGCCCTATGCCCGTGTGCCGCACCCGGCCTACGGCAAGGAGCGCATCCCGGCCTACGAGATGATCCGCTTCTCGGTGAACATCATGCGTGGCTGCTTTGGTGGCTGCACCTTCTGCTCGATCACCGAGCACGAAGGCCGCATCATCCAGAACCGCTCGCACGAGTCGATCCTGCACGAAATCGAAGAGATGCGTGACAAGGTGCCGGGCTTCACCGGCGTGGTCTCCGACCTTGGCGGCCCGACTGCCAACATGTACCGCATCGCCTGCAAGAGCCATGACATCGAGAAGCACTGCCGCAAGCCGTCGTGCGTGTTCCCGGGCATCTGCGAAAACCTCAACACCGACCACAGCTCGCTGATCGAGTTGTACCGCAAGGCTCGTGCCCTGCCGGGTGTGAAGAAGATCCTGATTGCCTCTGGCCTGCGTTATGACTTGGCGGTGGAGTCGCCGGAGTACGTCAAGGAACTGGTCACCCACCATGTCGGCGGTTACCTGAAGATTGCCCCGGAGCACACCGAGCGTGGCCCGCTGGACAAGATGATGAAGCCGGGCATCGGCACCTATGACCGCTTCAAGCGCATGTTCGAGAAGTTCTCGAAAGAGGCGGGCAAGGAGCAGTACCTGATCCCGTACTTCATCGCCGCGCACCCGGGCACCACCGACGAAGACATGATGAACCTGGCCCTGTGGCTGAAGGGCAACGGCTTCCGTGCCGACCAGGTGCAGGCGTTCTACCCGTCGCCGATGGCCTCGGCCACGGCCATGTACCACTCGGGCAAGAACCCGCTGCGCAAGGTGACCTACAAGAGCGAAGGTGTGGATATCGTCAAGAGCGAGGAGCAGCGCCGCCTGCACAAGGCGTTCTTGCGTTACCACGACCCGAAGGGCTGGCCGATGCTGCGTGAGGCGTTGCAGCGCATGGGCCGCGCCGACCTGATCGGGCCGGGCAAGCACCAACTGATCCCGCTGCACCAGCCGCAGACCGATACCTACCAGAGTGCACGCCGCAAGAACTCGACCCCGGCGGGTAGCCACAAGGTGGGCAAGGAGCAGAAGGTTCTTACCCAGCACACCGGCCTGCCGCCGCGTGGCAGTGATGGCAGCAAGCCGTGGGACAAGCGTGAAAAAGCCAAGGCCGAAGCGTTTGCGCGTAACCAGCAGGCGGCCAAGGAGCGCAAGGAAGCGGCCAAGGGTGGCAAGGGCAACAAGAAGCCGCGTCAGCCGATCATTCCGCGCTAACTGATCCATATCGGGACCGCTTTGCGGTCCTTTCGCGACACAAGGCCGCTCCCACATCGATCGGCGTACGAAGTGCTGTTGTGGGAGCGGCCTTGTGTCGCGAAAGGGCTGCAAAGCAGCCCCGAAATCTGGAAATCAGTCGGGCTTCTTGTCGACCCACTTCGGCGCCACCGGCGCAACAAAGCTGTCCATCCCGTCCAGCAGCTCATCAGGCTGCTGCCCCAGCAGCAACATAGCCCGATGCTGCGGCCGCACGAAGCCTTCTTCGACGATATGGTCGAGGAACCCGCCCAGCTTCTCGTAGAAGCCGTTCACATCCAGCAGCCCCAGCGGCTTGGCGTGATAGCCCAATTGGCCCCAGGTCCATACCTCGAACAACTCCTCCAGCGTACCCAGCCCACCGGGCAGGGCGATGAAGGCATCGCTCAGCTCGGCCATGCGTGCCTTGCGCGCGTGCATGCCGTCGACCACTTCCAGGCGGCTGAGGCCCTTGTGGCCGATTTCGGCATTCATCAGGCTCTCGGGGATGATCCCGATCACTTCGCCACCGGCCGCCATGGCCGCGTCGGCGACGGTGCCCATCAGGCCGACCGCGCCACCGCCATAGACCAGGGTCAGGCCGCGATGGGCAATCGCCTGACCCAGCGCGATAGCTGCTTCACGGTAGGCAGGGTTGGCACCAATGCTGGCGCCGCAGAACACACAAACGGAACGTACGGGCATTGCTCATCTCCAGTCACTCAGGCTGACAGGGTAAGGCCCATGTCCTACAGTTCCAAGGCTGGTTTCACTCCGGTCGGGAGAATTCGCAGATGGCGCCGGTCGCTCCATGGGCGTAGGCCGCCAGCAGGCTGTTCATCAGGCTTCCAAGGGTCATTTCGTATTGCTCCTAAATGAGAGGTTGTCCCATCGTCCAATAAAAGGGCATGATGTGCCCTTGAATTGGTTGTATACAATCCATTGAACAATTCTACTGGCTGGCCTCTTGACAGCCCCTTGACCCATATCAGCAAGGGGCTGAACGGTTTCAGGCAGTCTCGCAATTGATAAAACCCTGCCAAGGAGATTCATGATGTTTGCGAAAGCTGTAGCGGTATCCCTGCTGACCCTCGCCAGCGCCTCTGTCTTCGCAGCCGAGTGCTCGGTGACTGTCGACTCCACCGACCAGATGTCCTACAACACCAAGGAAATCACCGTCGACAAGAGCTGCAAGGAATTCACCGTCAAACTGACCCATTCCGGCAACCTGCCGAAGAACGTCATGGGCCATAACCTGGTGATCAGCAAGACTGCCGACATGCAGGGCATTGCCACCGAAGGCATGAGCCAGGGTCTGGAAAAGGACTACATCAAAGCTGACAACGCCGCGATCATCGCCCACACCAAAATGATTGGTGCTCCTGAGAAGGAGACCGAGGTGAAGTTCGACGCTACCAAGCTGGAAGCCGGTGGCGACTACAGCTTCTTCTGCACCTTCCCGGGCCACATCTCGATGATGAAGGGCAAGGTCGTCGTCAAGTAATCAAAGGCTGACGGTGAATCCTGTGGGAGCGGGTTCACCCGCGAATGCGTCGGTGGCTTCACCATCGCATTCGCGGGTGAACCCGCTCCCACAGGTCCGTCTATAGCCTTATCAAGGGGCGAACGGCAGTTCGCGCTTGTGCTGGGTCTTGCGGTAGGTGGCGACGATAATGTCGAACGCTTCCTGGTCAACCGGCTGCCCATGCAGGAAGGCATCGATCTGCTGGTAAGTCACGCCATGGGAGGCTTCGTCCGGCTTGCCCGGCGCCAGGTCTTCCAGGTCCGCAGTCGGCACCTTTTCCACCAGTGACTCCGGCGCACCGAAGCTGCGCGCAATCGCCCGCACCTGGTTCTTCACCAGCCCGCTCAGCGGCGCCAGGTCGCAGGCACCATCACCAAACTTGGTAAAGAACCCCATCACCGCCTCGGCGGCGTGGTCGGTGCCGATCACCAGGCCCGCGCGGGCACCGGCGATGGTGTACTGGGCGACCATGCGGGTACGCGCCTTGACGTTGCCGACCACGAAGTCCACCAGCGTCGGCGAGCCGTTCTTCAACTCCACCACTTCAGCCGCCAGCGCCCGTACTGCCGGTGCGATATCCACGGTGTGCACTTCGTCGGCCTTGATCACTTCCAGGCACGCCTGGGCGTCATGCTCGTCATGCTGGACCTGGTAAGGCAGGCGCACGGCGATGAAGGTGTAGGCCTTGTCGCCGGTTTCGGCGCGCAGCTCGTTGATGGCGCGTTGGGCTAGCAGGGCGGCGGTCAGCGAGTCGACGCCGCCGCTGATGCCCAGCACCAGGGTCTTGAGCCGGGCGTTGGCCAGGCAATCCTTGATGAACGCCACGCGCCGGGCCACTTCGGCCTCGAGCGCGGCGGCGTCGGCGAATGGCGGCTGTACCTTCAGCGCCTGGGCAATCTCTTGCTGAACCGCTTGCATGGGTTACTCCTTGCTGGGGACTTTGAAAACATGGCGCATGTAGGCGACGAAGTTCTCGTCGCGGCATTGGGTCTTGGCGGCTTCGTCCGAGATCTTCGCCACCGGCGCGCCGTTGCAGTCGGTCATTTTAAGCACGATGCTCATCGGGGCCACGCCCGGGATATCACAGGTCAGGTTGGTGCCGATGCCAAAGCTGACGTTGATGCGACCGCGCAGGGCACGGAAGATTTCCAGCGAGCGGGTCAGGTTGAGACCGTCGGAAAACACCAGGGTCTTGGTCATCGGGTCGATACCCAGTTTCTGGTAATGGGCAATGGCCTTTTCCGCCCAGGCCACCGGTTCGCCCGAGTCGTGGCGCAGGCCATCGAACAGCTTGGCAAAGTACAGGTCGAAATCGCCGAGGAAGGCATCCATGGTGATGCAATCGGTCAGGGCGATACCGAGCAGGCCGCGGTACTCGCGCACCCAGCAGTCCAGCGCGGCGATCTGGCTGTCGATCAGTCGCGGGCCGAGTTGCTGGTGGGCCATGATCCATTCATGGGCCATGGTGCCCAGCGGCTTGATATCCAGTTTCCATGCCAGGTCGACGTTGCTGGTGCCGACGAAGCGGCCCGGGAAATCGTCGCGCAGCACACGCACCACTTCTTCCTGCACACGGCTGGAAAAGCGCCGACGGGTGCCGAAGTCGGCCACCTGCAGTTCGGCCAGTTCATCGTCGCTGGCATGTGCGCGCAGCCAGTCGAACTTGCGGTACAGCTGGTCGCGGGCCTCGGCCAGGCGCATGCGCGGGTGCAGATGGCGGTTGCGCACTTCGCTGATGATCGCCAGGAGCGGCACTTCGAACAGGATCACATGCAGCCACGGGCCTTTCAGGCGCAGGAACAGCTGGTCGTTTTCTATCCCCAGGCGTACGTAGCGCAGGTTGAAGCGGAACAGGCGCAGAAAGCGCAGGAAGTCAGGCTTGAGGAAGCTGATACGTTCGAGGAAGGCCAGCTGGCCGTCATCCAGGGTGAGGTCGCTGAGCAGTTCGAGCTGGTTGCGGATCTCGCCGAGGTAGGGGCGCAGGTCCTCGCCGTTGCGGCAGCGGAATTCCCACTCGACGTCGGCGTCCGGGTAGTTGTGCAGCACGCCCTGCATCATGGTGAGTTTGTAGAAGTCGGTGTCGAGCAGGTTGTGCACGATGCGCTCGGCGAATGCGCTCTCGCTCATCAATGGGGCTCCGGAAGCGGCGAATGGCGGACATTGTGCCAGCCTTTTCGGCCTTGTTGTGCCTGTTGCGGCCCTATCGCCGGCAAGCCAGCTCCCACAAGTAACCCACAGGGCCGGAATTTGCAGTGTTCCTGTGGGAGCTGGCTTGCCGGCGATAGGGCCGGAACTGCCAAAACAGAGGTGTTTTTTCGTGCACCAGCTAGCCTTGAAACGGTGCCGCCTGTAGCAGTCGCGCACCAGCTGTGTGCAGTTCGGTGACGTCCGCTGTTACAGGGCGGTTGCACGTAAACACTTGCCAGGGTTGCAATGATGGCACTCGATGGTTGCTCCTTGTCTGTACGTGTGGTGGCGCCTGCCGCGTGGCAGACGGTTGCACGCTCAATAAAGAAAAGGCCGTCGGTCGCCTGCCGGCAACCTGCATAGTGTGTTTTCCCGGAAGACAAAACCTATGGCACGGCCCTTGCTCAGAGCACAGGGCTGAGAAGTTGTAGTGCCAACCAAAAAAAACTCTAGGAGCACCACCTCATGTCGCAGACGTTTTACAAGAAAGGTTTCCTGGCTCTGGCCGTAGCTACGGCACTGGGTGTTTCTTCGTATGTTCAGGCCGACGTCAAGATCGGTGTAGCGGGCCCGATGACCGGGGCTAACGCAGCGTTTGGCGAGCAGTACATGAAAGGTGCGCAGGCAGCGGCCGACAAGATCAACGCCGCCGGTGGCGTGAACGGCGAGAAAATCGTGCTGGTCAAAGGCGATGACGCCTGCGAGCCGAAGCAGGCCGTGGCCGTGGCCAACCGCCTGGTCGACCAGGACAAGGTGATCGGCGTGGTCGGCCACTTCTGTTCCTCCAACACCATCCCGGCCTCCGAGGTGTATGACGAGGCTGGCGTCATCGCCATCACCCCGGGCTCCACCAACCCACAAGTCACCGAGCGCGGCCTGGGCGCCATGTTCCGCATGTGCGGCCGTGACGACCAGCAGGGCATCGTCGCCGGCGATTACATCGTCGACGTGCTCAAGGGCAAGAAAGTCGCGGTGCTGCACGACAAGGACACCTACGGCCAGGGCCTGGCCGACGCGACCAAGGCACAGCTGGAGAAACGCGGCGTCAAGCCGGTGCTGTACGAAGGCCTGACCCGCGGCGAGAAGGACTTCAGCGCCGTCGTCACCAAGATCCGTTCCACCGGTGCCGACGTGGTCTACTTCGGCGGCCTGCACCCGGAAGCCGGCCCGCTGGTACGCCAGCTGCGCGAGCAGGGCCTGAAAGACGTCAAGTTCATGTCCGATGACGGCATCGTCACCGACGAACTGGTGTCCACCGCCGGCGGCGCGCAGTACGTCGATGGTGTGTACATGACCTTCGGCGCCGACCCGCGCCTGCTGCCGGACAGCAAGGCGGTGGTGGAGGAGTTCCGCAAGGCTGGTACCGAACCTGAAGGCTACACCCTGTACGCCTATGCCTCGCTGCAGGCCCTGGCTGCCGCGTTCAACGGCGCCAAGTCGAACAAGGGCGAAGCGGCTGCCGAGTGGCTCAAGGCCAACCCGGTGCAGACCGTCATGGGCGAGAAAAAGTGGGACAAGAAGGGTGACCTGACCGTGTCCGACTATGTGGTCTACCAGTGGGATGCCCAAGGCAAGTACCACCAGCTGGAAAAACAAAAATAACAACGGCCCACGGCCCGGGCGCGTCAGCCCCGGGCCAAAGCCCCGCGGTACCTGTCTTTATCCGTAGATCTGCACAGTACTGCGCTGCGAGGGCCGCCTTGTCCCAGGCCCGCCGTGGTCGGCGCTCGTGCAATCTCAATCAGGTGAGATTGCGTTATGGATGGTATTTTCCTGCAGCAACTGGTCAACGGCCTGACCCTCGGGTCGGTCTATGGCCTGATCGCCATCGGCTACACAATGGTCTATGGCATCATCGGCATGATCAACTTCGCGCACGGCGAGGTGTATATGATTTCCGCGTACCTCGCGGCGATCAGCCTGGCATTGCTGGCTTATTTCGGTATCGAGTCGTTCCCCCTGTTGATGCTGGGCACCCTGTTGTTCACCATCGTCGTCACCGGCGTGTACGGCTTCACCATCGAACGCATCGCCTACAAACCCCTGCGCAACTCCACCCGCCTGGCACCGCTGATCAGTGCCATCGGCATCTCGCTGATCCTGCAGAACTACGCACAGATCAGCCAGGGCGCCCGCCAGCAAGGCGTGCCAACCCTGCTGGAAGGTGCCTGGCGTGTCGAAGTGGGCACCGGCTTCGTGCAACTGACCTACACCAAGATCTTCATCCTGGTGGCAGCCTTCGTTGGCATGGGCCTGCTCACCTACGTGATCAAGTACACCAAGCTCGGCCGCATGTGCCGTGCCACCCAGCAAGACCGCAAGATGGCCTCGATCCTGGGCATCAACACCGACCGGGTGATCTCCTACGTGTTCGTCATCGGTGCGGTGATGGCCGCCCTGGCCGGCGTGCTGATCACCATGAACTACGGCACCTTCGACTTCTACGCCGGCTTCATCATCGGCATCAAGGCGTTCACCGCCGCGGTGCTCGGCGGTATCGGCTCGCTGCCTGGCGCCATGCTCGGCGGGATCATCCTGGGTATTTCCGAGTCGCTGTTCTCTGGCCTGATCAACTCCGACTACAAGGATGTGTTCAGCTTCTCGCTGCTGGTGATGATCCTTATCTTCCGCCCACAAGGCCTGCTGGGTCGCCCGCTCGTGGCTAAGGTGTGAACATGTCCATTGCCAAAACTGCCTCCGTTACTGAAACCAGAAGTTTCGACATCAAACGCAGCCTGCTGGAGACCATCGTCGCCGGCCTGCTGGCACTCATCGTGTTTGGCCCTGTGGTCGGCGTGGTGCTCGACGGCTACACCTTCAATGCCGAGCCGCGGCGTGTGGCCTGGCTGGTCGGCGGGGTGATGCTGGGGCGCTTCCTGCTCAGCCTGTACCTGCAGACGGCCGCCGGCTCGCGCATGCTCCAGGGCTTCGAAAGCGGTGGTTCGGGCGTGCATGTGCGCGCGCCGAACTACGTATCGCGGCTGCGCTATATCATCCCTGCGCTGGTGGTGATTGCCATCGTCTTCCCGATCTTCGCCAACAAGTACCTGCTGACCGTGGTCATCCTCGGCCTGATCTACGTGTTGCTGGGCCTGGGGCTGAACATCGTGGTCGGTCTGGCCGGCCTGCTCGACCTGGGCTACGTGGCGTTCTATGCCATCGGCGCGTACGGCCTGGCGCTGGGTTACCAGTACCTTGGCCTGGGCTTCTGGAGCGTGCTGCCACTGGCGGCCATCGCCGCGGCGCTGGCGGGGTGCATACTCGGCTTCCCGGTGTTGCGGATGCATGGCGACTACCTGGCGATCGTGACCCTGGGCTTCGGCGAGATCATCCGCCTGGTGCTGAACAACTGGTTGTCGTTCACCGGCGGCCCGAACGGCATGCCGGCACCGGCACCCACCTTCTTCGGCCTGGAGTTCGGCCGCCGGGCCAAGGACGGCGGGGTACCGATCCACGAGTTCTTCGGCTTCGAATACAACGCCAACCTCAAGTTCGTGTTCATCTACGCGGTGCTGTTCGCCGTCGTGCTGGCCGTGCTGTACATCAAGCACCGCCTGACCCGCATGCCGGTCGGCCGTGCCTGGGAAGCGCTACGCGAAGACGAGATCGCCTGCCGCTCGATGGGCCTGAACCACGTGCTGGTCAAGCTTTCGGCGTTTACCCTGGGTGCCTCCACCGCCGGCCTGGCCGGGGTGTTCTTTGCCACCTACCAGGGCTTCGTCAACCCGTCGTCGTTCACCTTCTTCGAGTCGGCGCTGATCCTCGCCATCGTCGTGCTCGGTGGCATGGGCTCGACCGTAGGTGTGGTGATCGCGGCCTTCGTGCTGACCGTGGCGCCCGAGCTGCTGCGCAGCTTCTCCGAGTACCGCGTGCTGCTGTTCGGTGTGCTGATGGTGCTGATGATGATCTGGCGACCGCGTGGGCTGATCCGCATCAGCCGTACCGGTGTGACCCCGCGTAAAGGAGTGGCGCCATGAGCGACGATATCATTCTCTCGGTCGACAACCTGATGATGCAGTTCGGTGGCATCAAGGCGCTCAGCGATGTCAGCCTGAAGGTCCGGCGCAACCAGATCTTCGCCCTGATCGGCCCCAACGGTGCGGGCAAGACCACCGTGTTCAACTGCCTGACCGGGTTCTACAAGGCCAGTGGCGGGCGCATCGAGCTGAACGTGCGCGGCAGCCACACCAATGTCATCCAGCTGCTCGGCGAGCGCTTCCAGGTGGCGGACTTCGTATCGCCGGCGCGCTTTGCCAACCGCATGTACTACAAGATGTTCGGCGGTACCCACCTGGTCAACCGCGCCGGCCTGGCACGCACCTTCCAGAACATTCGCCTGTTCAAGGAAATGTCGGTGGTGGAGAACCTGCTGGTGGCCCAGCACATGTGGGTCAACCGCAACCTGCTGGCCGGGGTGCTCAACACCAAGGCCTACCGCAAGGCCGAGAGTGACGCACTGGACCACGCGTTCTACTGGCTGGAGGTGGTCGACCTGGTCGATTGCGCCAACCGCCTGGCTGGCGAGTTGTCGTACGGCCAGCAGCGCCGCCTGGAAATCGCCCGGGCCATGTGCACGCGGCCGAAGATCATCTGCCTGGACGAACCGGCGGCTGGCCTGAACCCACAGGAAACCGAAGCTCTCAGCCGCATGATCCGCGTGCTGCGCGACGAGCACGACATCACCGTGGTGCTGATCGAACACGACATGGGCATGGTCATGAGCATTTCCGACCATATCGTGGTGCTCGACCACGGCAACGTGATTGCCGAAGGCGCGCCGCAGGATATCCGCCACAACCCGACGGTGATCGCCGCCTACCTGGGTGCCGATGAAGAGGAACTGGTATGAGTGCACCCATTCTCGAACTGAAGGACCTGGACGTGTTCTACGGCCCGATCCAGGCGCTGAAAAAGGTCTCGATGCACATCAACGAGGGCGAGACGGTCAGCCTGATCGGCGCCAACGGTGCCGGCAAGTCGACCCTGCTGATGTCGATCTTCGGTCAGCCGCGGGCGGCGTCGGGGCATATCGTGTACCGCGGCACCGACATTACTCGCAAGTCGTCGCACTACATCGCTTCCAACGGCATCGCCCAGTCGCCGGAAGGGCGCCGGGTGTTCCCCGACATGACCGTCGAGGAGAACCTGATGATGGGTACCATCCCCATCGGTGACAAGCATGCCGACGAAGACATGCAGCGCATGTACGAGCTGTTCCCGCGCCTGAAAGAGCGGCGTAACCAGAGGGCCATGACCATGTCCGGTGGCGAGCAGCAGATGCTGGCCATTGCCCGCGCGCTGATGAGCCGGCCAAAGTTGCTGCTGCTGGATGAGCCATCGCTGGGGCTGGCGCCGATCGTGGTCAAGCAGATCTTCTCGACCTTGCGTGAATTGGCCAAGACCGGGATGACCATCTTCCTGGTGGAGCAGAACGCCAACCATGCGCTGAAACTGTCGGACCGGGCTTATGTGATGGTCAACGGGCAGATTCGCATGAGCGGCACGGGGCAGGAGCTGTTGGTCAACGAGGAAGTGCGCAACGCCTATCTCGGCGGGCATTGAGTTGCACTGGGGGGCCGCTTTGCGGCCCATCGCGACACAAGGCCGCTCCTACAGGCGATCTGCGATTCCATGTGGCATCGCGGCCCCTTGTAGGAGCGGCCTTGTGTCGCGATGGGCTGCAAAGCAGCCCCGATTCCAAATGTGGACAACTTGTCGCGGGCCTGCCTCCATACACTCCAGCATCCCATCTCAAGCCCTTGTTTCCACAGGCCCGATCTTTTCCACGGATAATGTGGAACCGCCTGTGGAAAACATGGTGGCATCTCGCTCAAGCCCTTTGATACCAAGCCCTGCAGCTTCATGATCATTTTTTGATCACAGGCACCTTGTGGATGATTTTCCCAGGTTTTTCAAAGCCCTGCATACATTCCAAGGCTCGCGCAAAACCTGTGGATAACCCTGTGAAAAAACCTTGGACAGACCGCTGCAGACGGCATGCTTGAAAGCCTTGCGCCATCACCGAAAAGATATCCACCGACCACAGGTCGCTGAAAGGGTTCCGCACCGTGGACAAGTTGCCCCCAATCCGTGGGGAAAGCCTTGTGGATAACATGCGCATAGCTGGTGCCGAGCCCTCTGCTGCAAGGGTTTGCTGCATATGATCAAAAAATGAACAGTGCCGCGGGCGGGTTGCTGCAAGCGCCCAGCGCGGGCATGCTGCAAGCCTGCCGATGACAATCCACCGTGAGGAACAGAGCATGACGTCCACCGTATTCATCACTGGCGCGACTTCCGGTTTCGGCGAGGCCACTGCCCGCCGCTTCGCCGAAGCCGGCTGGAAGCTGGTGCTCACTGGCCGCCGCAAGGAGCGCCTGGACGCCCTGTGCGCCGAACTGTCGGCCAAGACCGAAGTACATGGCCTGGTGCTCGACGTGCGTGACCGCAAGGCCATGGAGCAGGCCATCGCCAGCCTGCCGGCCGGCTTCGACAAGCTGCGCGGCCTGGTCAACAACGCAGGCCTGGCGCTGGGTGTGGACGCGGCGCAGAACTGCAGCCTGGACGACTGGGAAACCATGGTCGACACCAACATCAAGGGCCTGATGTACACCACCCGCCTGCTGCTGCCACGGCTGATCGCCCACGGTCGTGGGGCGTCGATCCTCAACGTAGGTTCGGTGGCGGGCAACTACCCGTACCCGGGCAGCAACGTGTACGGCGGCACCAAGGCCTTCGTCGGCCAGTTCTCGTTGAGCCTGCGCTGCGACCTGCGGGGTACGGGCGTGCGCGTGAGCAACATCGAGCCGGGCCTGTGCGAGAGCGAGTTCTCGCTGGTGCGCTTCGGCGGTGACCAGGCCAAATACGACGCCACCTATGCCGGTGCCGAGCCGATCCAGCCGCAGGACATTGCCGAGACCATCTTCTGGATCCTCAACCAGCCGGCGCATATCAACATCAACAGCCTCGAGCTGATGCCGGTGAGCCAGGACTGGGCAGGGTTCTCGATCGACCGCTCCACCAAGGGCTAGGTTTCAGGGCAGATAAACAAATTGCCGGGGCTGCTTTGCAGCCCTTTCGCGACACAAGGCCGCTCCTACAGGATAAGTGCACATTTCAAGTGTTGTGCATTACCTGAGGGAGCGGGCGTGCCCGCGAATACGTCAGCTCAGGCGCTGCAACCCTTCCAGGCAAGTCGCCAAGTGATAGGGCGTAGTAGAAGGCATATCATGCCGGCTGACACTACCTTGCCCATCCCGGCACTCATACCAGCCCGCCTCACGCAGGAACCGCGCTTCCAGCGCCTGCAACTGCCCGGCCAGCTTCGCCTCGCCCCCCGCCCGCAACACCAGCGCCCGCAGGTATTCCGCCTGCGCCCAGATCCGCTGGGTGGCGTCGAGCACCTGGCCATCCACATCCAGCATCGCCAGTACCGCGGTGTCCTTCACCCCGTACTGCTCGGCGTAGCCGAAAGCCCGGTCGATGGACGCATGCAGCGGCGTATCACGCAGCAGTGGCGAGGTATGCAGCAGGTAGAACCACTCGAACTGGTGCCCCGGCTCGAACCAGTTATCCACAGTGCCGCGTGGCTTTTCCAGCATCAGGCCGTGGGCGGGGTCGATGAAGTGTTCCTGCAGCGCCTCGCACAGGTGCAGCAACGACTGCTGGGCATGCTCGTCGTCACGCACCGCCAGCACCTGCAGGAAGGCTTCGGCCAGGTGCATCTGCGGGTTCTGCAGCGGGCCACTGCCAAGGTCGGCCCAGTCTTCAGCGAGGCTGGCTTCGTACAGGCCATCGTCGCGGGCGAACTGCTGGTCGATGATGTCCAGCGCGGCGTTCAGCGTGGACTCCACCAGGTTTTCACGCACCTTGCCCCAGTAATGTGCACAGGCGAAGACGATGAAGGCGTGGGTATAGAGGTCCTTGCGCCGGTCCAGCGGTTTGCCCTGGGCGTCGATGCTGTAGAACCAGCCTCCGTGTTCGGCGTCGTGGAAGTGCTTCTGCAGCGAGCGGAACAAGGCGGCCGCACGCTCGGCTGCGCCCGGTTGCCCGATGCGGCTGCTGAACAGGTACAGCTGACGCGCGCAGGCCATGGCCCGGTAGCGCTGCACCGGCAATGGCTGGTGCTGGGCGTCCAGGGCCTCGTAGGGCAGGGCCATGTCGGCGTTCCAGCCCGGGCCTTGCCACAACGGCACGATGCGTTCGGCGAAGTGCTGGTTGAAGCGGGCCAGTTCGGGCAGGGTGGGGCGGGGGTCGGACATTTCGGCGCTCGTCGCTGTCGGGCAGGGCGCCATGGTAGCAGAACTGGGGTTGTGGGTAGTCTGTGCCGGCCTCTTCGCGGGCACGCCCGCTCCCACAGGATCACCACAAGGTTCGAGCAATGCGGGGTACCTGTGGGAGCGGGCATGCCCGCGAAGAGGCCGGCACAGGCTACCGATCAGCTCGGGTTGCCAAGCCCCTGCCAATGCCGCGCCCCCACGAAGATGAAACGCAACTGCTGGGTGATCTTTTCCTGCGGCGTCAACGCCTGTGGATAACCCGCTTCGGGGCTGTCGATAAGCTCTGGCAGGGTGGCGAACACGGTTTTCACCACCAGGTCGGCCATCACCGCCAGCGCGGCGCTATCCAGGTGCTGCCAGCGCTTCATCCGCGCCAGGTCGGTGGCCAGGTCGTCGCTGATGTCCTGGCGCAGGCGGGCAATGGCCTGGCGTACGGCCTGCGAACCGCCGTACTGCTCACGGGCGAGGAACAGGAACTGCGCACGGTGGGCGGCGACCACGTCGAGGAAGATGCGCACCGATGCGTCGGTGATGCCGCCCAGTTCGAATTCGTTCTGGCGCACCAGGCGGATGGTCTGGCGGAAGGTAGTGTCGACCTCGGCAACCAGGGCCAGGCCCAGGGCGTCCATGTCGGAAAAATGCCGGTAGAAGCCGGTGGGTACGATGCCGGCTGTCTTCGCCACTTCGCGCAGGCTGATACTGCCGAAACCACGGCCACTCTCCATGAGCTGGCAGGCGGCATCGAGCAGGGCCTGGCGGGTCTGTAGCTTCTGTTCGGCGCGCGGCAGCATGGTGCGGGCTTCTGTGGCGGTAAGGCTGGGCACTCTAGTTAAAAAAACAAAGCCCGGTCAATGGACCGGGCCTGGAGGGGAGCAAGCGTTGTGACAGAGGTTGTTCTTTTCGGCCATGGTGATCAGCTCACACGGCTGAGTTCAACCAGGCGATCGGAGCCACCTTCGGCAACACGGCCACTACGTTCGATCAGGCGATCCGAGCCGCCTTCGGCAACACGGCCACTACGTTCGATCAGGCGATCGGAACCACCTTCGGCAACACGGCCACTACGTTCGATCAGGCGATCCGAGCCACCTTCGGCAACACGGCCACTACGTTCGATCAGGCGATCGGAGCCACCTTCGGCGACGCGGCCACTACGTTCGATCAGGCGATCGGAGCCACCTTCGGCAACACGGCCACTACGTTCGATCAGGCGATCGGAGCCACCTTCGGCGACGCGGCCACTACGTTCGATCAGGCGATCGGAACCACCTTCGGCAACACGGCCACTACGTTCGATCAGGCGATCAGCACCACCTTCGGCAACGGTTTTCAGCGGCTGGGCGATTTCGGCAGCGCTGGAGCGCGATTCGGCGGTCAGGTGTTGCTCGTCGGCCGGCAGGGCAAAAGCGTTGGCGGCCAGGATGGACAGGGTCAGGGTCAGCAGATGGCGTTTCATGATTTCGGTGCTCCTCTCGGGGGCTGGAAAGTGGGTACGGAGCCAATGCTACGCCGGGTAACGCCAGAGAGAAGTTCATACGGGTAATGGTAACAATCGACCGTATTGATAGAGGTTGCAAGCTGCTCTAGAAAGCACTTTCCAGGCCGGAGGGTGGCAATTTGATGGCGATGTTTGCGGGTAACACGTATGGTCTGGCGCGACGAATTGCTGAGCAAAAGGCCAGGAAAAACTTCGCTATCATGGCGCCATCGATAAAACCCCACGGGTTTTCATCAGTCCGAGATATTGAGTGCCACCGCTGCACCTGTTCTGTGCCATACCGCAAGGAGAATCACGCAATGACGCGTCCCGCCAGAATCCTCCTCTGGACCTTCACCAGCCTGCTGACCCTGCTGGCGATCCTGGTGGTGGTGATCGCCACCTTCGACTGGAACCGCGTCAAGCCCCTGCTCAACGAGAAAGTATCCGAGGCCCTGCAGCGGCCCTTCGCGATCAATGGCAACCTTGCCGTGGACTGGCGCACCGAACCAGAAGAGGGGGGCTGGCGTGCCTGGGTGCCCTGGCCGCACTTCATTGCCGAAGACCTGACCCTGGGCAACCCCGAGTGGCTCAAGGAACCGAAGATGGTCGGCCTGGAGCGCGTGGCGTTCCGCCTGGCGCCGCTGCCGCTGCTGTTCCAGCAGATCAGCATCCCGCGCATCGACCTGACCAAGCCCACAGCCAGCCTCACCCGCCTGGCCGATGGCCGCGCCAACTGGATCTTCGACTTCGGCCCCAAGGATGAAAACGCAGAGCCTTCCAAATGGCAGCTGGACATTGGCGCCATCGGCTTCGACCAGGGCAATGTCAGCTTCGATGACCAAACCCTGAAAACCAGCATGAAGGTGCAGATCGACCCGCTGGGCAAGCCTGTCCCGTTCAGCGACATCGTCGGCAAGGCCAGCGCCGAGAAGGCCGGTGCCGCGCAGGACTACGCCTTCGGGCTCAAGGCCCAGGGCCGCTACAAAGGCCAGCCAGTGTCCGGCACCGGCAAGATCGGCGGCCTGCTGGCCCTGCAGGACGCCAGCCAGCCGTTCCCGCTGCAGGCTGACGTGCACATCGCCGACACCCATGTGGTACTCGCCGGCACCCTGACCGACCCGCGCAACCTCGGCGCCCTCGACCTGCGCCTGCGCCTGTCCGGGGCCAGCCTGGGCAACCTCTACCCGCTGACCGGCGTAACCCTGCCCGACACCCCGGCCTATTCCACCGACGGCCACCTCAGCGCCAACCTGCACGCGGCGCAAGGGGCGACCTTCAACTACCAAGGTTTCAACGGCAAGATCGGTGACAGCGATATCCACGGCGACCTGGCCTTCGTTGCCAGCCAGCCACGGCCCAAGCTGTCCGGCAACCTGGTGTCCAACCAGTTGCTGTTCAAGGACCTGGCGCCGCTGATCGGCGCCGACTCCAACGCCGAGCAGAAGGCCCGCGGGGGTGCCAGCAAGCAGCCGGCGGGCAAGGTGCTGCCGGTGGAAGAGTTCCGCACCGAGCGCTGGCGCACGATGGACGCCGACGTCACCTTCGCCGGCAAGCGCATCGTGCACAGCGCACAACTGCCGTTCAACGACCTGTCGGCCCACGTGATACTGGAGGACGGCCTGCTGCGCCTGGAGCCCCTGCGTTTTGGCGTGGCTGGCGGCAACCTCGCTTCCAGAATCCGCCTGGATGGCCGCAACGTGCCGTTGCAGGGGCGTGCCCGGCTGACGGCGCGGGGCTTCAAGCTCAAGCAGTTGTTCCCATCCTTTGCGCCGATGCAGACCAGCTTCGGTGAGTTGAATGGCGATGCCGATATCGCCGGCCGGGGCAACTCGGTAGCCGCCTTGCTGGGCACGGCCAATGGCGACCTGCGCATGTTGATCAACGATGGCGCCATCAGCCGCAGCCTGATGGAGATTGCCGGGTTGAACGTGGGCAACTATGTGGTCGGCAAGCTGTTTGGTGATGAGGATGTGAAGATCAACTGTGCAGCGGCTGACGTGGGCATCAAGGATGGCCTGGCGACCACGCGCCTGTTCATCTTCGATACCGAGAACGCGATCATCTACATCAACGGCACGGCCAATTTCGCCACGGAGCAGCTGGACCTGAAAATTACTCCTGAATCGAAAGGGCTGCGGCTGTTCTCGCTGCGCTCGCCGCTGTATGTGCGCGGGCCGTTCGCCAAGCCCAGTGCCGGGGTGCAGGCGGTGCCGCTGGCGTTGCGCGGGGCGGGGATGGTGGCGTTGGGTGTGGTGGCCGGGCCGGCGGCGGGGTTGCTGGCGCTGATTGCGCCTAGCAGCGGGGATGATCCCAACCAGTGCACGCCGCTGTTGCAGCAGATGAAGGCGGGCAAGGCGCCGGCGGTGGTAAAAGAGAGGAAATAGCAGGGGGCCGCTTCGCAGCCCATCGCGACACAAGGCCGCTCCTACAGGGAATCGCGCAAATCTGCCGAGACGCGATCCCTCTGTAGGAGCGGCCTTGTGTCGCGATGGGGCGCAAAGCGCCCCCAGCAATCACAAGCCTTGCAACAGGTCGGACATATCGTCCGCGTGCTCTTCTTCCTGCGCGAGGATGTCTTCAAAAATCCGCCGCGTAGTCGGATCTTTATCCCCAATGTACCGAATGATCTCGCGATAGCTATCGATGGCGATCCGCTCCGCCACCAGGTCTTCCAGCACCATCTCCTTCAATGAAGTGCCCGCCACATATTGGGCATGAGACCGCTTGCTCAGGTTGTCCGGGTTGAAATCCGGCTCTCCACCCAACTGCACGATCCGTTCGGCAAGCTTGTCGGCGTGCTCGGCTTCCTGGTTGGCATGCTCGAGGAATTCATCGGCAGCCACGCTGGCCTTGATGCCGCTGGCCATGAAGTAGTGACGCTTGTAGCGCAGCACGCAGACCAGTTCGGTGGCCAGTGAATCATTGAGCAGGCGCAGGATCTGTTGGCGATCAGCATCGTAACCCTCGGTCACCGCACCTTGCTCGACATGCTGGCGGGCACGTTCGCGCAGGGTTTGCACATCGGTCAGTTCAGTCGCATTCATGTTCATCTCCTGGAACATCAGGGTGGTCATGGATATGGCCTGGAAGGCTCAGGCGCCGTGGACGGCGTCGCTGTCTTCTTCGCGTTGTTTGCAAGTCTTGAAGCCCTTGGCGTCGACATGGCCGGTGGCGTCGAAGCGCACGTAGTAGGGCTGCTGGTGGCCATCGTGGTTGAGGATGTAGTCGTTGCAGGTGCCGCCATGGGGGAGGTCGATCACGTTGGACGGGCTGCCGCCGATGGCGATGACTTTCTGCATGGTCATGCCTTTTTCCACCTGCTTGACCAGCGGCTCGTCGCGGTAGGTGACGTAGTCCACCGGGTTTTCCGGGCGGCTGCCGCAGGCGGCGAGGGTGGCGCTTGCCAGAAGGATTGCCAGGGTCTGCTTGTACATGGTCCCGCTCCTTGCAAAGGGTATGTGTGGTTTGGAACCGCAGCGCGCGCCGGGAGTTCGATTGCGATGGTCATCAAGGCCGCTGTAGTGTTGGCCGGTCGTCCACGGAAAGGGGCTGGGGCAATGCAGCAGGAATTGGCCACGCGATACCCGTTGGTGCTGGTGCCGGGCATGCTCGGTTTTGTCCGGGTAGTGCTCTACCCCTACTGGTTCGGCATCGTGCCGGCCCTGCGCAAGGGCGGGGCGCA
Organism: Pseudomonas sp. B5(2017); assembly: GCF_002112825.1. Lineage (NCBI taxonomy): Bacteria > Pseudomonadati > Pseudomonadota > Gammaproteobacteria > Pseudomonadales > Pseudomonadaceae > Pseudomonas > Pseudomonas sp. B5(2017). The sequence goes on from NZ_NEIR01000002.1 coordinate 311,173, forward strand.
GGTGTTCCCGGTGCAGGTTTCGCCACTGCATTCCAGCGAGGTGCGCGGCGAGCAGTTGCTGGCCATCATCGAAGACATCTGCCTGCGCACCGGAGCGGAAAAGGTCAACCTCATCGGCCACAGCCAGGGTGCCCTGAGCGCGCGCTACGCGGCTGCCAGGCGGCCCGGTCGGGTGGCTTCGGTCACCTCGGTGGCGGGGCCCAACCATGGCTCGGAACTGGCCGACTACCTGGAGCGTACGGCACCGGGCGATTCCCCGCAGGGGCGCATCCTGAAGGCTGTGCTGCATGGCTTGGCCGTGCTGCTGGTGTGGCTGGAAACCGGCTGGCGCCGCGACCCGCTGCCGGTGGATGTACACGCCTCGCACCAGTCGTTGACCAGCGCCGGGGTGGCGCTGTTCAACCAGGCTTATCCACAGGGGTTGCCAGACACCTGGGGTGGGGAAGGGGCCTATGAGGTCGATGGCGTGCGCTATTACTCCTGGTCAGGCACCTTGCAGCCCGGCCTGACCGACCAGCGGCGCAACCGTTTCGACGGCAGCAGCCACTTCTGCCGCCTGTTCGCGCGCAGTTTCGTCAAGGAAAAGGGCCATTGCGACGGTATGGTCGGGCGCTTCAGTTCGCACCTGGGGCAGGTGATCGGCGACGATTACCCGCTCGACCACCTGGATATCGTCAACCAGTCGCTTGGTGCGGTGGGCAAGGGTGCCGAACCGGTGCGACTGTTCACCGAACATGCCGCCCGGCTCAAGGCGGCAGGGCTCTAACGACGGATCGGTGTGGTCCAGCGCTCGGCCAGCACCACGCCCGCCAGGGTCAGCAGGCCGCCGACCAGGTGATAGCGGGCCAGCTGCTCGTCGAGCATCACGGCGGCGATCAGTGCCGTGACCAGCGGCAGCAGGTTGAAGAACAGCGTGGTGCGGCTGGGCCCCAGGCGGTGCACGGCCTGCATCCATACCAGGGGCGCGATCATCGAGGCCAGCACGCAGGCGTACAGCACCAGGCCGATGTTGCGGCTGTTCAGGCCAGTCTTGTCCGACAGCACGAACAGCGGCAGCAGCACGACGATGGCTACCAGCACCTGCAGGTACAGCAGCTGCATCGGCGGCAGGCGCAGCTGCCATTTCTTCAGCAGGAAGCTGTACAGCGCGTAGGCCAGTGTGGCCACCAGCATCAGCAGGTCGCCGCTGTTCAGGCCTTGTTGCAACAGGCTGGCGGGGTGGCCGGCGCTGACCACTTCAAGCACGCCGAAAAATGACACCAGCGCGCCCAGCAGGGCGCCGTAGCTCAGGCGCTGGCCCAGCCAGGCGATGGACAGTGCCAGAGACATCAGTGGCATCAGCGAGAGGATGATGCCCATGTTGGTGGCGCTGGTGATGCCGGCGGCGAAGTAGGCCAGGCTCTGGTACAGCGCCATGCCCAGCATGCCCAGCACGAAAACCTTGCCCAGGTGCGGGCGAATGGCCGCGCGATTGCGCCACACGGCGGGCAGCAGGAACGGGGTGAACAACAGCGCGGCCAGCAGCCAGCGGTAGAAGCCGATTTCGGCGGGGTGGATGGCGCCGGCGGACATCTTGGTGACCACGGTGTTGCCGGCCCATATCAGGATGGCGGTCAGGGGGAACAGGTAGTTCATGTAGCAGGTTACTCGTTGGGGCTTGGATTGGGGCTGCTTTGCAGCCCATCGCGATACAAGGCCGCTCCTACAGGTATCGCGCAGGCCCGGAAGACAACGCGGGTCCCTGTAGGAGCGGCCTTGTGTCGCGAAGGCCTGCGCAGCAGGCCCCGATGGCAGCCATTATCAACTGTCTGTCAACAAGCCTATACTCCTATCCAGACAACCCACCCCGCAAAGCAGACAGCATGCCGCGCAAATACCTCGACATTCCCCAATTCACCCGGCTCCCGGCCCCGGTGTACTTCCGCCACGACGAGTTCGGTGCCGACACCCGCAGCGCCCTGCATCGCCACGCCTGGGGCCAGCTCAACTACACCGCCCACGGCGTGATGCACCTGGAGGTCGCTGGCCAGCACTTCCTGTCGCCGCCGCAATACGCCGTGTGGGTGCCGCCCGACACCGAGCATGGCTGCTACAACCCGCAGGCCATCGTCTACCGTTCGGTCTACCTGGACCGCAGCCTGTGCGCCGCACTGCCGCAGCAACCGTGCAGCCTGATGATCAGCGACATCCTCAAGGCCATCCTCGCCGACTTCGCCCGGCGCGACCTGCGGGTGGCCGAGGGCGAGCGCGACCAGCGCCTGGTGCAAGTGCTGCTCGACCAGTTGCTGCTGGCGCCCACCCAGGCCTGCTACCTGCCGTTTGCCCACAGCGAAGGCTTGCGCCAGGTGCTCGATGCCCTCGGTGCCGAGCCGGGCGACAACCGCCCGCTAGCCGACTGGGCCGCCAAGGTGCATGTCAGCGAACGTACCCTGGCCCGCCAGTTCCTGCGTGAACTGGGCATCAGTTTTGGCGAATGGCGCCTGCGCCTGCGCTTTCTGCGCGCCATCGAAGCGCTGGAGGCCGGCCAGCCGATCCAGGCCATCGCCTTCGACCTGGGCTACAGCAGCGCCTCGGCGTTCATCGCCATGTTCCAGCGCCAGGCCCAGTGCACGCCCGAGCAATACCGCCGCCAGGCACGGGCAGGGCGTTGAAATTCTTGGCTACACTCAGCTCGACCCCCGTGCATCGGGCGCGGAGCCAAGGAGACTACTCCATGAAAGTGCTGCAAATCCCCTTACTGGTGTTGGCGGTGTTGTTCAGCGCCCAAGGCTTCGCCGCCAATACCGCGCAGCAGGAAAAGATGAAAACCTGCAACGCCGACGCCACCGCCAAGGCCCTCAAGGGCGATGAGCGCAAAGCCTTCATGAGCACCTGCCTGAAGAAGGATGTGCCGCAATCCCAGCAAGAAAAGATGAAAACCTGCAACGCCGACGCCACCACCAAGGCCCTGAAGGGTGACGAGCGCAAAGCGTTCATGAGCGACTGCCTGAAGAAGAAATGACCTGCGCCTATGCCTGCAGACGTAAGGCTGGCAGACTGCGGGTCTTTCCCGTTGTCTGCCGTTGAGGCTGTATGACCTTCACCCCCCGCCAGGTCACCCTGGCCAGCTGGATCATCGTGTTTGCCGGCCTGTTGCTGGCGTTGCCCCTGAAATTGCTGCCGAGCCTGCTGGCCGGCCTGCTGGTGTTCGAGCTGGTCAACATGCTCACGCCGCGGCTGCAGCCGCTGATTGCCGGGCAGCGCGCCCGCTGGTTGGCTGTAGCGCTGCTCGGCACGCTGGTGGTCAGCACCCTGACCCTGCTGTTTGCCGGTGCTTTCAGCTTTTTGCTGCACGAGGCGGAAAACCCCGGGGCTTCGCTGGACAAGTTCATGGCCCTGGTGGAGCGCGCCCGCGGGCAGCTGCCGCCGTTCATCGAAGGCTACCTGCCGGCCAGTGCGGCGGAGTTCAAGGTGGCCATCGGTGACTGGATCAAGAGCCACCTGAGCGACCTGCAGCTGGTGGGCAAGGGCATGGCGCACATGTTCGTCACCCTGTTGATCGGCATGATCCTGGGCGCCATCGTCGCCTTGCAGCGCATCCCCGACATCTCCCGGCGCAAGCCGCTGGCGGCGGCGCTGTTCGAGCGCCTGAGCCTGCTGGTGCAGGCGTTTCGCAACATCGTCTTCGCGCAGATCAAGATTTCGCTGCTCAACACCACCTTCACCGGCATCTTCCTGGCCGTGGTGCTGCCGATGTTCGATGTGCACCTGCCGCTGACCAAGACGCTGATCGTGCTGACCTTCCTGCTGGGCCTGCTGCCGGTGATCGGCAATCTGATGTCGAATACCCTGATCACCATCGTCGGCCTGTCGCTGTCGATCTGGGTGGCGGCGGCGGCGCTGGGTTACCTGATCGTCATCCACAAGGTCGAGTACTTCCTCAACGCACGGATCGTGGGCGGGCAGATCAGTGCCAAGTCGTGGGAATTGCTGCTGGCGATGCTGGTGTTCGAAGCGGCGTTCGGGCTGCCGGGGGTGGTGGCGGGGCCGATCTACTATGCCTACCTGAAGAGTGAGCTGAAGCGGGCCGAACTGGTCTGATTCTTTATTGACCAGTACCGGCCTCTTCGCGGGTAAACCCGCTCCCACAGGTTCGCCACTTCTCTCAAGACTTGCGGGGACCCTGTGGGAGCGGGTTTACCCGCGAAGAGGCCGGCACAGGTGAAAGGGATGGCTCAGGCTACGCCGTAACGCTTGCGCGCCTCGATGGCCAGCCCGCTACCAATGCTGCCAAAGATGTTGCCTTCCACATGCCGCGCATTCGGCAGCATCGCCGACACGCTGTTGCGCAGCGCCGGAATCCCGCTGGAACCGCCGGTGAAGAACACCGTATCGACCTGTGTTTCGCTCACTCCAGCCTTGGCCAGCAGTTCGCTCACGCTACCACGCACCCGCTCCAGCAACCCTTCGATAGCTCCCTCGAACAGCGCCCGTGACAGGTCCACGCCCAGCTCGCGCTCGATGCGGCTGAGGTCGACGTGGCGGTTCTGCTGCTCGGTCAGCTCGATCTTGCTGGCCTCCACTTCCATCGCCAGCCAGTGCCCGGCACGCTCTTCGATCAGCTTGAACAGGCGGTCGATGCCCAGCGTGTCCTCGATGTCATAGCGCATGCTGCCCAGCGCCAGCTGCGACTTCTGCGAGTACAGGGCGTTGATGGTGTGCCAGGTGGCGAGATTGAGGTGATAGCTGGTCGGCATCAGCGCGCCGCTCTTCATGCGGCTGCCGTAGCCGAACAGCGGCATCACGCCCTGCAGGCTCAGCTGCTTGTCGAAGTCGGTACCGCCAATGTGCACGCCGCCGGTGGCGAGGATGTCGCTCTGGCGCTCGGCCACCAGGTGGCGCTCGGGCGACAGGCGGATCAGGGTGAAGTCCGAGGTACCCCCGCCAATGTCGACGATCAGCACCAGCTCTTCGCGGCTGATGCTCGACTCGTAGTCGAAGGCCGCGGCAATCGGCTCGTACTGGAACGACACATCCTTGAAGCCGATCTTGCGCGCCACTTCGGCCAGGGTGTCCTCGGCCTCCTGGTCGGCGGCCGGGTCTTCGTCGACGAAGAACACCGGGCGGCCCAGCACCACCTGCTCGAACTCGCGCCCGGCAGCGGCCTCGGCGCGTTTTTTCAGCTCGCCGATGAACATGCCCAGCAGGTCCTTGAATGGCAGGGCGCTGCCCAGCACGCTGGTGTCGTGCTTGATCAGCTTGGAACCCAGCAGGCTTTTCAGCGAACGCATCAGGCGGCCTTCGTAGCCTTCCAGGTACTCGTGCAGTGCCAGGCGGCCATATACCGGGCGACGCTCCTCGATGTTGAAGAACACCACCGAGGGCAAGGTGATCTTGCCGTCTTCCAGGGCAATCAGCGACTCGACGCCGGGGCGGTGCCAGCCGACCGTGGAGTTGGAGGTGCCAAAGTCGATGCCCAGGGCGCGGGCCGGGGATACGTCAGACATGGGGAATGAGCTTCCGGAGGCAAAACGGCCGCGCAGTGTATGCCAGTTGGCTACAGAATCAAGACCGGTCGTCTGCCATGGAGCAAACCCAAGGCGGTCTTGAAAGGCTATGCTTGACCCCTATCTTCTTTTGCAACACGCACATTCACATTGGTGATCCATAGATGGACTTCAAAGACTATTACAAGATACTCGGCGTAGAGCCCACGGCGGACGACAAGGCGATCAAGGCCGCGTACCGCAAGCTGGCGCGCAAGTATCACCCCGATGTCAGCAAGGAGCGCGACGCCGAGGAAAAATTCAAGGAGGCCAACGAGGCCTACGAAGTGCTGGGCGACGCGCAGAAACGTGCCGAATTCGACGAAATCCGCAAGTACGGCGGCCAGCATGGCCGGCCGTTCCAGGCACCACCGGGCTGGGAAAGCCGCGGCGGTGGCGGTGGTTTCGAAGGCGGTGATTTTTCCGACTTTTTCAGCTCGATCTTTGGTGGCCGGGGTGGCAACCCGTTCGGTGGTGCCCGGCAGCAGCAACGCAGCGCCGGCAGGCGGGGGCAGGACGTGGAGCTAGAACTGGCGGTATTCCTTGAAGAGACCCTGAGCAAGGAGTCCAAGCAGATCAGCTTCCAGGTGCCGCAGACCAATGCCATGGGCCAGCGCACCGGCTTCACTACCAAGACCCTGAACGTGAAGATCCCGGCAGGGGTGACCGACGGCGAGCGCATCCGCCTCAAGGGCCAGGGCGCGCCGGGCAGTGGTGGCGGGGCCAATGGCGACCTGTTCCTGACCATTCGCATGGCACCGCACCCGCTGTTCGATGTCGAAGGTCATGACCTGATCATCACCGTGCCGCTGGCACCGTGGGAGGCAGCACTGGGCGCCAAGGTGGCCGTGCCGACCCTGGACGGCAAGATCAACCTCACCATCCGCCCCGACAGCCAGAGCGGCCAGCGCCTGCGCGTGCCGGGCAAGGGCCTGGCCAACAAGAGTGGCGAGCGCGGCAACCTTTACGCGCAGCTGAAAGTGGTCATGCCGCCAGCATCCGACGAGTCTGCCCGCGAATTGTGGACCAAGCTTTCCGAGAAGGCTGCGTTCAACCCGAGGACACAATGGAGTAAGTGATCATGAGCAGCACCCTGATCGTTCAACTGGACATGCGTACCTTGTGTCAGGAGGCCGATATCACGGCTGACTGCGTGATCGAAATCGTCGAGCACGGCATTGTCGAACCTTCCGGCCGAACGCCGGAGGACTGGTTGTTCGACGATCAGGCGCCGTTGTTGGCCAAACGTGCGGCGAAGCTGCATCAGGAGCTGGAACTGGAGTGGGAAGGGGTGGCGCTGGCGCTGGAGCTGCTGCAGGAAGTGCAGCAGCTGCGCAGCGAGAACAACATGCTGAGGCAGCGGTTGGGCAGGTTTACCCAGATGTGAGGTTTGCAGGCCCGGCCTCTTCGCGGGTGAACCCGCTCCCACAGGGATCGCACGATTCCTGAGATGTGTGCAGTACCTGTGGGAGCGGGTTTACCCGCGAAGAGGCCAGTACAGGCAAAATCAAATTCAGCTTGGTTCTGCCCCCGGGTTCAGCACCAGCTGCATGAAGGTCAAGTCCAGCCACCGGCCAAACTTCACCCCCACCTGCGGCATCTGCCCGGTCACCACGAAGCCCAGCCGCTCGTGCAGGCGCACCGACGCTGCATTGCCGCTCTCGATGGCCGCCACCATCACATGCTTGCCACACGCGCGCGCACGCTCGACCAGCGCCGCCATCAGCACCGGCCCCAGCCCCTTGCCACGCTGATCGCTACGGATATAAACCGAATGTTCCACGGTGTTGCGAAAGCCCTCGAACGGCCGCCAGTCGCCAAACGACGCATAGCCCAGCACCCCGCTCTCATCCACCGCCACCAGGATCGGGTAACCCTGCTGCGCACGTGCATCGAACCAGGCCTGGCGGTTGGCCAGGTCCACTGGGGTTTCGTTCCAGATCGCCGTGGTGTTGCGCACCGCGTCGTTGTAGATGTCGAGGATGCCCGGCACGTCGATAGGCAGGGCGTCGCGGATTTCATGACTCATGACAGCGTCTCGCAGGGTTGTTGCTTGCAGATTAAATGGTTACCAGCCCGCGCACACCTTCGGCCTGCATGTTTTCACCGAGGCCCCGCTGGATGATCTCGCCACGGGCCATCACCAGATACTGGTCGGCCAGATCCTCGGCGAAGTCGTAGAACTGCTCCACCAGCAGGATTGCCATGTCGCCACGCTCGGCCAGGCGGCGGATGACTGCGCCGATCTCCTTGATCACCGAAGGCTGGATGCCCTCGGTGGGCTCGTCGAGGATCAGCAGGCGCGGGCGGCTGGCCAGGGCGCGGCCGATCGCCAGCTGTTGCTGCTGGCCGCCGGACAGGTCACCGCCACGGCGTTGTTTCATCTGTTCCAGCACGGGGAACAGTTCGTAGATGAAGGGCGGTACTTCCCGAGCTTCACGGGCGGGGAAGCGCGAAAGGCCCATCAGCAGGTTTTCCTCGACGGTGAGGCGCGGGAAGATCTCGCGGCCCTGGGGCACGTAGGCGATGCCGGCGTGGACCCGTTGCTGGGGCTTGAGGTTGGTGATCGGCTTGCCTTCCCATTCGATGTTGCCGTCGCGCGCCGGAACCAGGCCCATCAGGCAGCGCAGCAGGGTGGTCTTGCCCACGCCGTTGCGGCCCAGCAGGCAGGTGACTTCGCCGACCTTGGCTTCGAAGGACAGGCCCCGGAGGATATGGCTGCCGCCGTAGTACTGGTGCAGGGTGTCGATTTTCAGCATGTGTGGTTCCTGGGAAATCTGCTTTGCCTGTGCCGGCCCTTTCGCGGGTAAACCCGCTCCCACAAGGACCGCGCAGCTCTTCAGGCCTGTGCCGTACCTGTGGGAGCGGGTTTACCCGCGAAGAGGCCGGCACAGGTTTCAATGTCTAGCGGCCCAGATACACCTCGACCACCCGCTCATCCGCCTGCACCTGCTCCAGCGACCCTTCCGCCAGCACGCTGCCCTGGTGCAGCACGGTCACATGGTCGGCAATGCTGCCGACAAACCCCATGTCATGCTCCACCACCATCAGCGAATGCTTGCCAGCCAACCCCTTGAACAGCTCGGCAGTGAACTCGGTCTCGGCATCGGTCATGCCCGCCACCGGCTCGTCCAGCAACAGCAGTTGCGGCTCCTGCACCAGTAGCATGCCGATCTCCAGGAACTGCTTCTGCCCATGCGACAGCAAGCCCGCCTGGCGCTGGGCCAGCGGCAGCAGGCGCAAGGTGCCCAGCACCTCCTCGATGCGCTGGCGCTGCTCACCACCCAGGCGCGCTGCCAGGCTGGCCCATACCGACTTGTCGGTCTTCAGCGCCAGCTCCAGGTTTTCGAACACCGTCAGCGCCTCGAACACCGTGGGCTTCTGGAACTTGCGGCCTATGCCGGCCTGGGCGATCTGGTATTCGCTCATGCGGGTCAGGTCGAGGGTGTCACCGAAATAGGCCGTACCGCTGTCGGGCCGGGTCTTGCCGGTGATCACATCCATCATCGTGGTCTTGCCGGCCCCGTTGGGGCCGATGATGCAACGCAGTTCGCCCACGCCGATGTACAGGTTCAGCGCGTTCAGCGCCTTGAAGCCATCGAAGCTGACGCTGATGTCTTCCAGGCTCAGCACCGTGCCATGGCGGGTATCGAGGCCGGCCTTGCGGCTGTGGCCCAGGCCGATGGCGTCGCGGCCGGCGCCGAGGTTGTCGAACACCGGTTCGAGCATGAATTCCGGGTGGACCGGGGGCACGCCTCTCATGGCTGGCTCCTTTTCTTCAACAGGCCGACCACGCCCTTGGGCAGGTACAGGGTGACGAGGATGAACAACGCGCCGAGGAAGAACAGCCAGAACTCCGGGAAGGCCACGGTGAACCAGCTTTTCATGCCATTCACCAGGCCGGCGCCGAGCAGCGGGCCGATCAAGGTGCCGCGCCCGCCCAGGGCCACCCACACGGCGGCTTCGATGGAGTTGGTCGGCGACATCTCGCTGGGATTGATGATGCCCACCTGCGGTACGTACAGCGCACCGGCCAGGCCGCACAGTACGGCGCTTAGCACCCACACCAGCAACTTGAAACCACGCGGGTCGTAGCCACAGAACATCAGGCGGTTTTCGGCGTCGCGCACGGCGGTGAGCAAACGGCCGAACTTGCTGCGGGTGAGGCGCCAGCACAGGTACAGGCTGGCCAGCAGCAGGCCGACGGTGAGCAGGAACAGCACTGCGCGGGTGCCTTGGGCTGCGATGTCGAAGCCAAGGATGGTGCGGAAGCTGGTAAAGCCGTTGTTGCCACCAAAGCCGGTTTCGTTGCGGAAGAACAGCAACATGCCGGCGAAGGTCAGCGCCTGGGTCATGATCGAGAAGTACACGCCCTTGATCCGCGAGCGGAAGGCGAACCAGCCGAACACCAGCGCCAGCAATCCGGGCGCCAGCACCACCAGGCACAGGGCCCAGGCGAAATGCTGGGTACCGGCCCAGTACCAGGGCAGCTCGCTCCACGACAGGAAGGTCATGAACCCTGGCAGGCCGTCACCGGCGGCCTGGCGCATCAGGTACATGCCCATGGCGTAGCCACCGAGGGCGAAGAACAGCCCGTGGCCCAGCGACAGCAGCCCGGCGTAGCCCCAGACCAGGTCCAGGGCCAGCGCGACGATGGCGTAGCAGAGGATCTTGCCGACCAGGGTCAGGGTGTAGGCCGACACTTGCAGGGCATGGTCCGCCGGCAGCAGCGACAGCAGCGGCAGGGCCACCAGCAGCAGGACGACGACGGCGCCGATGGCCAGGGTCAGGCGTGGCCCGGCCTTTTGCGTAGCGGTGACAAGCAGTGGCTGGTTCATCAGTCGATTACCCGTCCCTTGAGGGCGAACAGGCCTTGCGGGCGCTTCTGGATGAACAGAATGATCAACGCAAGGATGAGGATCTTGCCGAGCACGGCGCCGATCTGCGGCTCCAGCAGCTTGTTGGCGATGCCAAGGCCGAAGGCTGCCCACAGGCTGCCGGCCAACTGGCCGACGCCGCCAAGCACCACCACCAGGAACGAGTCGATGATGTAGCTCTGGCCCAGGTCCGGGCCGACGTTGCCGACCTGGCTCAGGGCCACGCCGCCTAGCCCGGCGATGCCCGAGCCGAGGCCGAAGGCGAGCATGTCTACGCGCCCGGTGGACACGCCGCAGCAGGCGGCCATGTTGCGGTTCTGGGTGACCGCGCGCACGTTCAGGCCCAGCCGTGTGCGGTTGAGCAGCAGCCAGGTGAGCAGTACCACGGCCAGGGCGAAGCCGATGATCACCAGGCGGTTGTATGGCAGCACCAGGTTGGGCAGCAACTGGATGCCCCCCGACAGCCAGGCCGGGTTGCTGACTTCGACGTTCTGCGCGCCGAACAGCAGGCGGATGGCCTGGATCAGGATCAGGCTGATGCCCCAGGTCGCCAGCAGGGTTTCCAGTGGGCGGCCATACAGGTGGCGGATTACCGTGCGCTCCAACGCCATGCCGACCCCGGCACTGATGATGAACGCCACCGGCAGGGCGATCAGCGGGTAGAACTCGATGGCGCCGGGGGCGTAGCGCTGCAGCAGTACCTGGACCATGTAGCTGCTGTAGGCGCCGAGCATCAGCATCTCGCCGTGGGCCATGTTGATCACCCCGAGCAGGCCGAAGGTGATGGCCAGGCCAAGGGCTGCCAGCAGCAGGATCGAGCCCAGCGACAGGCCGCTGAAGGCCTGGCCGAGCAGTTCGCCCACCAGCAGCTTGCGCTGCACCTGGGCCAGGCTGGTTTCGGCGGCGGTGCGCACGCCCGGGTCGGTTTCCGCGTTGGGTTGCAGCAAGGCTTCGAGGCGGGTGCGGGCCAGCGGGTCACCGGTTTCGCCGAGCAGGCGCACGGCAGCCAGGCGTACCGCTGGTTCGCTGGCGCCCAGTTGCAGGTTGGCCAGGGCCAGGCCGAGGGCGGCGTGCACGGCGGCATCCGGTTCGCTGGCGAAGCGCCGGTCGAGGAAGGCCATTTGCGCCGGTTGCGCGCTTTTCTGTAGTTGTTGGGCAGCGGCCAGGCGGATGTCGCTGTTGTCGCTGAGCAACTGGTGGCTGGCCAGGGCATTGTCGATCAGGCCACGCAGGCGGTTGTTCAGGCGCACCTTGCGCGTGTCGTCGCCGGCGATGCGGCCTTGGCGCAGGTTGTCCAGCAGCGGCAGGCGGGCGGCATCGGGTTGCGCGGCCCAGCCTTCGAGCAGGCGGGCTTGTTCGGCGGGCTTGGCAGCGAGGAAGAATTCGCCCTCGCTGGCCTGGGTTGCCAAGGGCATCAGCAGGAGAAGGGTTAACAGGAGTCTAAGCATGCGAGCAGTCCTGGAATACAGCGGTGGATTCTTCGCGGGTAAACCCGCTCCCACAGGGATCGCACAGGTTTCGAACCTTGCACCGAATTTGTGGGAGCGGGTTCACCCGCGAATGGGCTGCAAAGCAGCCCCAGTGCACTCAGTTACCTTTCACGGCGTAATCAGGGCGCTTGTCGTTGCCGGGAATGAAAGGGCTCCATGGCTGCGCCCGTAGCGGTTGCTCGGTTTCCCACACCACGCTGAACTGCCCGTCATCCTGGATCTCGCCGATCATCACCGGCTTGTGCAGGTGGTGGTTGGTCTTGTCCATGGTCAGGGTGAAACCGGACGGCGCCTCGAAGCTTTGCCCGGCCAGTGCCTCGCGCACCTTGTCGACATCGGTGGACTTGGCTTTCTCCACCGCCTGCGCCCACATGTGGATGCCCACGTAGGTGGCCTCCATCGGGTCGTTGGTCACCGCCTTGTCCGCGCCTGGCAGGCCCTTGGCCTTGGCGTAGGCCTTCCAGTCGGCGACGAATTTCTGGTTGACCGGGTTATCCACCGACTCGAAGTAGTTCCACGCCGCCAGATGGCCCACCAGCGGCTTGGTGTCGATGCCGCGCAGTTCTTCTTCGCCCACCGAGAACGCCACCACCGGCACGTCGGTGGCCTTCAGGCCCTGGTTGGCCAGCTCCTTGTAGAACGGCACGTTGGAGTCGCCGTTGACCGTGGAGATGACCGCGGTCTTGCCGCCGGCGGAGAACTTCTTGATGTTGGCGACGATGGTCTGGTAATCGCTGTGGCCGAACGGCGTGTACACCTCTTCGATGTCCTTGTCGGCCACGCCCTTGCTGTGCAGGAACGCACGCAGGATCTTGTTGGTGGTGCGCGGGTAGACGTAGTCGGTGCCCAGCAGGAAGAAGCGCTTGGCGCTGCCGCCGTCCTCGCTCATCAGGTACTCCACGGCCGGGATGGCCTGCTGGTTGGGCGCGGCGCCGGTGTAGAACACGTTTGGCGACATCTCTTCACCTTCGTACTGCACCGGGTAGAACAGCAGGCCGTTCAGTTCCTCGAACACTGGCAGTACCGACTTGCGCGATACCGAGGTCCAGCAGCCGAACACCACTGCCACCTTGTCCTGGGTCAGCAGCTGTCGGCTCTTTTCAGCGAACAGCGGCCAGTTGGAGGCCGGGTCGACCACCACCGGTTCGAGCAGCTTGCCGTTCACGCCGCCCTTGGCGTTGATCTGCTCGATGGTCATCAGCGCCATGTCCTTGAGCGAAGTCTCGGAAATGGCCATGGTCCCCGACAGCGAATGCAGGATGCCGACCTTGATGGTTTCGGCGGCCTGGATGCTCCAGCTCAGGCCCATTGCGGCAATCGATGCGCTAAGGGTGAAGGCCTTGATCAGACTGCGTCGCTTCATGTGCTCTCTCCGCTGAGTTTTTATGTGTTGGGCAAGCGGGGAGGGGCGTTGCAAGGGGTGTGCCTAACGGCGGAAGGTGCGCAATAGAGGGGTTGTGCGAGGTGTTGGGGCGTTGGTTGGATCCAGGTTGGTGCCTGATGGATTTGTGTGCACAGGATTGGGGCCGCAAAGCAGCCCCCGAGGCCATCAGCCGTTACGCACAGCCGTGCGCGGATGGCGCTTGCTGCGCACACCCTGATAGGTCACCGCCAGCAGCACGAACCAGATCGGCGTCACCAGCAACGCCGCACGGGTATCGTCCTCCAGGCTCAGCAACACCAGGATGAAGGCAAAGAACACCAGGCACACGTAGCACATGAAGCGCCCGCCCGGCATCTTGTACTTCGAGGCCTGGTGCAGTGCCGCGCGGTGTTTGCGGTACTTCAGGTACGACAGCAGGATCAGTGTCCAGACGAACATGAACAGCACCGCCGAAACGGTGGTGACCAGGGTGAATGCCTCGACCACGTTCGGCACCAGGTAGATCAGCACTGCGCCCAGCAGCAGGCAGGTGCAGGAGAAGTACAGGCCGTTGGCTGGTACCGAGCGGCTCGACAGTTTCTCGAAGGCCTTGGGTGCGTCACCCTCCTGGCTCAGGCCGTAGAGCATGCGGCTGGTGGAGAACACGCCGCTGTTGGCCGACGAGGCCGCCGAGGTCAGCACCACGAAGTTGATGATGCTCGCCGCCGCAGGCAGGCCGGCCAGCACGAACAGCTCCACGAACGGGCTCTTGCCTGGCACCACGTCGCGCCATGGGGTCACGGCCATGATCGCGATCAGCGCCAGCACGTAGAACACGATGATCCGTACCGGGATCGAGTTGATCGCCCGTGGCAGGGTGCGTTCCGGGTTCTTCGCTTCGGCGGCGGTGGTGCCTACCAGCTCGATGCCGACGAAGGCGAACACGGCGATCTGGAAGCCGGCGAAGAAGCCCATCAGGCCATTGGGGAACATGCCACCGTCATTCCACAGGTTGGCCAGTTGCGCGGTGCGCCCGCTGGGCGAGGTGAAGCCGGTGATGACCATGTACAGGCCGGTGACGACCAGGCCGATGATGGCGACGATCTTGATCAGGGCGAACCAGAACTCCATTTCACCGAACATCTTCACCGTCACCAGGTTCAGCGACAGCAGCAGCCCTACGCAGGTCAGCGCCGGTATCCACTGCGGCAGTTCGGGGAACCAGAACTGCGTATAGGCCGCGATCGCGACCACATCGGCGATGCCAGTGACTACCCAGCAGAACCAGTAGGTCCAGCCGGTGAAGTAGCCCGCCCAGGGGCCGAGCAGGTCGGCGGAGAAATCGATGAAGGACTTGTAGTTGAGGTTCGACAGCAGCAGTTCGCCCATGGCGCGCATGACGAAGAACAGCATGAAGCCGATGATCATGTAGACGAAGATGATCGACGGCCCGGCCAGGCTGATGGTCTTGCCCGAGCCCATGAACAGGCCGGTACCGATCGCGCCACCGATGGCGATCAGCTGGATGTGGCGGTTGGTCAGGTTGCGCTGCAGATGCTGTTCATCTGGCGCTGTGGGTGAGGTTTGCGTCATAGGCTGCATTCCGTTGGACAGTCGGTCGTCTTGTCAGAGGTAGCCGGCTAGGCTAACACGCGCGTTCCAGTTCGGGGCGCGACAGATCGACTCGACTTTTGGGGAGCAGTGTTGTGCCTGTGCGGGCCTCTTCGCGGGTGAACCCGCTCCCACAGGGACCGCGCTGCCCTCAGGCTTGGCGCAGAAACTGTGGGAGCGGGTTTATCCGCGAAGGGGCCGGCACAGACGAAGCAAGGCTCAAGCGCTGGCCAGCACCCGGCCGCGCCTCACCACCAGGCTATCCACCAGCCACATCACCACCATCGACACCCCCACCAGCGGGAACATCAACCCCAGCACCAGCATCACCCCCACCGCTACTTTCCAGCGCGGCAGGTCATGGCGCAGCGGCGGCACACCCAGCCCGCCGGCCGGCCTGCGCTTCCACCACATCACCAGCCCGCTCACCGAGCCCAGCAAGATCATCAGGCACACCAGCAGGATGATGATCTGGTTGAACGCCCCGAACATCTTGCCTTCATGCAGCATCACACCCAGCTCGGTGGCACGGGCGACCGGGCTGTAGTCCTGCCAGCGCACATCGGCCAGCACCTTGCCGGTGTACTGGTCGACATGCAGGGTGGCGTCGTTGCGCGGGTCGTCGGCGAATACGGCGATGGTGAACACCCCATCGGCCGTGGTCGGCGCGGTGATGCTGTAACCCGGTTCGACCTGGCGCGCGGTAGCGATGTCTTCGACCTGCTGCAGGCTTATCTGTGGCGCTGCCGGCGCGCTCGACATCATGTGATGCCCGGCATGTTCGGCGTGTGCACCAGACTGCGGCATCGGCGTGTTTTCCATCGCCCAGGGCACGGTCTGGCGGTGCGCGCTGTTGAGTTCACCCGCCTGTTGGTCCGACTTGGGCACGTCGTTCCACATGGCTGCCGGAAAGCGGTTCCACAAGTCGGCGTACTGCTTGCCCCACAGGCCGGTCCAGGTCATGCCGCTGACCAGCATCAGCAGCAACAAGGCCGAGCCCCAGAAACCGGTCACCGCATGCAGGTCGCGCCAGAACAGTCGGCCGCGTGCCGACAGCCGTGGCCACAGCACGCCAGCACCATTGCGCCCGCGTGGCCACCACAAGTACAGGCCCGACACCACCAGCACGATGCCCCAGCCCGCGGCCAGTTCTACCAGGCGGTCACCGACCGTGCCGACCATCAGTTCACCATGCAGGGCGCGGGCGATGGCCTGCAGGTTCTGCTTGCCATCCTGTTCGCCGAGGACTTTGCCGCTATAGGGGTCGACGAACACGTTCAGTTCACGCCCGGCGTCATGCACCACGAATTGTGCGCTGCGTTCGGCGTCTAGCGGCGGCAGGTACTGGCCAACGTGGCCCTTGGGGTAGGCCTTGCGCACCTCGGCCAGCATCGTGTCCGCGCCCTGTCGGTGGTGGCCGGCTTCGACCACCATCAGCTCGCGGTACAGCAGCGGGTCGAGCTGCGGCTTGAACAGGTAGATGATCCCGGTGATTGCCAGCAGGATCATGAACGGGGCCACGAACAGCCCCGCATAGAAGTGCCAACGCCAGGCCAGGTTGTAGAAATTGATGCGTGTTCCTCTCATGGGAACCTCCTGTTTGACCAGCAGATGGGCGCGACCTGCGCCGCGCCCGTTGTTGTTGTCAGAAGCTGAAGTCGACCTTGGTCCAGAAGGTCCTGCCTGGCTCGTTGACCGGCTGTGGATCGGTAGCCGGGTAGCCGAACCCGGCGTTCCCGGCCAGGTTCAAGTGCTCGGCGTAGGTCTTGTCGAACAGGTTGTCGACCCCTGCGCTGAGCTTGAGGTGGTTGCTTACCTTGTAGGCGCCATTGAGCGAGAACACGCCGAAGCCGGCGCTCTTGTCGTAGTCCTTGCCGACCACGTTGCCCTGGTTCTCGGCGATGCGGTTCTGCGCCGCCACCAGCCGCCACAGTGCGCCGACGCTCCACACATCGCGGCTGTAGGTCAGGCCCAGGCGGCTTTCCAGGGGCGGCATTTGCGGTAGTGCTGTTCCGTCACTGCTGTTCTTGCCCCAGGCGTAGGCCAGCGTGGCATCGGCCTTCCAGTTTTCCGTCAGTTGGTAGGCCGCGCCCAGTTCGCCGCCCATGATGCGGGCGTCGATATTGCGGGCCCGGGAGCTCATCCCCTGGTAGTCGAACAGGATGTAGTCGCGGATCTGCCCCACGTAGCCGGAAGCCCAGGCTTCCATGCGCTCGTCGCGGTACTGGACACCGAAGTCGAGCTGGGTGGTTTTCTCCGGCTTGATGCTGTCGAAGGCATTGACCGAGCCGGTGGGGCCGCCCGCCGAGAACAGCTCCCAGTAGTCGGGGAAGCGTTGCGCATGGCCGAGGCCGATGTAGGTGGTGGCTGGCAGCGCAGCCAGGTCGTGCTCGTAGCGCATGAAACCGCTGGGCAGGGTGTCGGCGCGGGTGTTGCCGTTGGTGGCGCTGGTCGCGCGGAAGTCGCGGGCCGAGGCGCGGTCCAGGCGGGCACCGCTGATCAACCGGTCCTCGCCGCTGACGTACCAGGTCAGCTCGCCAAAGGCACCGTAGTTGTGGAAATCGGCGTCCTTGGTCCAGGCCTTGCCCTTGTGCGCGTCCACACCCATGCCACCGCGCTTGCGATGTTCGTTGGTCTGCGCGTCGATGCCGCCGATCAGTTGAACATCAGCCCAGCGCCAGGTGGCCTTGATGCGTGCGCCCATGGTGCGGCGGTCGACGTTGCTGACCATCGGCATGCCCATCATGCCGCTGCCCGAAGGCGTGCGCAGGCTGTAGTTGTCCATCACGTGGTCGGCGTAGTTGTAGTAGACCTGCGCCTCGACCTTGTCGAGCACCTCGCCGAGGTTGGACTTCTCGAAACGCAGGCCCAGGCTTTCGCGCTTGAACTGCGAGCCGTCCATGCCGCGGCCGGCATAGCGGGCCTCGCCATCGCCCTTGCCGGCGGTGAGTTCCAGCAGGGTGTCCTGGTCGGGGGTCCAGCCGAGAGCGACATCGCCGTTCCACTTGTCCCAGCGTGACGGCACGGTGTTGTCACCGCCGTCGTGGTAGTCGTCCGAGCGCGACTGGTTGCCGACGAAGCGGGCGTAGGCCTGGTCGTTGCCGACGGCAGTGTCCAGCACCTTGTCGAAGCGGCCGTTGGAGCCGGCCAGCAGGCTGGCATTGACCCGGCTGCCGAGGGTGCCGAACTTTTCCGGCTCGCGCTCGAAGAGGATGGTGCCCGCCGAGCCGCCCGGGCCCCAGATCACGCTTTGCGGGCCTTTGATGACGGTCAGGCGGTCGTAGGTTTCCGGCGAAATGTACGACGTGGGGGCGTCCATGCGGTTGGGACAGGCGCCCAGCATCAGGCCGCCATTGGTGAGGATGTTCAGGCGCGAGCCGAACATGCCGCGCAGTACCGGGTCGCCGTTGGTGCCGCCGGCGCGGATGGCCGAGAAGCCGGGGATGGTCTTCAGGTAGTCGGCGCCATCGCTGGCCGGCACCGGCTGGCGCGGGTCTTTCGGGTTGGTGACCACGGTCAGCGGCGAGCTCGGGGCCACCGCGGTGATCACCGTCGGGCTCAGCTCGGGGGCATCGTGTGCATGGCCTTCATGGCCTGGGTCGGCGGCCAGGGCCACGGGCGCGAGCAGCGAGCCGCACACGGCGGCGATGGTCCCACGCAGGGACAAGGCAAAAACAGGGGTGCAGCCGGACATAATGATTCCAGTCGATCAGTCATGAGTCAGCGCGAAGCCTCCTGGCTCCGTGCGCAAAAAATGTGGGTTCAGACGTTGATCGAGGAAGGTGGGGCGCGGCTGCGCGCGCCGGGGAATACAGCCTGCCGGGCATGGCCCTGGCGCGTGGGTGCGAACAGGTGGGTGGTGGGTACGACGCTGCCGGCACTGAGCGGGCTGAGGGCCTGGGGCAGGGCCGGGCAGTTGAACAACAGGCTGCAGTAACCGCACTTTTCCCACATCACATGCAGCTGGCCATCGCCAGCCTGGCCGTGATGGGGGTCGCCGCCATGCTGATGGGCGGTGGCCATCGGCATGTTCATCGGCATGCTCATGCCGGCGTGGTGGTCCATCGGCATCGACTGGGAAATCAGCGGGCCGATGAAGATCATCCACATGGCGAACAGGCTCAGCCATCCGCCACCGGCGCGCCTGCGGTCAGGGCGGGTGGTACGGCTGATGCTGTTGCGCGGCAGGCTCATGGCGAGTGCCTTTCAGCGAGTGATCAGTGCGCGTGTTCGTGGGCTTGCGGCTGGTCCGTCGGCGCCTGCTTCTGCACGGCCACATCGACGGTGATATCGCCGGCCTTTTCGAAGTGCAGGGTCAACGGGAAGCGCTTGCCGTCGCTGAGCAGGCTGCGGTCCTTGGGCTGCATCAGCATCACATGGTAGGCGCTGGGGGCGAAGGTCAGGTCCTTGCCTGCGGGCACCACCACGCTGGGCACCTGCTGCATCTTCATGGCACCGCTGGCGCTCATGGCATGCTCGTGCAGTTGTGCGTCATCGCTGATGGGGCTGTCGACACCGAGCAGGCGGTCGTCGGCCTGGCCGTTGTTGTGCACCACGAAATACGCCGCGACGTTGGGGGCGTTGGGGGGCAGCTGCAGTGACCAGGGGTGGGCGATGTGCAGGTCACCCACGCTGTATTCGTGGGCATTGGCAAAGGCGCCGGGCAGCAGCAGGGCGGCCATGACGAGGGCGTGCTTGAGCATGGTGAATCTCCGTTTCTGTTCAGGTTCAGGCAGACAGTGTGAAGAACTCAGGCCAGCGGAGAGGCACGGGGATTGAGCGCCGGCCAGAGTTGGCGCGGCGTGGCGTGGTAGTCGGCGGGTGGCGGCAGCAGGCCGGCGAGCAGTATCGGCGGGTTGTGCAGCTGCGGCGGGTAACCGGGCAGGGCCAGCAGTGGCGCGGCACCGGAGCAGCACCAGCAATTCATCATGCTGGCGCTGTCGTCGGTTTGCGGGCCGAGGTCGATCTTGGCCAGGGCCTGGACGTCGACCTTGGCCTTGTTGGCCATGCTGGAACAGAAGGCCCCCCACAGCAGCTGCTCGGCCGGGCCCTTGGGCGCGGCGGAAGACAGCGGCATGGCCAGCAGGTTGAACAGCACTGCAAGGCAGGCTATCCAGGCGATGTGCCGACGTGGGGGCATGGAGAGATCCGGTCAGGAATCGTGGTGGGTATTGTAAGGCGGAGTATAGGTAAAAATGGCGGGGTGCGGTGAAGTGACGCAGGCATGCTGTTGAAGCGGTGTCGCCTGCTTCGCGGGCACGCCCGCTCCCACAGGATTATCACCGGCCCAGGGGCAGCGGGTAACCTGTAGGAGCGGCCTTGTGTCGCGATGGGGCGCAAAGCGCCCCCAGCATTATCAAGCCTTGTTGCGGCCCATCAGCCCACGCACGGTCTCCTGCAGGTCCGCCGGCAGCACCACCACCTTGGCATTGCTGCTGCCCGCCAGGTTCTCCATCGCCCCCACATAGCGCTCGCCCAGCAGGTACATCGCCGGCACGGTCTCGTTGCCGACCGCGTCCTTGACCAGCGTAATCGCCCGCGCCGAGGCCTCGGCCAGGCTGATCTGCGCTTCGGCATCCAGCCTGGCAGCCTGCAAGCGTGCTTCTGCTTCCAGGATCGCCGCCTGCTTGGCCCCTTCGGCTCGGGTCACGTCGGCCTTGCGCTCACGCTCTGCTGCCGCCTGGCGCTCCATGGCCAGTTGCATGTTCTCCGAGGGCTTGATGTCCTGGATTTCCACCGAGCGTACGGTCACGCCCCAGTCTTCGGTCTGCTCGGACATCGCCTCGCGCAGGCGTGCCTTGATCTGCTCGCGGCTGGACAGCGCTTCGTCCAGGTCCATGGCGCCGACGATGGCGCGCAGCGAGGTCATGGTCAGGCTGGTGACGGCGAACGAGAAGTCCTGCACGCCATAGGAGGCCTTCTGCGGGTCGACCACCTTGGCGAAGCACAGGGCGTTGGCGACGATCACCGCGTTGTCCCGGGTGATGATTTCCTGCTGCTGCACATCGAGGATGATGTCCTTGGTCGGCAGGCGGTAGGCGACCACGTCCATGTACGGGATGACGATGTTCAGGCCGGGCTTGAGGGTGCTTTGGTAGCGGCCCAGGCGCTCGACGACCCATTCCTCGCCCTGGGGCACGATGCGCACCCCCTTGAACACGGTGATCAGGACGAACAGGGCGATGGCGACGACGACGATGAGGCTGGTCATGATGCGAAATTCCTTTTAGTGCGGATTCAGGCCCGGATGACCCGGGCGGTGTTCCCTTCGATGGCGGTCAGGCGTACCCGCTCGCCGGCCGCGATCTCGCTGTTGGCGACGCAGGTCCATTCCTCGCTGCCGAGGATAGGCTTCTGGAAGCGCACACGGCCTTTCTGGAACTCCGAAACACCAGCAGTCAGCAGCCCTACTTCACCGATCACGCTTTCGGCGGTCCAGCGCACGTCTGGTTGCTTGCGCCGGAACAGCTTGAACCACAGTGCCGTGGTAACTGACGACATCAGCACCCACAGCAGCACCTGCATGTCCAGTTGCAGGCTGGGGGCGGCCAGCGAAATGAGCGACACCAGCACGGCGCCGATGCCGAACCAGAGGATGAAAAACGTCGGCAGGACCAGTTCGAGCAGGATCAGCGCGATGCCGAAGACCAGCCAGATCCACCATTGCATTTCCATATGGGTAGCGCCTTCCGGGAGGGAGTGCCGAGTTTAAGGTAGCAGTGCGGCACATGGCCACTTCATGGTTTGCAAGAAAAGTCCGAAATGGCTGTAGGAGCAACTATCTTGTGCAAATACATGAAAGTTGCCGCGTCCCCTGTGGGAGCGGGTTCACCCGCGAACACCGGCGAAGCCGGTGCCATGCACAGCGTTGATTTCTTCGCGGGTAAACCCGCTCCCACAGGGATCTGCGGTGCGCTTTCGGAATTTGTTATCCGCGCAGGTCGAGTGCCGCAGCCAGGTCGGCTGGCGAGTCGAATGCCCGGTCCACATCCGGCAAAGCCGGTCGCTTCAGGATCAGCACGGGTATCCCCAGCTCCCGCGCCACGTCCAGCTTCGGTTCGGTCGCCACGCTGCCGCTGTTCTTGCTGATCAGTACATCGATCTTGCGGCGCTGGAACAACGCCCGCTCATCCTCGATATGGAACGGCCCGCGTGCGCCAATCACTTCGCAGCGATCATTGCCAGGGCACGCCTCCAGCGCACGCAAGGTCCAGAACTGCTCCGGCGGTATCTCGTCCAGATGTTGCAGCGGCTCACGCCCCAGCGTGAACAATGGCCTGCGAAACGGCTTGAGTGCCTCGATCAACCCCGCCCAGTCCTCGACCTCGCGCCAGTCGTCCCCCGTTTGCGCCTGCCAGGCCGGGCGGCGCAAGGCCCAGCACGGGATACCGGCCATGCGTGCGGCGTTGGCCGCATTGCGGCTGATCTGTGCGGCATAGGGATGGGTAGCATCGATCAGCAACGTGATGCCTGCCTCGTGCAGGTAGCTGGCCAGCCCTTCGGCACCGCCAAAGCCGCCGACCCGAACCTGGCATTGCAGGTCCTGCGGCACCCGGCCGATGCCTGCCAGGCTGTAGACGTGCTGCGGGCCCAGGCGGCGAGCGATGGCCAGGGCTTCAGTGACGCCGCCCAGCAGCAGGATGCGCCCGTTCATTGCACACCCGCCCGGCCGACGATGCCACCCTGGCGGTCGATGGCGAACACTTCCACCTGCACCTGCGCTGGCACCACGCTGCGGGCGAAGGCCAGGGCGTGGGCGCACACCGCGTCACCCAAGGGGATGCCGGCTGCATGGGCCAGTGCCAGGGCCTGCTGGCTGGTGTTGGCAGTAATGATCGATGCTTGCAGCGCCTCGTCGGCGCCGATGTCCGCTGCCCAGCCGGCCAGTTGCGGCAGGTCGATGCTGGAGTGGCGGCTATGCAGGTCCATGTGCCCGGCAGCCAGTTTGCTGATCTTGCCGAAACCGCCGCACAGGGTCAGGCGTGGCACCGGCACCTTGCGCAGGTGCTTGAGCACCGCACCGACGAAGTCGCCCATTTCGATCAGGGCTATTTCCGGCAGGCCATAGACGCGGCGCATGGTGTCTTCGCTGGCGTTGCCGGTGCATGCGGCGATATGCGTGTAGCCGTTGGTGTGGGCGACGTCGATGCCCTGGTGGATCGAGGCGATGTAGGCCGCGCAGGAAAACGGCCGCACGATGCCGCTGGTGCCGAGGATCGACAGCCCGCCGAGAATGCCCAGGCGCGGGTTCATGGTCTTCAGGGCCAGTTGCTCGCCGCCCTGCACATTGACCGTGACCTCGAAGCCACCGGAGTAGCTGCATTCGTCCGCCAGGCGTTGCAGGTGTTCGCTGATCATGCGCCGTGGCACCGGGTTGATGGCCGGCTCACCCACCGCCAGCACCAGCCCCGGGCGGGTCACGGTGCCGACGCCGGTGCCGGCGACAAAACGGATGCCCGGTTCGGCCAGCAGGCGCACCTGGCTATAGAGCAGGGCGCCATGGGTCACGTCCGGGTCGTCGCCGGCGTCCTTGAGCGTGCCCGCTTCGGCACCTTGGCCGGTGAGGCGGCAGAACTCCAGGCGCATCTGCACCACCTTGCCTTTGGGCAGGGTTATGCTGACGGCGTCGTTGCTCTCGCCACCGAGCAGCAAGCGTGCTGCCGCCAGGCTGGTGGCGGTGGCGCAGCTGCCGGTGGTCAGGCCGCTGCGCAGGGGGGCGGGCTGTTCGCGGGTTTCTTCACGCATCGGCGGGTTTCACCACGTCCAGCAAGGTGATCGGCAGCGCCTGGCGCCAAGTGTCGAACGCGCCCAATGGCTGGGCATGGGCGACATGGATGCGGGTCAGCTCGCCGCCATGGCGTTCACGGAAATGCGCCAGGGCCAGTTCGCTTTGCAGGGTCACCGCATTGGCTACCAGCCGGCCGCCGGGGCGCAGGTTTGCCCAGCACAGGTCAAGCACACCTTCGCGGGTGACGCCGCCACCGATGAAGACAGCATCCGGTTGCTCCAGGCCCTCCAGCGCCGCCGGTGCCTTGCCCCGGACCAGTTGCAGGCCGGGTACACCCAGCGCATCACGGTTGTGTTCGATGAAGCCCTGGCGGCCTTCGTCGGCCTCGATGGCCAAGGCGCGGCAGGCCGGGTGGGCGCGCATCCATTCGATGCCGATCGAGCCGCAGCCGGCACCCACGTCCCACAGCAACTCGCCGGGCTGTGGTGCCAGGCGGGCCAGGGTGATGGCGCGGACATCGCGTTTGGTCAGCTGGCCGTCATGCCGGAAGGCGCTGTCCGGCAACCCGGCCAGCCGGTGCAGGCGCGGCGCCTCGGGTGTGGCCAGGCACTCGATGGCTACCAGGTTGAGCGCGGCGACGTCGCTGTGCGGCCAGTCCTGGGCGGTGCCGGCCAACTCACGTTCGTCCACGCCACCCAAGTGTTCGAAGACCCGCAGGCGGCTTGGCCCGAAGCCCCGCTCGCGCAGCTGCGTGGCAATTGCTGCCGGGCTGTCGCCGTCGTTGCTCAGCACCAGCAGGCGCACGCCGCTGTGCAGGTGGGCATTGAGCGCTGCCAGGGGCCGAGCGACCAGCGATACCACCTGCACGTCCTGCAGTGGCCAGCCCAGGCGGGCTGCGGCCAGGGCGCAGGAGGAGGGCATCGACAGCACGCGTATTTCAGCGGCGGGCAGTTGGCGCGCCAGGCTGGCGCCGACGCCGTAGAACATCGGGTCGCCGCTGGCCAGCACGCATACCGGCTGGCCGCGCAGGGCCAGTACCGGGGCCAGCGAGAACGGGCTTGGCCAGCCCAGCCGTTCGCCGGCCACGCAGCGTGGCAGCAAGGCCAGCTGGCGCGGGCTGCCGAAGATCCGCGCAGCGCCCAGCAGCGCGCGCCGGGCCTGCTTGCCCAGGCCGCTGAAGCCGTCTTCGCCGATACCTACAACTGTCAGCCAGGGTGCCATGTATTTCATTCCGCCATTTTTGGGGCCGCTGCGCGCCCCTTCGCGGGCTCGCCCGCTCCTACAGGTACAGCGCAGCCGTTGAGGGCAGCGGTGATCCTGTGGGAGCGGGCATGCCCGCGAAGAAGGCGACGCGGTCCTGAATTTCTACTCGATCGTCGATGATGCTCGACCACCGGCTTTTCATGCCGCCGGACAAAGCAGGCATAATACCGCGCCTTCTACACTCAAGCGCATTTTCACAGATTGCCGGACGCCCCTTTGACCCAGGCCCATGCCTCCCATGTATCGCCCCGTCCCTCGGCCTGCCCGGGGTTGTGGCGCATCGTCAGTGCCCGTGATGGCGGCATCTGCCGCATCAAGCTGCCGGGCGGCCTGCTGCTGGCCGACCAGGCCGACGCAGTGGCGGCGGCTGCCGAGCGTTTCGCCGGTGGCGTGATCGAGGCCACCAACCGCGGCAACCTGCAGATTCGCGGCATCGGCAGCGAGCATCGCGGCCTGGTCGAGACACTGCTCGCAGCCGGCCTGGGCCCACGTGATGCCGCCGGTGACGATGTGCGCAACCTGATGCTCAGCCCGCTGGCCGGGCATGACCCGGCGATGCTGCTGGACGCTCGGCCGCTGGCCGGGCAGATCCTCGACCTGCTGGAAGGCACCCCGCGTTTTCACCAGTTGTCGGCCAAGTTCGCCGTGCAGCTGGATGCCGGCGAAAACCTGGCCATGCTCGAACACCCCCATGACCTGTGGCTGTCGACCCTGCGCCTGGAGCAGCAGACCTGGCTGGCGTTCGGCCTGGCGGGTTGCCCGGCAGACGGCCAGGTGCTCGGCGCGGTGCCGGCGGAACAAGGCCTGGCACTGGTGCGTGCGGTGCTGGAGCGCTTCCTCGACCTGGCCACCCCGGCACAGTCGCGCATGCGCCAGTTGCTCGAGGTGTGTTCGGCAACCGATTTCATCGACGGGCTCGGCCTGGCCATCCGCCGCGATGCCGCCGTGCTCGCATGGCGGCGTGCACCCTGCAACGTCTCGTGGCTGGGCGTTCTGCCCCAGGTGCAGGGCGTCGCCTTGGGCGTTGCCCCGCCGCAGGGGCGCCTGACCCCGGCCATGCTGCGTGGCGCTGCGCGCGTTGCCCGTGAACATGGCGATGGCAGCCTGCGCCTGAGCCCCTGGCAAAGCCTGGTGCTGACCAACCTGCAAGCGCAACACATCGATCACGCCCAGGCCGGATTGTCCGCACTGGGCCTGCTATGCCACGACCATGAGCCACTGGCACGCATAAGCGCCTGTACCGGCGCCAGTGGCTGTGCCAAGGCTCTGGGCGAGACCAAGGCCGACGCCGTCACCCTGGCTGCACTGCTCGGCCCTGGCGTGCCCGGTAGCGTGCACTTGTCCGGTTGCCCCCGATCCTGCGCCATGGCCCATGTTGCCCCGGCCACCCTGCTGGCCCGTGCGCCGGGCCGTTACGACCTGTACCTGCGTGATGCGCGCCTGCCGGGCTTCGGCGCCCTGCGCGCCACCGACCTTACCTTGAATGAAGCAGGCGCCATGCTCGACCTGCCGACGGAGCACCTTGATGATTGACTACATCCGCGATGGTCAGGAGATCTATCGCAATTCCTTCCGGATCATCCGCGAGGAAGCCCGACTCGAGCGGATCCCCGCAGACCTCGAAAAGCTCGCCGTGCGCGTGATCCACGCCTGTGGCATGGTCGACGCCATCGATGGCCTGCAGTTCTCCGAAGGCGCCGGCCGGGCCGGGCGCGAGGCGTTGCTGAACGGCGCGCCGATCCTGTGCGATGCGCACATGGTCGCCGAGGGCATTACCCGCGCCCGCCTGCCCGCCGACAACAAGGTCATCTGCACCCTGCGCGACCCGAGCGTACCGGGCCTGGCGAAAGACGCCGGCAACACCCGTTCCGCCGTGGCCCTGGAGTTGTGGCGACCGTACCTGGAAGGCAGTGTGGTGGTGATCGGCAACGCGCCTACCGCGCTGTTCTACCTGCTGGAAATGCTCGACGCCGGCGCCCCGAAACCAGCACTGATCCTCGGCTTCCCGGTCGGCTTCGTCGGTGCCGCCGAGTCCAAGGCGATGCTCGCCGCCGACAGCCGTGGCGTGCCGTTCGTGATCATGCAAGGCCGCCTGGGCGGCAGCGCGATGGCCGCCGCTGCGGTCAACGCCCTCGCCACGGAGGTGGAATGATGGCGCCGCGTGGACGTCTGCTGGGCCTGGGCGTGGGCCCTGGCGACCCTGAACTGATTACCCTCAAGGCCCTGCGCCTGCTGCGTGAAGCGCCCGTGGTCGGCTACTTCGTGGCCAAGGGCAAGCGCGGCAACGCCTTCGGCATCATCGAGGCGCACCTGCAGCCCGAGCAGACCTTGCTGCCGCTGGTCTACCCGGTAACCACCGAAGCGCTGCCAGCGCCGCTGTCCTATGAACAGGTGATCAGCGACTTCTACGACGAGGCCAGCGTGCAGGTAGCCGAGCATCTGGATGCCGGCCGCGACGTGGCGGTGATCTGTGAAGGCGACCCGTTCTTCTATGGTTCCTACATGTACCTGCACGACCGCCTGGCGCAGCGCTACGAGGCCGAAGTGATCCCCGGCGTCTGCTCGATGCTCGGTGGTGCCTCGGTACTGGGCGCGCCGCTGGTGTACCGCAACCAGAGCCTGTCGGTGCTGTCTGGCGTGTTGCCGGCCGAGGAGCTCAAGCGTCGCCTGGCCGACGCCGACGCGGCGGTGATCATGAAGCTTGGGCGCAACTTCCCCAAGGTGCGCGAAGTGCTGGCCGAACTGGGCCTGGACGGGCGCGCGCTGTATGTGGAGCGGGCGACCATGGCCAACCAGAAGATCGTGCCGCTGGACCAGGTCGACCCACAGTCGTCGCCGTACTTCTCGCTGATCATCGTGCCGGGTGAAAAATGGCAGGGCTGAACATGCACCAGGCACCGGCGATCGTCATCCTTGGCCAGGGCAGCCTGGCCACGGCGCAGCGTATCCAGCAGCGTTATCCACAAGCATCGATCCATGGCCTGGAAGGCCGGGTCGAGGGTGCCGACCTTTGCTACACCGCGTTCGGCGATACCCTGCGTGGGCTGTACCAGCAGAACACGCCGATCATCGCCCTGTGCGCGGCGGGTATCGTCATCCGCAGCCTGGCCAGCCTGCTCAGCGAGAAAGGTGTCGAGCCACCGGTACTGGCCGTGGCCGAA
This sequence comes from Pseudomonas sp. B5(2017), assembly GCF_002112825.1. Taxonomy (NCBI): domain Bacteria; kingdom Pseudomonadati; phylum Pseudomonadota; class Gammaproteobacteria; order Pseudomonadales; family Pseudomonadaceae; genus Pseudomonas; species Pseudomonas sp. B5(2017). Next base: position 339,191 of record NZ_NEIR01000002.1, read on the forward strand.
GACGGCAGTGCCGTAGTGCCGTTGCTTGGTGGCCTTGGCGGTGTGAACGTGATGGCGCGCGAAATCGCTGAAGCACTGGGCGTTGCTGCGGCCATCACCACCAGCGGCGAGCTGCGTTTCGGCACCTGTCTGCTGAACCCGCCACAGGGCTATGCGCTGGCGGATATCGAGCAAGGCAAGCGCTTTGTCTCCGACCTGCTGGCTGGCGAGGCGGTGCGCATCGAAGGTGACGCGCCGTGGCTGCAACAGGCACAGTTGCCTGCCAGCGAGGCGGCTCGGCGTACCATCCATGTGGGGCACCAGGCCCGCCCGGCCAGCCGCGACGAGCTGCTGATCCACCCGCGTTCGGTGGTAGTGGGTGTTGCTGGCGGCAGCCTGGCCAGTATCCGTGCGGCATTGCAGCAGGCCGGCATCGCCGAGCCTGCAGTGGCCTGCCTGCTGGCCGACGAGCAAGCCATGGCCGACAATGCCCTGCACGAGGCCGCACAGGCCCTGGGGATTGCCTTGCGCTTTGCTGCCAAGACGCATGATCTGGCCGGGATGGTTGCTGCGGCATTGCCTGCTGCGCAGCTGATCGAGGTGGCAGACGTGGTCATCGCGGTGGCGCCTGCCCCGGTCGAGGTGGCGCAGATCGGTCGTCGTCGGGGTCGTCTGGCGGTCATCGGCCTGGGGCCGGGTGCAGCCGAGCTGATGGTGCCGGCGGTCAAGGCCGAGCTTGCGCGGGCCGAAGATGTGCTCGGTTACGAAACCTACGTGCGCATGGCCGGCCCGTTCCGTGACGACCAAGTGCTGCACTGCACCGACAACCGTGAAGAGATGCAGCGTGCCCGGCATGCTTTCGAACTGGCAGCCCAGGGCCGTTCGGTTGTGGTGGTGTCGTCGGGCGACCCGGGTGTGTTCGCCATGGCAGCTGCGGTACTTGAAGCGTTGCACGAGTCCACTGACCCGGCCTGGCACCGGGTGGATCTCGAGATCCTGCCGGGGGTGTCGGCCTCGCTCGCGACCGCCGCCCAGGCGGGCGCGCCGCTGGGGCATGACTTCTGCGTGATGTCGCTGTCGGACAACCTCAAGCCGTGGTCGATCATTGAAAAGCGCTTGGACCTGGCGGCCCAGGCCGACCTGGTGCTGGCGTTCTACAACCCGATTTCCAAGGCAAGGCCGCACCAGCTCGGGGTAGCGCTGGAGGTCGTGCGTCGGCACCGCGAGGGGAACACGCCTGTAGTCCTTGGCCGTGACATCGGTAGGCCGGGGCAGACGCTGAAGGTCGTCACATTGGCCGAGCTGCTGCCGGAAATGGTCGACATGCGCACCATGGTGCTGGTCGGCTCATCTACAACCTGCGTGTTTCCTCGCCTCTCGGGTGGGGTGTGGGCCTACACGCCGCGTTGGTACCCGTCGGCCGACTAGTTGCACCGGAAACCCTTCAGCGCGTTGCATCCTGGGCGCGCTGGCTAAGTTGGTTGCCCCTCACTCGAGGGGTAACCATCTAGGAGTTTCCACATGTCCACAGAAACACAAGTCACTGCAACTGACACAGCCATCCTGGTTGAAGGTAACCTGCTGGCCTGCGGCGCAGGCATGTCGGCGCAAAGCCGCCACGATGTGAAGAATGCCTTCCACTTTGCCACCTTGGTGGCTGACAAGTCCTTCGATGCCGAAAAACAGAGCAGGGAGTGGTATGACCGGTTCATCGATGTCATGCGTGATCTTGGTTTTACCATCCCTCGTCGCACCTTCGAGCTGGAAACCTCTGCCGAGCTGTCTGTCACCATAGGTGCTGTCGCTGTACGGGCGATTGGTGCGGTCGGTAATGCGGTGCTGGGTGGTACCAAGTTGGGTGTGCTGGCCAAGGCGGCCTTCGACAAACTCACCACCGTCGAAAATGACCTCAAGGTGGTCGATCACAAGCGCAAGAACAAGGTCAGGGGCATGGTCGGGATGGCCGCCTGCGTCGAAACCGACAACAACGATGTGGTCATGGTGGTGAACTGCATCCAGGCGTCTGCCCCACAACTGGATGATGACATCCTGGGTATCCAGTGGAAGCTGGAAAAGACCGAGTACTACGCCGGCATGGCTGTGCTCACCCTCAACACTTTCGTCTACGACAAGGTCCGCGAAACCGTGGAAAACAAACTCGGCGTGCGCAGCGTCGAGAACGTTCTCCAGTACGACATCTGATTGCAGGGCGGCGTTGTTGCAACGCCGCCTTGTTCGGCTCTTTGTGACGAGGCAACGCAATGGACAGAACAGCTGAACAACTGATGTTGATTGGCGGGACGGCATTACTGTATCGCGCGGACACTGGCCAGATTCAACGCCAGGCTGCCTTCGACTCCATCCTTTACGCCCAGTTGGTGGCCAACAGGAATGCGGGGTCACGCTTTGACAACTATGAAGCCTGGTATGACGCCTATCGCGAGGCATATCGGCAACTGGGCTGGATCAAGCTGGCCAGTACGCATGACCTGAAACAGTTGGGGCAACCCGCGCGCAGCGCGCAGATACAGCCGCTCGAGGCGTGGCTGAAGATGCGCTCGATCCGTCATGAAGCCGTGCTGGCTGCAGTAAGAAGCGGCCTGGGCCGATCGATCGAAGGTTTTCGCCACCAGCTGAAGTTCAGCACGCAGGGTTCGCAGCTGGTGATCGAGCTTGGCCTGCTCAAGCCGGGGCCGGCGCTCGACCTTTGCAGTATCACCCTGCAATTCGACAAGCCGATCGCCGGCATCTCTCAGGACATGCTGTTGGTCGAAAAGGCGCTGGAGGGCGAAGCCGGGTTCAATGGCGTTTCCTTGCAGCTGGATAACGGGCGCTTCCAACACCAGCGAGATGAACTGCAGGCATTGATGAAAACCAAGGATGCGCAGGGGGAGTATCGGTTCGACCTCAATGCGGCGATGGTCAGGGCGCCAGGTAGCCTTTGATACCGGTAAAGATGATTTGTGCAGCCAGGGCGCAGACGAACAGCCCCATCAGCCGGCTGACGATCTGCAGGCCCTGGTCACCGAGGATGCGCTCGATACGGTGTGACAGGTACAGCACCAGGCCGACGGTAAAGCTGGCCAGGGCGATGCTGATGATGGCCAACAGCTTGTCGTCCCAGTGCGGGTGGCCGACGCCCATCACCAGCAGTGCACCGATGGTGCCGGGGCCGACGGTGAGCGGGATGGTCAGCGGCACGATGGTGACATCCTGCTGCACGTTGTCGGCCTGTACCGCGGACTTGCCTTGGGCCATGCCCAGTGCCGAGATGAACAGCACGCTGCCGGCGCCGATGCGGAAGGCGTCGGCGGTGATGCCGAAGATGCCGAAGATCGCCCGTCCGAACAGGTACAGCAGGACACTGGCGATCAGCGCGGCGATGGCCACCTTCCATGCCAGCTGCTTGCGCTCCTTGCTGGAGTGTCCGCGGGTCAGGCTGATGAAGCACGACAGCACGAAGAACGGGCTGTAGAGCACGAGCATTTTCAGGTAGACGCTGAACAACTCATGGAGCATGGGGGCTAGTCCAGGCAGTTATGGCTGGGCAGAGTTTATCAGCAGATTCTGTTGATAGCCTGTACCGACCTCTTCGCGGGTGAGCCCGCTCCCACAGGTAATGCATAAGGCCTGAAGGCAATGCTATCCCTGTGGGAGCGGGTTCACCCGCGAAGAGGCCGGCACAGGCGCCTCAGATCAGGAACTATGCACCGGATCCACCTTGGCTTCCCGGTGATTGGCCCAGTACTGGATCAGCTCTCGCAACTGCGACAGTTCCACCGGTTTGGCCATGTGCCCGTCCATGCCCGCCAGGCGGGCGCGTTCCTTGTGTTCGGCAAGTATGTGCGCGGTCAGCGCCACCACCGGGGTGCGCTGGCGCTGGTTGGCCGCTTCCCAGGCGCGCAGCTGCTGGGTGGCCGAGAAGCCGTCCAGTATCGGCATTTCGCAGTCCATCAGCACCAGGTCATAGCGCTGCGCCTTCATCGCCTGCAAGGCCTCTTCGCCATTGCTGGCGGTGTCGGGCTCGAGGTTGAGCTTGCCGAGCATGCCGCGGATCACCTTGGTCGAGATGCTGTTGTCCTCGGCGACCAGCACGCGGAAATCGCCGGGCAGGTCCAGTGCCTGGGGGATGCCGGGCAAACTGGCTGGTATGGCTTGCTCGCGGCCGCGCTGGGCCAGTTCTTCGGCCAGGGTGGTTTTCAGCGTGTAGCCGGCCACCGGCTTGGCGAGGATCCGCTTGACCCCGGCGTTGCGCGCAATGACCTTGCTCGGCGCGTTGCTGATGCCCGTGAGCATCACCACCAGGATGTCGTGGTTCAGGCTCGGGTCTTCCTTGATCTTGGCGGCCAGCTGCATGCCGGTCATGCCTGGCATGTTCTGGTCCAGCAGCACGGCATCGAAGTAGTCGCGCAGGTGGGCCTTGGTGCGCAGCAGGGCCAGCGCTTCCTTGCCCGACGGGACCGCGCTGACGTTCATGCCCCAGGCACTGCACTGCTGTACCAGCACCTTGCGGCAGGTGTCGTTGTCGTCCACCACCAGTACGCGAGCATCGCGCAGCGGGCTGTCCAGGTCGGCCGGTGGCTGTTCCAGGCGCGAAGGGTCCAGCGGCAGCGTCAGCCACAGGGTGTTGCCCATGCCGGTGCTGCTCTTGATGCCGAACTCACCCTGCATCAGGCCGATCAGCTGCTTGGCGATGACCAGCCCCAGGTGGCCGCCCAGCTTGTTGCTGGACAGGAAGTGGTGGCTGTGCAACTCGGCCTGCAGCAGGGCTTCGCGGTCAGCGGCGGGCAACGGTTCGCCGCTGTCCTGCACGGCGATGCGCAGGCGCGGTACCTCGCCGCGCTGGTCCAGCGCCACTACCAGCAGGATCTCGCCCTGGTCGGTGTTTTTCAGGGCATTCTCCAGCAGGCTCGACAAGGCCTGGCGCAGGCGCGTCGGGTCGCCGCTGATCACCCGTGGTACCTGCGGCTGGGTGAAGCTGATCAGTTCGATGTTCTGCTGTTCGGCCTTGGCACGGAAGATGTTCAGGCAATCTTCGATCAGCGCGTTGAGGTCGAACTGCACGTCATCGAGTTCGATCTGCCGGGATTCCAGCTTGGAAATGTCGAGAATCTCGTTGATCAGCGTGAGCAGTTCGTTGCCGGCGCTGTGAATGGTCTGCACGTAGTCGCGCTGCTTGACCGACAGCGGCGTGCCCAGCAGCAGCTCGGTCATGCCCAGCACACCGTTCATGGGGGTGCGGATTTCGTGGCTGATCTTGGCCAGGAACTCGGCCTTGGCGTTGATTTCGGCATCGCTGGCAGCCAGGGCGCGGCTGGCGCTGAAGCGCTCTTCACTCATGCGCCGCAGGCGTTCGCTGACTGCCAGGTTGAGCAGCAGGCCGCTGGCCACGGTCAGCCCCAGCAGGATGCACAGCAGCCAGGGCGTCGAAGTACGGGTCAGGCCCAGCAGCGCTGGCAGCAGCACCAGCCCACCGAGGTTGAACACCACCATGGCCAGGCTGAACAGGCGTGCGGGGGCATAGCCCTTGTACCAGTGGTAGCTGCTGACCAGCAGCATGCTCACGCTGCCCAGGGCCATCAGGGCGTAGGTCATCAGGTTCAGGGGCAGGGTGTCGACGAACAGCAGCACCAACCCGCTCAACCCGACCACCAGCATCTCGCCCTGCAGCAGGCGGTTGAGCCGTGGCGAGTTGCATGGCGAGAAGAAATGCTGGGTGAAACACAGCCCGGCCAGGCCGGCCAGGACCAGCGTCAGGTATGCGGCGGGCGTCTGCGCGCTGTGCCACACGTGCCACCAGGGGCCGCTGAGGTTCAGCAGGATCAGGCCGCTGAGCAGCATCAGGCCGTGGTACAGCGCCAGGATCAGGGTGGTGCTGGAGCGGCTGTAGAGGAAGCGGATCAGGTTGTGCATGATCAGCATCACCAGGCCGCCGAACAGCATGCCGAACAGCAGTGGCTGGCGCTGGTCGGAGGCTGCCACGGCCGCAGGCTCCAGGCTGATGGCCGGGCGCAGCTGGTGCTCGGAAACCAGGCGCAGGTAGATATCCAGGGGTTGCTTGCTGTTGGGCAGGGGCAGTACATGGTCGCTGCCACGCAGGGTCGGGCTGGCATTGCCGGCCTGGCGCCCGTGGTGCAGCTGACGCAGAAGCTGGTCGCCCTCGAGGGCGTAGAGGTCCAGGCCAGAAAGGTCTGGGGCGAAAACCCGCAGCAGTTGTTCCTGCTCGCCGGGCTCCAGGCGGTAGTGCAGCCACAGGGCCTGTTCCGCGGGGGCGGCATCCAGGTCGGCGAGTACCAGCGGGCTGAACTGGTTGCGGTAACGCTCGGAGCGCACGTCGCTCAGTTGCAGGTTGGCCTGTTCGTCGAGCAGAACGGCCCAGCCTCCGTCATGTTCGGCCGCAGCCGGGAACATGCAGAGCAAGGTCAGCAAGCTGACGATCAGAGCTGAGGCAATCCGAAGCCGACGCACTACGAAATCCCTTCTTAGCCAAGGTGCCGGGTATTAACTATGCGCGGCGCGCCAAGTCGAAGGCAAGGCCCCTCGGGGCCCTGTCGACGAGCCGGATGCCGCAGGCGCAAGGTGCTGGAGCGCGCTGCGGCAGCCCGGTACAACTTACTGCTGGTGCTCACCGCGCTCGCGGGCGATGGCCCGGTAGCCGATGTCGGTGCGGTAGAAGCTGCCGTTCCAGCTTACTTCCTTGGCCAGGCGGTAAGCCTGCTGCTGCGCGTCGGCAACGGTGCTGCCCATGGCGGTGGCACACAGCACGCGGCCGCCGTTGGTGGTCACCTTGCCATCCTTGAGCGCAGTACCGGCGTGGAACACCTTGCCTTCGATCTTCGCGGCAGCGTCCAGTCCATTGATCACGTCACCCTTGGCGTAGTCGCCCGGGTAGCCGCCGGCAGCCAGTACCACGCCCAGGCTCGGGCGCGGGTCCCACTGTGCTTCGACCTTGTCCAGCGCCTTGGCGAATGCGGCCTCGACCAGCAGCACCAGGCTCGACTCCAGGCGCAGCATGACTGGCTGGGTCTCAGGGTCGCCGAAGCGGCAGTTGAACTCGATGACCTTGGGGTTGCCCGCCTTGTCGATCATCAGGCCGGCGTAGAGGAAGCCGGTGTAGACGTTGCCTTCCTCGGCCATGCCGCGCACGGTCGGCCAGATCACCTGGTCCATCACGCGCTGGTGCACTTCGGCGGTGACCACCGGGGCAGGGGAGTAGGCACCCATGCCGCCGGTGTTCGGGCCGGTGTCCTGGTCGCCGACGCGCTTGTGGTCCTGGCTGGTGGCCATGGGCAGCACGTTCTGGCCGTCGACCATGACGATGAAGCTGGCTTCCTCGCCGTCGAGGAACTCCTCGATCACCACGCGGGAGCCCGCATCGCCGAAGGCGTTGCCGGCCAGCATGTCACGCACGGCGGCTTCGGCTTCTTCCAGGGTCATGGCGACGATCACGCCCTTGCCCGCGGCCAGGCCGTCGGCCTTGATCACGATCGGCGCGCCTTTTTCCTGCAGGTAGGCCAGCGCCGGTTCGATTTCGGTGAAGTTCTGGTAGTCGGCGGTCGGGATCTTGTGACGCGCCAGGAAGTCCTTGGTGAAGGCCTTGGAGCCTTCCAGCTGGGCTGCGCCCTTGGTCGGACCGAAGCAGTCCAGGCCGCGGCTGCGGAACAGGTCGACCACGCCGATGACCAGCGGTGCTTCCGGGCCGACGATGGTCAGGTCGACGTTCTTCTCGGCGAAGTCAGCCAGTTGCTCCAGGGCGCACACGTCGATGGCGACGTTCTCGCACTTGGCTTCAATGGCGGTGCCGGCGTTGCCCGGGGCAACGAAGACTTTCTCCACGCGTGGGTCCTGGGCGACTTTCCAGGCCAGGGCGTGCTCACGGCCGCCGCTGCCGATGATCAAAACTTTCATGTCAAAACCTCGAATTCTGTCTGGCCGATCCCGCTTCCTGTAGGAGCGGCCTTGTGTCGCGAAAGGGGCGCGTAGCGGCCCCAGGTTTTCAGCTTCGCAGCAGAAATTGCCGGGGCCGCCTTGCGGCCCTATCGCGACACAAGGCCGCTCCTACAAGGGCCGGCGATCGGCCCTGCATCTGTTTAGTGGCGGAAGTGGCGCATACCGGTGAAGACCATGGCGATGCCGGCTTCGTCAGCGGCAGCAATCACCTCGGCATCACGCATCGAACCACCCGGCTGGATCACGGCGCTGATACCCACTTTAGCCGCATTGTCGATGCCGTCACGGAACGGGAAGAACGCGTCCGACGCCATGACTGCGCCCTGCACCTGCAGGCCGGCATGCTCGGCCTTGATTGCAGCAATGCGCGCGGAGTTGACGCGGCTCATCTGGCCGGCGCCGACGCCGATGGTCTGGCGCTGCTTGGCGTAGACAATGGCGTTGGACTTGACGAACTTGGCCACTTTCCAGGCGAACACCAGGTCGTGAATCTCTTGCTCGGTCGGCGCGCGCTTGGTGACGATCTTCAGGTCATCGGCAGTGATCATGCCGATATCGCGGCTCTGCACCAGCAGGCCACCGTTGACGCGCTTGAAGTCCCAACCGGCAGCGCGCTCGGCTGGCCACTCGCCGCATTCCAGCAGGCGTACGTTCTGCTTGGCGGCAACCACGTCGCGGGCAGCCTGGGAGATTTTCGGCGCGATGATCACTTCGACGAACTGGCGGTCGACGATGGCCTTGGCGGTTTCGCCGTCCAGCTCGCGGTTGAAGGCGATGATGCCGCCGAACGCCGACTCGGTGTCGGTGGCATAGGCCAGGTCGTAGGCCTTGCGGATGCCGCCTTCGTCTTCAGGTACCACGGCCACGCCGCATGGGTTGGCGTGCTTGACGATGACGCAGGCCGGCTTGACGAAGCTCTTCACGCACTCCAGTGCGGCGTCGGTGTCGGCCACGTTGTTGAACGACAGTTCCTTGCCCTGCAGCTGGATGGCGGTGGAAACGCTGGCTTCGCCTTTTTTCGCTTCCACGTAGAACGCCGCGCTCTGGTGCGGGTTCTCGCCGTAGCGCATTTCCTGGGCCTTGACGAACTGGCTGTTGAAGGTGCGCGGGAATTCGCTGCGGCCTTCAGTGCTCAGGGTCTCTTTGGCCTGGTCGATGGTGCCCATGTAGTTGGCGATCATGCCGTCGTAGGCGGCGGTGTGTTCGAACGCCTTGAGCATCAGGTCGAAGCGCTGGGCGTAGGTCAGGCCACCGGCCTTGAGGCCTTCGACGATGCCGGCGTAGTCGCTGGCGTTGACCACGATGGCCACGTCCTTGTGATTCTTGGCAGCCGAACGGACCATGGTCGGGCCGCCGATGTCGATGTTCTCGATGGCGGTCGGCAGATCACAGCCAGGCTTGGAAATGGTGGCTTCGAACGGGTACAGGTTGACTGCTACCAGGTCGATCGGCTTGATGCCGTGCTCGTTCATGATGGCGTCGTCGGTGCCGCGACGGCCGAGGATGCCACCGTGGATTTTCGGGTGCAGGGTCTTGACCCGGCCATCCATCATTTCGGCGAAGCCGGTGTAGTCGGCCACTTCCACCGCGTTGACGCCGTTGTCCTTGAGCAGCTTGTAGGTGCCGCCGGTGGACAGGATCTCGACACCGAGCTGCTGCAGCTCACGGGCGAATTCGAGGATACCGGTCTTGTCGGAGACGCTGATCAGGGCGCGGCGGACTGGCAGGCGGGTAGTCTGGTCGGTCATTTCGGGTTCCAATAACGCGGTGGAGTCAGCAAAAAAGGCGCCTCTGTTCAGGGAGCCGCCTTTTCTGGTTGGGATTCTGGCTTACAACAAGTCGTACTGCTTGAGCTTCTTGCGCAGGGTGCCTCGGTTCAGCCCGAGCATCTCGCTGGCCTTGGTCTGGTTGCCCTTCACGTAGTTCATCACGCTTTCGAGCAGGGGCGCCTCGACTTCGGAGAGCACCAGGTTGTACACGTCCGTCACGGTCGCGCCTTCCAGGTGGGCGAAGTAGTTGTGCAGCGCCTTCTCGACGCTGTCGCGAAGGGTCTGGCCCTCTTCGCTCGGCGTGTTGAGGTGCTGTTTCAGGTTGGCGTTGTCGCTCACGGGCGTTGTTCCACTCACAAATGTCTCGGTCATCATCGTCATGCGGCCACCCCTTGTCCGTCCTCTGTCTCAAGGCTCTGTCGACGTTCGCTGAAAAACGCGCGAACGTTGGCGCACTGCGCTTGTGTGTCTTCCAAAGCGTTGAACCGGGAGCGAAACTCCTTGCCGCCGGGTCGTGTTGCCAGGTACCAGCCAACGTGCTTGCGGGCGATACGTACGCCCATCACATCGCCATAGAAGGCATGCAGCGCGGCCAGGTGCTCCAGCAGGATGCGTTCCACTTCGTCCAGCTGCGGCGCTGGCAGGTGTTCGCCAGTGCGCAGGTAATGCTCGATCTCGCGAAAGATCCATGGCCGCCCCTGGGCGGCCCGGCCGATCAACAGGCCGTCTACCCCGGTGGCGTCCAGCACCGCCCGGGCCTTTTCTGGCGAGGTGATATCGCCGTTGGCAAAAACCGGGATCGACACCGCCTGCTTGATGGCAGCGATGGTGTCGTATTCGGCTTCGCCGGTGTACAGGTCGGCGCGTGTGCGGCCATGCACCGCCAGCGCCTGGATGCCGGCCTGCTCGGCGATCCTCGCCACGTTCAGGCCGTTCTTGTTCGCCCGGTCCCAGCCGGTGCGGATCTTCAGGGTCACCGGGACGTCCACGGCGCCGACCACGGCGTGGAGAATCTCGCTGACCAAGGCTTCATCTCTCAATAAAGCAGAGCCTGCGGCTTTGTTGCAGACTTTTTTTGCCGGGCAGCCCATGTTGATATCAATGATCTGGGCGCCAGCTTCGACGTTGGCCTTTGCCGCCGCTGCCATCATCTGCGCATCACCACCGGCGATCTGTACCGAGCGTGGTTCGGGATCACCTTCATGGATGCGGCGCAGGCTCGACTTGCGGCTGTTCCAGAGGCTCATGTCGCTGGAGACCATTTCCGACACCACCATGCCGGCGCCCAGGCGCTGGCAAAGTGTACGGAAAGGCTGGTCCGTGACCCCGGCCATGGGCGCGAGGATCAGGTTGTTACGTAGTGTGTATGGGCCGATGCGTACCGCCGACATAGGTGATCCCTGTTGTGGGGCCGAATCTTGGAGTTCGAAAAAGGGTTGGCATGATACCCGCTCTCGGTGACCGGATAAAGATGGATTTGGATAAAATCTGAACAGTTGTCGGCTTATGACATTTGGTATGGGGGGAGGATCCAGGACCTTGCGCGGCCCCTGTGGGAGCGGGCGGGCCCGCGAAGCAGGCGGCGCAATGGATGGCACGGGCTTCGCCCGTGATCGCGGGCACGCCCGCTCCCACAGGGTTGGTAGTTATTCCGGCGAGCGGAAGCTCAGGCTGTAGTTAACGGCCTTCGGCCCCGGATCGAGGATGTCCAGGGCGATGTGGATCGGGGTCTGGCTGGGCATTTCGCCGCGCCCGGCCAGTTCGCCGGACAGGTATTCGCTGGGCTTGAAGCGCCGGCTGGCGATCAGCTGGCCATTGAGGTCGGCGAAGCGCAGTTCCAGCAGCGGGAACGGCTGGGCGAACGGCGCGCGGTTGTAGATGATCGCATCGACGATCAGTGCGCCCTTGAAGTCCGGGTGGCTGCGTACCACCAGGTTGCTGCTCTTGATTCGGGCGATATCGACGCGGGTCGGCACTTCGCAGCCGACCAACGGGCAGACTTGCTGGAAGAGCGGCCGGTACTGGTCCTGGCGGGCCATTTCGTCGAAGTGGAACCACACGTACTGGAACGCCAGCAAGCCAGCGGCCAGCAGGGTCAGGAAGCCCCACAGCAGGCGCTTGCCCCAGTTGGGTGCGGGCTTTTCCCAGCCCAGTTGCAGCGGGTCGTCGACGACGTCGACCAGCGGCTCCTTGCGCGCCGGGCGCTCGGCTTTGCCGGCAAGGCCTGGTTCCAGGCGTTCGCCGGGCAGCGGCTCGACAGGCTCGTCATCGCGCGCAGACAGGTGCAGCTCCAGCGGCTCGTCGTCGCGGGCGCTCAGGCCCTGTACCGGGGCTTCATCATCGCTGGCACGCAGCGGTTCGTTGAATTCGGGGTGGTCATCGATTTCGACGGCACGGTGTACCGGTGGCTCGTCGTCGATGTCCAGGTCCAGATTGCCGCCTAACGTCGGCTCGGTACGCTCGCCCGGGGCGGGCTCCAGGTCCAGCTCCAAGGGCTCCGGCTCCCGCAGCACGGGCGCGGTTTCTATCGCCGGTTGCGGTTCGAACGGTTCATCGGTAGCCGTACCGAACAGGTCGTCGGCATGTTCGTCCGGGTGCAGTTCGTCACGCCGCGCCTGCAGACCGTCATCCTGGCTGGCCGGGCGAGCCGTGGCCGGTTGGCCGCGGCGCTCCAGGCGCTCCAGTTCCATGTCGAGGTCGAGCGCGTCCAACGCCTGGTTGGTGAGCGCCCAGTCCTCGTCCGGGGTGGTGCCGGGTTCGCTGGCGACAGGCTCGGGTGCGATCACCGGTTCGGCCAGCGGCTCGGCAGGGGCGGCAGGCATCGGTGCCGGCACCGCAGGTGCGCTGGCTCCGCCGGCGCGGTTCTGCTCCAGCAGCTGCTTGGCGGCGTTGAACACCTGCAGGCAGTGGCCGCAGCGCACTACACCGCGGGCCACGCTCAACTGGTGGTGGGTGACGCGAAAGCTGGTCTGGCAATGCGGGCACTGGGTGACGAAACTGTCGGTCATGCGGCAATCCGGGAGCTGTGCAGAAAAGTATTCTAGGCCCGCTTAACGGCGGCGACCACTGATGCGCACCCAGCCGTCGCGCACGACGATCGGGTCCAGCTCGAAGTCGGCGGCATAGGCCGCGGCCACTTCCTCACCCTGCTCGGCGAGGATGCCCGACAGCGCCAGCAGGCCACCTGGGCGGACCAGGCCGGACAGTTGCGGTGCCAGCGACACCAGCGGGCCAGCGAGGATGTTGGCGACCAGCACGTCGGCCTGCATGGCCGGCATGTGCTCGGGCAGGTACAGCGCCAGCTTCTCATCGGCGATGCCGTTGCGCTGGGCGTTGTCGCGCGAAGCCTCGATGGCCTGCACGTCGATGTCGGTACCGACCGCCTCACGGGCGCCCAGCAGCAGCGCGGCGATGGCCAGAATGCCCGAGCCGCAGCCGAAGTCCAGCACCTGGGTGCCTTCGAGTTGCTGACCGTCGAGCCATTCCAGGCACAGGGCGGTGGTCGGGTGGGTGCCGGTGCCGAATGCCAGGCCCGGGTCGAGCAGCAGGTTCACCGCGTCCTGTTCCGGGGCCTCGTGCCAGCTGGGCACGATCCACAGGCGGCGGCCGAAGCGCATCGGCTGGAAGTTGTCCATCCAGCTGCGTTCCCAGTCCTGGTCCTCGATCACCTCGGCCTGGTGCTCGGGCAGCTCGGCGCCGGTCAGCAGGCGCAGGTGGGCGAATACCTGCTCAGGGTCGGCATCGGCCTCGAACAGGGCCAGCAGGTGGGTGTGCGACCACAGCGGGGTGGTGTTGAGGTCTGGCTCGAAGATCGGTTGATCCTCGGCGTCCATGAACGTGACCGAGACGGCACCCACTTCGAGCAGGGCATCTTCGTAGGTTTCGGCTTGTTCCGGGCTGATGGCCAGGCGTACTTGCAGCCAGGGCATGGCGGGCACCTTTGGTAAATCGACAGGGGCAGCCCTAGGCTGCACGAAGGCTGGCAGTTTACGCGAGTGCGGTGGGTTTGTAGAGGAGGCCAGGCACGGACATCGTTGGGGCTACTGCCTTGCACAACATTGAAATCCTGGCATGCACCCTGTGGGAGCGGGCGCGCCCGCGAACACGGGCGAAGCCCGTGCCATCCACCGCGGTGCTTGCTTCGCGGGCTTGCCCGCTCCCACAGAAACTGTGGTGCATCAGACAAAACAGAGTGAAAGCGACTCAGCTATATAAGCAGGTTTCTCTTCTCCCTCGATCTCCAGCGTGGCAATCGCCTTGAGCAACCATTGCCCCGGCTTCTTCTCGGTCACCTCGGCCAGGTCCACCTTCAGCCGCACCTGGCTATCGACCTTGACCGGCTGGATGAACCGCACGCTGTCCAGTCCGTAGTTCACCACCATCTTCAGCCCTTCCGGCAGGACCAGGATGTCCTCGATCAGCTTGGGAATCAGCGACAACGTCAGGAAACCGTGGGCGATCGTGCTGCCAAACGGGGTTTTCGCCGCCTTTTCCGGGTCGACATGGATGAACTGGAAATCGCCCGTGGCTTCGGCGAACAGGTTGATGCGCTGCTGGTCGATCTTCAGCCAGGCCGAGCGGCCCAGTTCCTTACCAACGTACTGCGAAAGCTCTGTAACCGGTACATGGGGCATCGCGGACTCTCCAGGTTGTCAGTTGGTACGAAAGTGCAAGATCAGCACGGCGAACCGTTTCAGTCAAGTTGCGCGCTTTTCGACGAATATCGGTATATGGCGGCACGTGCTTATAATGGCGGCCATGCCCGAGGGAGATGCTTATGCTGTTGCGTGGTTTGACCTGGCTGGTGCTGTTCCAGCTGCTGGGGACGGCAATCAACCACCTGTTGGTGCCGTTTTTGCCGGGGCCGATCATCGGCCTGTTGCTGCTGTTGTTCTTCCTCATGGCCCGTGGTGAGGTGGGCAAGCCGCTGAACGAGGCCGCCAGCAGCCTGCTGCGCTACCTGCCGCTGTTGCTGGTGCCGCCTGCGGTGGGGGTGATGGTGTATGCCAGGGATATCGCCGCGGACTTCTGGGCCATTGCCGGTGCCTTGCTGATCTCCTGCCTGGTGACCCTGGTGTTCGTCGGCGTGTTGATGCAAAAGCTCATCCACCGCCAGGGCCGGCGCGAGGAGCAGCCATGATGCTCGACTGGCAAGGCGCACTGAATGCGGTCGTTCATCATCCCTTGTTCGGTATCGGCATCACGCTTGGGGCCTACCAGGTGGTGCTGGCGGCCTACGAGAAGACCCGCTGGATCTTCCTGCAGCCGGTACTGGTGTCGATGCTGCTGGTGATCGGCGTGTTGCTGGTATGCGGCATCGACTACAGCGAATACCGCAAGAGCACCGAAATCATGAACATCCTGCTGGGGCCCGCCACCGTGGCCCTGGCCGTACCGCTCTACCTCAACCTGCGGCGTATCCGTCAGCTGTTCTGGCCCACATTTACTACGCTGGTAGTCGGAGGCCTGTTCGCCACGTTGTGCTGCCTGTTGCTGGGCTGGTGGTTCGGTGCCGAGCACATGATCCTGATGACCATGGCGCCGAAATCGGTGACCTCACCGATCGCCATGCTGGTGGCCGAGCAGATTGGCGGCGTGGCGGCCCTGGCGGCAGTGTTCGTGCTGATTACCGGGGTGATCGGGGCAATCTTCGGCCCGGCGCTGCTGAGCCGTTTTGGCGTGCATAGCCCCGAGGCGCGCGGCATGTCTCTGGGCGTGACCGCGCACGCGGTGGGCACTTCGGTGGCCCTGCAGGAAAGTGACGAATGCGGCGCCTTTGCCGCGCTGGCGATGAGCCTGATGGGGGTGGCCACGGCGGTGTTCCTGCCGCTGGCGGTCAGCCTGGTGGCTTGAGGACTTGTGATGACGCTACCGCTGTTTCCCCTCAATACCGTGCTGTTTCCTGGTTGTTTCCTCGATTTGCAGATTTTCGAGGCACGCTACCTGGACATGATCGGGCGCTGCATGAAACGGGGCGAAGGTTTTGGTGTGGTGTGCATCCTGGAAGGCGAGCAGGTCGGCAAGGCGCCGCCGGTGGTTGCCTCGATCGGCTGCGAGGCGGTGATCCGTGACTTCGTGCAGCAGGATAACGGCTTGCTGGGGATCCGCGTCGAAGGTGTGCGGCGCTTCAACCTGGACAGTACCGAGGTGCAGAAGGACCAGTTGCTGGTGGGGCAGGTGCAATGGCTGCCGGAGCAGGCGGACAGCCCGTTGCTCGAGGCGGACGAAGACCTGCTGGCATTGCTGGTGGCCCTGGGCGAACACCCGATGGTCGAAGCCCTGGACATGCCGCGCCCGGTTGACGGGCGCCAGGCGCTGGCCAACCAGCTGGCGTACCTGCTGCCGTTCATGGAAGAGGACAAGCTGGATTTGCTGACCCTCGACTCGCCACAGGAGCGGTTGGGGGAAATCCAGAAGCTGCTGGAGCGGATTCAGGGTGAATTGTTTGCCTGATAGTGATGGGTTGCCAGTGCCGGCCTTTTCGCGGGTAAACCCGCTCCCACAGAGATAGCGCCGTTCTAAGGCTTGATGCAGTACCTGTGGGAGCGGGTTTACCCGCGAAGAGGCCGGTACAGGCGGTATCAATATTGATACCGCAGCAAAGCCTGCGGCAGCGCATGCATGGCAAAGAACGCCAGCAACGCGACACACGCCGGCAACACCAGCCACCACACCCGCAGCGGCAAGGCCGGCAGGGTCTGGTGACGCTGCACCAGTGCCAGGCTGAGCGCGCACACACAGCACGCCAGCAAGGCCCCGGCGAGGATGTCGGTCGGCCAGTGCGCCCCCAGGTACACCCGTGACAGGGCAATCGCCAGCGCTGGAATACAGCCCAGCATCACCCAGGTCAGGCGCATCCGCGGCGGTTGCCCGCGCCCGGCCAGCACCGCCATCACCAGAAAGAACGCAAACGACGCCGAACTGTGCCCGCTGGGCATGCTGTAGCTGGTCAGCGGGTCACTCAGCACTTCCGGGCGGGCCCGGGCGAACAGCCACTTCAGCGTGCCGTTGGCAAGCGCAGTACCCATCAGCGCGCCCGCAGCGAACATGGCATGCCGCCACTGCCGGGCAAGCAGCAGCAGGCCCGTCAGCAGGCCGCCGAGGAACAACTGGGTGCGGAAATCGCCCAGCCGGGTCACCAGCACCACGGCTCCATCGATGGCCTGGCTGCGGTGTTCCTGCACCAGTGTCATCACGCCCTGGTCGAATTCGTGCAGGTAGGGCCAGCCGAGGAAGACCCCGGCCAAGGCCAGGAAACTCATGCCGGCGATCAGCCGGGTGCCGTGGCGTTGATCGCGAATGCTGGTGTTCAGGCTCAGCCCGATGATGACTGCCAGGGTGCCGGCGATGATCCCGGCATCCAGCCAGAAGCCTTCCGGCAAGGGCAGGCGCATGGCCGCGCCGGTGGCCCAGCCGGGCAGCAGGTAGGCCACCGCCCAGCCGGCACCGGCCACAAGGCTGACGGCGATGAAGCGCGGCAGTGGCATGTCGAACATGCCGGCGACCATCGGCAGCATTGGCCGCAGCGGCCCGATGAAGCGCCCTACCAGCAGGCTGGCGATGCCGTAGCGCTGGAAGTAGGCCTCGGCACTGCCGATCCATTCCGGATGGTGGCGCAGCAGGGGCAGGCGACGGATATTCTGGTGGAAGTACTTGCCCACCGTGTACGACAAGGCATCGCCCACCAGGCCGCCGAGAAAGCCCAGCAGCAGCGTTTCGCCCAGGCTGAAGGCGCCGCTGCCGGCCAGTACCGCGACCGCGAACAGCAGCACGGTGCCTGGCACGATGATGCCGGCAATGGCCAGGCACTCGATGCAGGCCACCAGGAAAATTGCCAGGCCAAGCCACTGCGGGTTGGCGCTGAGCCAGCCGGTCAGGCTGTCGAGCCATTGGCCCATGGTTCAGCTTCCTTGTTCGAGAATGAAGAAGTCGCGGCCTTCGACTTGGCCACGACGTAACGGGTTCCGCGTGCAGAAACGGGCGTATTCGGCATCGACGAAACGGTAGGGTAGATGCTCGTCGCGGCCATGCGGGATGCCCAGGCGGGCGGCCTGGATCACCCGTGGCACGGCGTTGCCGCAATCCTCCACGTACAGGCGCTCGGCGTCGAAACGCCGGGCGTCCCAGTGCGGCACCTTCAGGCCCAGGGCCCGGCACAGCAAGGTCTGGCCGGCGCACAGGCGCTCGGCCGGGCGGAGGTTGCCGCTGGCATCGGGGTTGTTCAGTTGCATCTGCGCCAGGCTGTTCGGCCCCGAGCGGGCGTCCTGCCAAGGATAGGCCGACTTGATCAGCACCGCGTTGCCCGGCCCGTGGGCGCTGAAGTTCAGCGAGTCGCCGCCGCGCGCGTAGTACATATAGATGTGCCCGCCATCGAGGAACAACGCCTTGCGTTTTTCGGTGTAGCCGAGCGAGGCGTGGCTGCCCTTGTCGGTGAGGTAGTAGGCCTCGGTCTCGATGATGCGCGCGGCCAGCCACAGGTCGCCGTGGCGATGGCGGATGACCTTGCCCAGCAGGGCCTTGGCCAGGGTCTGGGCGTCGCGGTCGAAAAAGCTGTCGGGCAAGGCTGGCATGCGGGCGGTTCGCGGTTGGGAAGGCGGGGATGATAACAATGAATGGCTTAATCTAGGCTGAATCGGGTGGGATGTTGGCAGTGTCGGCCCTTTCGCTGGCTCGCCCGCTCCCACAGGTACCTTGGAGGTCCCAGGCCTTGTGCAATCCCTGTAGGAGCGGGTTTGCCCGCGAAAGGGCCCTGACAGGAGATAGAAGTTTCGATAACCCCGGTTACATCTTTCCTACACAATGCCCACAGCCATTTTCTACCATCCGCCACCCGCCGCTGGGCGTACACCTGCGCGGCAGTTATAATCAGCCGATTTCCCCTTCGCCAAGACACCGAACCCATGACTGAGTCCGTTCTTGACTATATGACCCGCCTGGGTCGCGCTGCCCGTGAGGCTTCCCGGGTGATCGGTCGTGCCAGCACCGCGCAGAAGAACCGCGCCCTGCAAGCTGCCGCCGATGCACTGGACGCCGCTCGTGCCGAGCTGACCGCTGCCAACGAGCTGGACCTAGCCGCCGGCCGTGCCAACGGCCTGGAACCGGCGCTGCTCGACCGCCTGGCGCTGACCCCGGCGCGTATCGACGGCATGATCACCGGGCTGCGCCAGGTGGCCAGCCTGCCGGACCCGGTCGGTGCCATCCGCGACATGAGCTACCGCCCATCCGGTATCCAGGTTGGCAAGATGCGCACGCCGCTGGGGGTGATCGGGATCATCTACGAGTCGCGCCCGAACGTGACCATCGATGCCGCCAGCCTGTGCCTGAAGTCGGGTAACGCGACTATCCTGCGTGGCGGCTCCGAAGCCATCCACTCCAACCGCGCCATCGCCACCTGCATCCAGCGTGGCCTGGCCGCCGCCGGCCTGCCGGCAGCCGTGGTGCAGGTGGTCGAGACTACCGACCGCGAAGCCGTGGGCGCGCTGATCAGCATGCCGGAATTCGTCGACGTCATCGTGCCGCGCGGTGGCCGTGGCCTGATCGAACGCATCAGCCGCGATGCCCGCGTGCCGGTGATCAAGCACCTGGACGGTATCTGCCACGTCTACGTCAGCCAGCACGCCGACCTGGACAAGGCCTGGCGCGTGGCGTTCAACGCCAAGACCTACCGCTACGGCATCTGTGGCGCCATGGAAACGCTGCTGGTCGACCAGCAGGTGGCCGAGCGCTTCCTGCCGGAAATGGCCCGCCGCTTCCAGGAGAAGGGCGTCGAATTGCGTGGCTGCGAGCGCACCCGGGCGATCATCGACGCCAAGCCGGCCACCGAGGCCGACTGGCACACCGAGTACCTCGATGCGATCCTGTCGATCCGTGTGGTCGACGGTCTGGACCAGGCCATCGAGCACATCAACCACTATGGCTCGCACCACACCGATTCGATCATCAGCGAACACCAGGGTGAAGCCCGCCAGTTCATGGCCGAGGTCGACTCGGCGTCGGTCATGCTCAATACCCCGACCTGCTTCGCCGACGGCTTCGAGTACGGCCTGGGTGCGGAAATCGGCATTTCCACCGACAAGCTGCATGCCCGTGGCCCGGTCGGCCTGGAAGGCCTGACTTGCGAGAAGTACGTAGTGATCGGCGACG
Organism: Pseudomonas sp. B5(2017); assembly: GCF_002112825.1. Lineage (NCBI taxonomy): Bacteria > Pseudomonadati > Pseudomonadota > Gammaproteobacteria > Pseudomonadales > Pseudomonadaceae > Pseudomonas > Pseudomonas sp. B5(2017). Next base: position 359,032 of record NZ_NEIR01000002.1, read on the forward strand.
GCCAGCTGCGCGGCCAGGAGTCCTGCTGAGTTGAGCAAGGCCCAGGCAGTCCGGCGCATCGGCATTCTTGGCGGCACCTTCGACCCCGTGCACATCGGCCACCTGCGCAGCGCGCTGGAAGTGGCCGAGTTCATGGGGCTGGATGAGCTGCGCCTGCTGCCCAACGCCCGGCCGCCACACCGCGACACCCCGCAGGTGGCCGCGAAGGACCGCCTGGCCATGGTGCAGGGCGCCGTGCAGGGCGTGCCCTGCCTGAGCGTGGATGCCCGCGAACTGGCGCGCGACAAGCCGTCGTACACCATCGACACGCTGGAATCGATCCGCACCGAACTGGGCGCCAACGACCAGCTGTTCCTGGTGCTGGGCTGGGATGCCTTCTGTGGCTTGCCCGGCTGGCACCGCTGGGAAGAATTGCTGCAACACTGTCACATCCTGGTGCTGCAACGCCCGGATGCCGACGTAGAACCCCCTGACGAGCTGCGCAACCTGCTGGCTGCGCGCTCGGAGAGCGATCCCACCGCCATGTCCGGCCCGGCGGGAAACATTTCGTTCGTCTGGCAGACGCCGCTTGCGGTGTCGGCTACACAGATCCGACAGCTGCTGGCCAGCGGCAAATCGGTGAGGTTCCTGGTGCCGGACGCCGTACTGGCCTACATCGAGGCGCACGAACTGTATCGTGCACCTAACTGACGGTGCCTCTGGCGCCTCATCCAACGAGTTGAACGAGTTTTATATGACCAAGCAGAAAATCCACGGCGAAGAACTGGTCGCCCTGACCAAGGCAGCGCTGGAAGACGTCAAGGCCCAGGACATCCAGGTCATCGACGTGCGCGAAAAGCACAGCCTGACCGACTACATGATCATTGCCACCGGTACCTCCAACCGCCAGATCAACGCGATGCTGGAAAAGGTCCGCGAAGCGGTCAAGGCCAAGGGTGCCCAGCCACTGGGCGAAGAAGGCAAGGGCGACAGCGACTGGGTGCTGCTGGACCTGAACGACGTCATCGTGCACATGATGACCGCCGCTGCCCGCCAGTTCTACGACCTGGAGCGCCTGTGGCAGGGTGCCGAGCAAAGCCGTGCTGCCGATGGCAAGCACCACAGCCCGGACCATGCCCACGAGTACTCCGACAAGCTCAAGGACCGGGAATAAGGAAGCGCTGTGCGTCTGCGCCTGATCGCGGTCGGCTCGCGCATGCCGAAGTGGGTCGAGGAAGGCTGGCATGAATATGCCAAGCGCCTGCCTGCCGAGCTGTCGCTGGAGCTGGTGGAAATCCCGCTGAACACTCGTGGCAAGAATGCCGACGTCGCCCGCCTGATCCGTCAGGAGGGCGAGGCCATGCTGAGCAAGGTTCAGCCAGGGGAACGCATCGTCACCCTCGAGGTCCATGGCAAGCCCTGGAGTACCGAGCAACTGGCGACCGAGCTGGACCGCTGGCGCCTGGATGCGCGCACGGTGAATTTGATGGTGGGCGGCCCGGAAGGCCTGGCGCCCGAGGTCTGTGCGCGCGCCGAGCAACGCTGGTCGCTGTCGCCGCTGACCTTGCCGCACCCATTGGTAAGGATACTCATCGGCGAGCAGATCTACCGCGCCTGGACCGTGTTGTCCGGGCATCCTTACCATAAATGAGCCTGTAAGCAGTCCGATGTCGCAGCCGATCCGTCTCAAGGACCACGAGAAAGACGCCCGCCTGGTGCGCAACCGCGTCGTGGTCGGCGCAGTGGCGATCATGCTGCTCATTTGCGTGCTGATCGCGCGGCTGTACTACCTGCAGGTCATCCAGCACGACTATCACTCGACGCTGTCGGAGAACAACCGGGTGCATGTGCAGCCGATCCCGCCGACCCGCGGGCTGATCTTCGACCGCAACGGGGTGATCGTCGCCGACAACCGGCCCAGCTTCAGCCTTTCGATGACCCGCGAACGTGCGGGTAACTGGCAGGAAGTGCTGGATACCATCGTCGAAGTGCTGGAACTGACGCCCGACGACCGCGCCCTGTTCGAGAAGCGCATGCGCCAGGGCCGCCGGCCGTTCGAGCCGGTGCCGATCCTGTTCGAACTCAACGAAGAGCAGATCGCCCGCGTGGCGGTGAACCAGTTCCGCCTGCCGGGCGTGGAAGTGGTGGCCCAATTGGTGCGCCATTACCCGCAGGGCGCACACTTCGCCCATTCGGTGGGGTATGTGGGGCGGATCAACGAGAAAGAGCTGAAAACCCTCGACCCGGTGAACTACAGCGGCACCCACCACATCGGCAAGACCGGCATCGAACGCTTCTACGAAGCCGACCTGCATGGCCAGGTGGGCTACGAGGAAGTCGAGACCAACGCCCGTGGCCGTGTGCTGCGGGTGCTCAAGCGTACCGACCCGAAACCGGGCAAGGACATCGTGCTGAGCCTGGACATCAAGCTGCAGGAGGCCGCCGAGGCCGCCCTGGGTGGCCGGCGTGGCGCGGTGGTGGCGCTCGACCCGCGTACCGGCGAGGTGCTGGCGATGGTCAGCCAGCCCAGCTTCGACCCCAACCTGTTCGTCACCGGCATCGGCTTCAAGGCCTATGCCGAACTGCGCGACTCGATCGACCGACCGCTGTTCAACCGCGTGCTGCGCGGCCTGTACCCGCCAGGTTCGACCATCAAGCCGGCGGTGGCCATCGCCGGCCTGGACAGCGGCGTGGTCAATGCCGGCAGCCGGGTGTTCGACCCGGGCTACTACCAGCTGCCCAACTATGACCACAAATACCGTAACTGGAACCGCTCGGGCGATGGCTGGGTCGACCTGGACACCGCGATCATGCGCTCCAACGACACCTACTTCTACGACCTTGCCCACAAGATGGGCATCGATCGGCTGTCCAGCTACATGAACAAGTTCGGCATCGGCCAGCGGGTTTCCCTCGACATGTTCGAGGAGTCTGCCGGGTTGATGCCGTCGCGCGAATGGAAGCGCGCCACTCGCCGCCAGGCCTGGTTCCCCGGCGAAACCCTGATCCTCGGCATCGGCCAGGGCTACATGCAGACCACGCCGCTGCAACTGGCCCAGGCCACTGCGCTGATCGCCAACAAGGGCGTGTGGAACCGCCCGCACCTGGCCAAGACCATCGAAGGCCAGCCGCCGGTAGACGACAACCCCATGGAAAACATCGTGCTGCGTGACAAGTCCGACTGGGCCAAGGTCACCCATGGCATGGAGCAGGTGATGCACAACGCCCGCGGTACCGCACGCAAGGCGGCCATCGGCTCGCAGTACCGCATTGCCGGCAAGAGCGGTACCGCCCAGGTGGTGGCGATCAAGCAGGGCGAGAAGTACGACCGCAACAAGCTCCAGGAGCGCCACCGCGACCACGCCCTGTTCGTCGCCTTCGCCCCGGCCGAGGACCCGAAGATCGTGGTTTCGGTGATGGTCGAGAACGGTGAGTCCGGCTCGGGCGTCGCCGCCCCGGTGGTGCGTCAGGTGATGGACGCCTGGCTGCTTGACGAAAACGGCCGGCTCAAGCCCGAGTTCGCGCCTGCCACCGTTACCCAGGAATCAGCCCTGTGATGAACAATTTCGATCGCATGCTCTCCAGCGAGGATGTGATGCGTCGGCGCGCCAGCTTTCTGCAGCGCATCCACGTCGACGGCCCTTTGCTGATCATTCTGCTGACCCTCGCGGCCGGCAGCCTGTTTGTCCTGTACTCGGCCAGTGGCAAGAACTGGGACCTGCTGCTCAAGCAGGCCACCTCGTTCGGCATCGGCCTGGTGTCGATGTTCATCATCGCCCAGCTGGAGCCGCGCTTCATGGCCCGTTGGGTGCCGCTGGCCTACCTGGCCGGGGTGCTGTTGCTGGTGGTGGTGGACGTGATGGGCCACAACGCCATGGGCGCCACGCGCTGGATCAACATCCCCGGGGTGATCCGCTTCCAGCCCTCGGAGTTCATGAAGATCATCATGCCGGCGACCATCGCCTGGTACCTGTCCAAGCGCACGTTGCCGCCGCATCTGAAGCATGTGGCGATCAGCCTGGTGCTGATCGGTGTGCCGTTCATCCTGATCGTGCGCCAGCCCGACCTGGGCACGGCGCTGCTAATCCTCGCCTCCGGGGCTTTCGTGCTGTTCATGGGCGGCCTGCGCTGGCGCTGGATCCTCAGCGTGCTGGCGGCTGCGGTGCCAGTGGCGGTGGCGATGTGGTTCTTCGTCATGCACGACTACCAGAAGCAGCGGGTACTGACCTTCCTCGACCCGGAAAGCGACCCGTTGGGCACTGGCTGGAACATCATCCAGTCGAAGGCGGCGATCGGCTCGGGCGGTGTGTTCGGCAAGGGCTGGCTGCTCGGCACCCAGTCGCACCTGGACTTCCTGCCGGAAAGCCACACCGACTTCATCATTGCCGTGCTCGGCGAGGAATTCGGCCTGGTCGGCATCTGCCTGCTGCTGATCGTCTACCTGCTGCTGATCGGCCGTGGCCTGATGATCACCGCCCAGGCGCAGACCCTGTTCGGCAAGCTGCTGGCGGGCAGCCTGACCATGACCTTCTTTGTATACGTGTTCGTCAATATCGGTATGGTCAGCGGCCTTCTGCCCGTGGTGGGCGTGCCGCTGCCCTTCATCAGCTATGGCGGAACTTCGTTGGTGACGCTGCTGTCAGCGTTTGGCGTTCTGATGTCGATCCACACGCACCGCAAATGGATCGCTCAGGTTTGAATAAGGTGAAGAATTTCATGCAAGCAGTGCGTAACTGGGCTGCCCGTTGTGCGCCGTGGATCGGCGCGGTGGGCCTGTTCGGCGCTGTACAGCTGGCCCATGCCGGCGATTACCAAGGCTCGCCCCAGGTGGCCCAGTTCGTTGGCGAAATGAGCCGCGACCATGGCTTTGCCCCTGAGCAGCTGATGGGTGTGTTCAGTGAGGTGCAGCGCAAACAGTCGATCCTCGACGCCATTTCGCGCCCGGCCGAACGGGTAAAGCCGTGGAAGGAATACCGGCCGATGTTCATCACCGACGCGCGCATCGCCCGCGGTGTGGACTTCTGGCGCCAGCACGAGGCGGTGCTGGCCCGTGCCGAGCAGGAATACGGCGTACCGGCGCAGTACATCGTCGCCATCATCGGCGTGGAAACCTTCTTTGGCCGCAACACCGGCAACTACCGGGTGATCGATGCCTTGTCGACACTGGGCTTCGACTACCCGCCACGGGCCGAATTCTTCCGCAAGGAGCTGCGCGAGTTCCTGCTGCTGGCCCGTGAGGAGCAGCTCGACCCGCTGACGCTCAAGGGCTCTTACGCCGGCGCCATGGGCCTGCCGCAGTTCATGCCGAGCAGCTTCCGCAACTTCGCGGTGGACTTCGACGGCGACGGCCACATCAATATCTGGAACAACCCGGACGATGCCATCGGCAGCGTGGCCAGCTACTTCAAGCGCCACGGCTGGGTGGCCGGCGAAGGTGTGGTCAGCCGCGCCTGGGTGGACGGTGGGCGCGCCGACGAAGGCCTGACTACCGGCATCGAACCGGTAAAAACCGTTGGGGAGTTGCGCACGCTTGGCTGGTCGGTCCATGATTCGCTGCGCGATGATCTGCCGGTTACCGCCTTCCGTCTCGAGGGCGACAATGGCCCCGAGTACTGGATGGGCCTGAAGAACTTCTACGCGATCACTCGCTACAACCGCAGCGTGATGTATGCCATGGCGGTGCATCAGCTATCGGAACAGCTGGTTCAAGCACGGGGCGTCAAGTAATGCGCGCAATCTTCTCTGGCAACTCTTTCAAGCTGCTCACCTGCCTTGCCGTCGGCGTGGTGCTGGCCAGCTGTTCGTCCAACCGCCCGTCCCAGCAAAGCAGTGGCAACGTGGTGCGCACCCAGCCGGGCCTGGACATCAACCGGGCGCACAAGGACGGCGCGCCGTGGTGGGATGTGGATGTGAACAAGATCCCCGACGCCACGCCAACCGTGCACACCGGCAACTACAAGGCCAACCCGTACACGGTGCTGGGCAAGACCTACTACCCGATGCAGGACTCGCGCAACTATCGCGCGGAGGGCACCGCGTCGTGGTACGGCACCAAGTTCCACGGCCAGAACACCGCCAACGGCGAGCTGTATGACCTGTACGGCATGAGCGCGGCGCACAAGACCCTGCCGCTGCCGGCCTACGTGCGGGTGACCAACCTGGCCAACGGCCGCAGCGTGATCCTGCGGGTGAACGACCGTGGGCCGTTCTATTCGGACCGCATCATCGACCTGTCCTATGCCGCGGCGAAAAAGCTCGGTTATGCCGAGATCGGTACCGCGCACGTGCGCGTCGAAGGCATCGACCCGCAGCAATGGTGGGCCCAGCGTGGCCAGACGCCGCCGATGGTGCTGAAAGAGCCGCAGGTGGCCCAGACCCAGGCAATCCCGGCCAGTACCGGGCGCGTCGAGCAATGGACCCCGCCGCCCCAGCAGCATGCGGCGCCGGTGGTGCCGGTGCAGGTGGCTGGCAACAACGTGCCGGCCGGCAGTGGCGGCAGCTTCCTGCAGGTGGGCGCCTTCGCCAACCCGGACGCCGCCGAACTGCTGCGCTCCAAGCTCAGCAGCATGGTCAGCGCGCCAGTGTTCATCAGCTCGATCGTGCGCAACCAGCAGACCCTGCACCGCGTGCGCCTTGGGCCGATCAACAGCCAGGGCGAGATCCAGCAAGCGCAGGACAGCATCCGCCTGGCGAACCTTGGGCAGGCCAAGCTGGTCACAGCTGACTGACAGTGGAGCTCCAGCCTTGATGCGCTTTCTGTAGGAGCGGCCTTGTGTCGCGAGAGGGCCGCGCAGCGGCCCCAGGATTTCTGCATGAATGCAAAAGTGGCTGGGGCTGCTTTGCAGCCCGATCGCGACACAAGGCCGCTCCTACAATGACCGCGTTCCCATTCAAGGCAACCGTTAAACTGTCGGTTTTGTCATGAATTGCCGGGCGCGGGCATGTACAATGTCGGCTTTTGCTCGCAGCGACATAAAGCCGCACTTTGCGAGCCTGGCCTACGGCCACAAAAACTAGACTGACTGGCGCTGGGCACATGATCTTGCCCAGGGAACATCAGACCATTAGCGATTTTCGAGAGACGGATGAACATCACCAACCTTGCCAAACGACTTTGCCTGCCCGTACTGCTGATGATCACGCCTGCCGCCTTCGCGGCTGAGCAGATGACGCCGGCGCCACCGCAACTGGCAGCCAAGTCCTACGTACTCATGGATGCGTCCAGCGGCAACGTGCTGGTCGAGAACAACGGTGACGAGCGCCTGCCGCCAGCCAGCCTGACCAAGCTGATGACGGCCTACATCGCCACCCTGGACATCCGTCGCGGCCAGATCGGTGAAAACGACCCGGTTACCGTCAGCGAAAACGCCTGGCGTACCGGCGGTTCGCGCATGTTCATCAAGGTGGGCAGCCAGGTGACCGTCAGCGACCTGCTGCACGGCATCATCATCCAGTCCGGCAACGACGCCTCGGTCGCCCTGGCCGAGCACATCGCCGGCAGCGAAGACGCCTTCGCCGACATGATGAACAAGACCGCTGCCGACCTGGGCATGGGCAACAGCCACTTCATGAACCCGACCGGCCTGCCGCACCCGGAGCACTACTCGTCGGCCCACGACATGGCTACCCTGGCCCGTGCGATCATCAACGTCGACCCGGCCCACTACGCCATCTACTCGCAGAAAGAGTTCTTCTGGAACAACATCAAGCAGCCAAACCGCAACCTGCTGCTGTGGCGTGACAAGACCGTCGACGGCCTGAAGACCGGCCACACCGACGAAGCCGGCTACTGCATGGTGGCTTCGGCCGTTCGCGATGGCCAGCGCCTGATCGCCGTGGTGTTCGGCACCAACAGCGAGCAGTCGCGTGCTGCCGAGACCCAGAAGCTGCTGACCTACGGCTTCCGCTTCTTCGAAACCCAGACCTTCTACCAGAAGGGTACCGAGCTGACCAAGTCGCCGGTCTGGAAGGGCGCGACTGGCGAAGTGAAAGCCGGCCTGGCCAACGACCTGACCCTGACTATGCCTAAAGGCCAATTGAAGCGCCTTCAGGCTTCGATGACCATGAACCCGCAGCTCACCGCGCCAATCGCCAAAGGTGACGTGATCGGCAAAGTGGAAGTCAAACTGGACGAGAAAGTGGTTCACAGTGCCGACCTGATCGCCCTCGATGGCGTCGAGGAAGGTGGTTTCTTCCGCCGTATGTGGGATAGCATCCGTCTATTCTTCTACGGGTTGTTCAACTGATACGTGACCTGCATGCCCCCGCGTATCCTGCGGGGGCGTTGTTGTTGCCACGGCTTACGAGGCCGTTTCCGCCATGAGCGAACCAGACGTCAAGTCGCACAAGATCGAATTCCCCTGCGACGATTACCCGATCAAGGTCATCGGTGACACCGTTGTCGGCTTCAAGGACACGGTGATCGAGATCCTGAGCAAGCACGCCAAGGTCGACCTTTCCACCCTGGCCGAGCGCCAGAGCAAGGAAGGCAAGTACACCACCGTGCAATTGCACATCGTTGCCGAAAGCGAGAACCAGCTTCACGATATCAACAGCGCCCTGCGCGCTACCGGCATCGTGAAAATGGTGCTCTGATGTCCGCCTGCCTCGGTTTTCGCGAGCTTGGCCTGCAGCCCTACGAACCGGTGCTGGAGGCCATGCGTCGCTTCACCGAGCAGCGCAGCACGGACAGCCAGGATGAAGTCTGGCTGGTCGAGCACCCCGCGGTCTTCACCCAGGGCCAGGCCGGCAAGGCCGAGCACCTGCTGGTGCCGGGCGACATCCCGGTGGTGCAGACCGATCGCGGTGGCCAGGTGACCTACCATGGCCCCGGGCAGCTGGTGGCCTACCTGCTGCTGGATGTGCGCCGGCTGGGCTTTGGCGTGCGTGAGCTGGTCAGCCGTATCGAGCAGACCCTCATCGACCTGCTCGCCAGTTACGATGTCCAGGCCGCGGCCAAGCCCGATGCCCCGGGCGTCTATGTCGACGGAGCGAAAATCGCCTCCCTCGGCCTGCGAATCCGCAACGGCCGTTCGTTCCACGGCCTTGCCCTGAACGTGGACATGGACCTCGCGCCATTCCGCCGAATCAACCCCTGCGGCTATGCGGGGCTGGCGATGACCCAGCTGCGCGACCTGGCAGGTCCGATCGAACTCGACGAGGTCAGGACAAGGCTGCGCGGACAGCTGGTCAAGCACCTCGACTACGCTGAGCAGACGACCCTCACGGGCGGAATCGACTGAATATGACAACTGTGCAAGAAGCCGTGCCGAACCTGATACCTACCCAGGATGCCACCCCGCGCCCAGCGCCGAAGAAGGTGGAAGCCGGGGTCAAGCTGCGTGGTGCCGAAAAGGTGGCGCGCATTCCGGTGAAGATCATCCCCACCGAAGAGCTGCCGAAGAAGCCCGACTGGATCCGCGTGCGTATCCCGGTGTCGCCCGAGGTAGACCGCATCAAGCAGTTGCTGCGCAAGCACAAGCTGCACAGCGTATGCGAGGAGGCATCCTGCCCGAACCTGGGCGAGTGCTTCTCCGGTGGTACCGCCACCTTCATGATCATGGGTGACATCTGCACCCGTCGTTGCCCGTTCTGCGACGTTGGCCACGGCCGGCCGAAACCGCTGGACCTGGACGAGCCGAAGAACCTGGCCATCGCCATCGCCGACCTGCGCCTGAAGTACGTGGTGATCACCTCGGTGGACCGCGACGACCTGCGTGACGGTGGTGCCCAGCACTTTGCCGACTGCATCCGCGAAATCCGTGCGCTGTCGCCGGGCGTACAGCTGGAAACCCTGGTGCCGGACTACCGTGGGCGCATGGATATTGCCCTGGAGATCACCGCGCAAGAGCCGCCGGATGTGTTCAACCACAACCTCGAGACCGTACCGCGCCTGTACAAGGCCGCACGCCCGGGTTCGGACTACGACTGGTCGCTGGACCTGCTGCAGAAGTTCAAGCAGCTGGTGCCGCACGTACCGACCAAGTCGGGCCTGATGCTCGGCCTGGGCGAAACCGACGAGGAAGTGATCGAAGTGATGCACCGCATGCGCGAGCATGACATCGACATGCTCACCCTCGGCCAGTACCTTCAGCCGTCGCGCAGCCACCTGCCGGTGCAGCGTTTCGTCCACCCGGACACCTTCGCCTGGTTCGCCGAGGAAGGTTACAAGATGGGCTTCAAGAACGTCGCTTCCGGCCCGCTGGTGCGTTCTTCGTACCACGCTGACCAGCAGGCTCACGAAGCCAAGATCAAGCTCTGAGCCAAGCACAGAGCCACGTATGCCGATGCGCGCCGAAGGGCCGCATCGGCATTTTTGTTTATGCCACACGCGCTGCAAGGAGCCGCGATGAATTGCGCCGAAACCTTCCAACCCAGCCTGCCCGCCGCGCTGCCGCGTGATGCCTGTTTTGCCATTGTCGCCCCGGCGGGCGCGGCGCGGCTGGATACGCACAAGGTCAACCAGTGGTTCGTTGATCGAGGCTACAGTTGCCGCATCTACCCGGGTGCCCTTCAGGCCCAGGGCTATCTGGCGGGGCCGGACCGGCAGCGGTTACAGGACCTGCATGATGCCTTTGCCGACCCGGCCATCGATGCCATTCTGTGCATGCGTGGGGGGTACGGCAGCATGCGCCTGCTCGACCAGCTCGATTTCGAACTGATCCGGCGCAACCCCAAGCCGCTGATCGGCTACAGCGACATCACCGCGCTGCACACGGCGATCTACCGGCATACCGGGCTGCTCACCTTCCATGGCGGGATGCTCAATGCCGACCTGCTGGGGGCCAAGTTGCCGCCAACCGAGACTTCGTTGCTGGCGCAGCTGGGTGGGCATGTGCGGGCAGGGGAGCAGATCGTGCACCCTGCTGACTTCGCCCTGAGCAGCGTGCTGCATGGGGTGGCCAGCGGGCCGCTGCTGGGCGGCAACCTGTCGATGCTGGGCGCGACGCTGGGGACGATTGCCGAGCTGGATACGCAGGGTTGCATCCTGTTCATCGAGGACGTCAACGAGCCGCTGTACCGGGTGGATCGCTTGCTGACCCAACTGCGCCTGGCGGGCAAGCTGGAGGGGGTGAAGGGTGTGCTGGTGGGGGACTTTGCCGGGATTACCACTGCGGCGTTGACGCCCCTGCTGGAGGACATCTTCGCGCCGCTGGGTGTGCCGGTGCTGGCCGGGTGGCGCAGTGGGCATTGTGACCCGAATGTGTGCTTGCCTTTGGGGGCTCGCGTAAGGCTGGACAGTATTCAGCAGACACTGGTGCTGGAGCAGGATCTTTTCCAGGCTTGAGATTGTCGGGGCTGCTTTGCAGCCCATCGCGACACAAGGCCGCTCCTACAGGAGACCGCGTTACCCCGATGGTTCGCGATCGCTTGTAGGAGCGGCCTTGTGTCGCGATGGGCCGCGCAGCGGCCCCAAAATGCTCACTGCTGACGCAGGCTCTCGAGCAGCTTGTGCGTCGGATACCCATCCGCCGGCCACCCCAGCCCCTGCTGGGCATTGCGGATCGCCTTGCGGGTATTGGCGCCAATGATGCCATCGGCATTGCCGGCTTCGTGCCCATTGCTGTTCAGCAGGTTCTGCAGCTCCATGCGCTCGCTGCGGCTGAGCGGCAGGTCTTCTTTCGGCCAGCTGCCGGCAATGAAGCCCCAGCCCGTGAAGCGATCACCCAGCAGGCTTACCGCCAGCGCGTAGGATGACGAGTTGTTGTACTTGAGGATGGCGCGGAAGTTGTCCAGCACCAGGAACGCCGGGCCACGCGCGCCCGCTGGCAGCAGCAGGGCGGCAGACAGCTGGTTGCTGCCCACTGGCAGCTGGGTACCGGCAGGCAGTTTCACGCCCATCGCCAGCCACTCGCTCACCGGCTTGCGCAGGGCGCCATCGGCCTGCCAGTAATCGAAGCCAGGCGGCACCTGGACCTCGAAGCCCCACGGCTGGCCACGTTTCCAGCCCGAGCTCTGCAGATAGTGCGCGGTCGAGGCCAGGGCGTCTGGCGTGCTGTTCCAGATGTCGCGTCGGCCATCGCCGTCGAAGTCCACGGCATGGGTGTTGTAGGTGGTCGGGATGAACTGGGTCTGGCCCATGGCACCGGCCCACGAACCACGCATGGCCTCAGGCTGGATGTCGCCGTGCTGAATGATCTGCAGCGCGGCGATCAGCTGGTCCTGGGCGAACTGCGGGCGTCGGCCCTCATAGGCCAGGGTAGCCAACGAGCGGATCACCGACTTGTTGCCCTGAAACTGGCCGAAGTTGCTTTCCATGCCCCATACCGCGACCAGCACCTGGCGATCGACACCATAGCTTTGCTCGATGCGGGTCAGCAGTTCGGCGTTCTGCTCCAGCAGCTTCTTGCCGTTGCGCACGCGCAGAGGCGACAGGGCGCCTTCGAGGTATTCCCATACGGGGCGGGTGAACTCCGGCTGGCTGCGATCGGCCTTGATCACGTCCATGTCGGGGGTGACGCCGAGGAAGGCGCGGTCGAACGTATCCTGCGAAATGCCGGCTTGCAGGGCTTGCTGGCGAAAGCCTGCTTGCCATTGCGCGAAGGTTTGCAGAGGCTGGATTTCAGTGCTGGTGTCGGGCGTCGTGCCGGGCAGGGTCACCACAGGGGTGGGCGGGGCGGGGGCCAGCGGCAAGGCATCTGCGGCGGTGGGCTTTTCTGCGCAGGCCACGAGCAGGATGAAACTGGAGGCCGCGATCAGCTGACGGGTTTTCCAGCGGGGGAGAAGACTGAGGAGCATTCACAGATCCAGAATTGCAGGTCAGGTGATGACCATACCATGCCTGCGCTTTCGATGCTTTCATGCAGCCAAAAAGTAGGAAGCCTCCCAATCTCTCGATTGGAAGGCTTCGCGGCGGTAGCTGCCTTTGCCCTTGTTCGGCTGTTCCTGGCGGCAGCGGAACAGCGGTTGGGCGATGATCGACTTGGCCTTGTTGGGGCCGTGCTTTTTCGGCTTTTTGCTCATGGCGGGGTTCCCGGGTTGGGTGGGTTTCGCGGCGCACTGTAGGGCTTGGGGCAGGGTGGGGCCAATTGATTGTGTTTATGGTCGAGATGCTGGGGCATTGCAGCCCTGTGGGAGCGGGCGTGCCCGCGAACACCGGCGAAGCCGGTGCCATCCACCGTGTCGCCTGATTCGCGGGCATGCCCGCTCCCACAGCGGCCCCAGTTACTCGGGAGGCAGTGCCAGGCGCTGGCCGGCCATCAGCAGCGACAAGCGCGCCAGGCCGGTCCACGGCGAGCCCTCGGCCTGGCCCTTGATCTGTGCATCGATACGCTGGGCATCTTGCAGCAACTGCGCCCAGCGCTGCGCCGACAGGCGCTGCAGGGCCTTGCTGACCAGTGGCCGGCGTTTGTCCCAGATCGGCGGGCGGGCCTGGCTGAAGGCCTTGTCCAGCGGTACACCTTGGCTGAACTGCTGGGCCAGCCCGGCCAGCTGGCGCAGCTCACGGGCCAGGGCCCAGAGAATCACTGGTGGCTCAACGCCTTCACCGCGCAAGCCTTCGAGCATGCGCAAGGCATGCGCGGCTTCGCCGTTGAGAATGGCATCGACCAGGCCGAAGACATCGAAGCGGGCGCTGTCGGCGACGGCGGCCTGCACGGTCTCCACGGTGATCTGGTTACCTTCGGCAAGCAGCTTGAGCTTTTCGATTTCCTGCGCTGCAGCCAGCAGGTTGCCTTCAACGCGTGCGGCGATCAGGTCGACGGCGTCACGCTGTGCCGACAGGCCGGCCTGCTGCAGGCGCTGGTTGATCCACTGCGGCAGCTGGTGCACATCCACCGGCCAGATCTGGATGAACTGGCAGTGGGCGCCTTCGATCAGCGCCTTGCCCCACTTGGTCTTCTGTGCACTGCCGTCGAGCTTGGGCAGGCTGACCAGCAGCAGGGTGTCTTCGGCAGGGTTGGCGCAGTATTCCATCAGCGCAGCAGCGCCCTTGTCACCGGGCTTGCCCGAGGGCAGGCGCAATTCCAGCAGGCGGCGCTGGGCGAACAGGGACAGGCTGGCGCCAGCCTGGAGCAGGGTGCCCCAGTCGAAATTGGCGTCGGCACTGAATACCTGGCGTTCGTCGAAGCCCTGCTGGCGCGCGGCGTTGCGGATGGCGTCGGCGGCTTCCTGGCACAGCAGCGGGTCGTCGCCGCTGACCACGTAGACCGGTGCCAGGGCGCCTTGCAGGTGCTTGTTGAGTTGGGCGGGGGCGAGCTTCATGGGAAACAGGCGGGGCACCCGAAGGCACCCCGCTCGGGCTTAGTTGCCCGGTACTTCCAGTGGCGACTGCTGAGGCGTTTCGGCCTGCTGGCGGCGAGCGGCCTCCAGCGCAGCGGCTTCGGCCTTGGCACGTTCGTCGGCTTGACGCTGCAGCTCGTCCAGCTGGGACGGGGTCAGCAACTGCAGGCGAACGACCATGGCGTTGACCAGGGCGCGACGCATTTCTTCGCGGGCGCGGACGGCTTCCTGCTCGGAGCCGGTGATGTTCGAGCCGTCACGCAAGTAGATCTTGCGCACTTCCAGCTTGTCGCTCATCAGCTCCAGGTTGTTCAGGCCCTGGATGCTGTAGTTCAGCACGGTGGTCAGCTCGTACTCGGCGGTACGGTTGCCACTGTTGTAGGTCGCCGAGCGCTCGCGCTCCTGCTCGTTGGTCAGCACCAGGCGGTACGGTGCGCCAGCGTGCACGTTGACACCGCTACGCTGCAGTACTTCACGCAGCTGGACCACGGTCGGGCCGTAGGCGTTGCGTGCGCTTACGTCCATTTCCTTCACGCTCAGTTCGGTAGAGCCGGTGCCGCGCAGCTGGAAACCGCAGGCGCTGAGCATGACCGCCAGGCCAATTACCAGCAAATTGCGTTTGATCATGTTGTTGCTCCCTTGTGGGCCTGTTCGCCCGCCCGCAGTGCCTGCGGGCGGGCGTTGCCATCAGTTGGCGACGATGTTGACCAGCTTGCCCGGAACCACGATGACCTTGCGGATGGTCAGGCCATCGATGAAGCGCAGGACGTTCTCGTTGCTGCGCGCCGCGGCTTCGATTTCTTCGCGGCTGGCGGCGGCCGGCATTTCGACCTGTCCACGCAGCTTGCCGTTGACCTGCACCACCAGGGTGACGGTGTCCTGTACCAAGGCTGCCTCGTCGACGGCTGGCCAGTTGGCGTCGATGACTGCTTGCTGGTGGCCCAGCTGTTGCCACAGCTCGTGGGAGATGTGCGGGGTGATCGGAGCCAGCAGCAGGGTAACGGCCTCGAGGCCTTCCTGCAGCAGGGCACGGTCCTGCTCAGTGGCCTGTGGGGCTTTTTCCAGCACGTTCATCACGGTCATCACCTGGGCGATGGCGGTGTTGAACTTGTGGAACTGGCCCACGTCGGTGCTGGCCTGCTTGATGGCGGCGTGGATGGCGCGGCGGATGACCTTTTGCGCGTCGTCCAGGGCGGCGACATCCAGCTTGCCCGGCAGGCCTTGGGCCACGTGGGCCTGGGCCAGGCGCCAGACGCGGCGCAGGAAGCGGCTGGCGCCTTCGACGCCGGAGTCGGACCATTCCAGGCTCATGTCGGGCGGCGAGGCGAACATCATGAACAGGCGGCAGGTGTCGGCGCCGTACTGGTCGATCATCGATTGCGGGTCGACGCCGTTGTTCTTCGACTTCGACATCTTCTCGGTGCCACCGATTTCCACCGGCAGGCCATCGGTCTTCAGGCGGGCGCCAATGATCTTGGCCTTGGCATCGCGCTCGACTTCGACATCGGCCGGGTTGAACCAGTCCTTGCCGCCGTTGCTGGCCACACGGTAGTAGGTTTCGGCGACCACCATGCCCTGGGTCAGCAGGTTCTTGAACGGCTCGTTCGAGGTGACCAGGCCTTCGTCACGCATCAGCTTGTGGAAGAAGCGCGCGTACAGCAGGTGCAGGATGGCGTGCTCGATACCGCCGATGTACTGGTCGACCGGCAGCCAGTGGTTGGCCGCTTTCGGGTCGACCATGCCACCTTCGTAGTTCGGCGAGGCGTAGCGGGCGAAGTACCAGGACGACTCGACGAAGGTGTCCATGGTGTCGGTTTCGCGCTTGGCCGCGGTGCCGCATTTCGGGCAGCTGCACTCGTAGAATTCAGGCATGCGCGCCAGTGGCGAACCGGCACCGTCCGGCACCACGTTCTCCGGCAGGGTGACCGGCAGCTGGTCTTCCGGCACCGGTACGTCGCCGCAGGACGGGCAGTGGATGATCGGGATCGGGCAGCCCCAGTAGCGCTGGCGGCTGATACCCCAGTCACGCAGGCGGAACTGGGTACGCGATTTGCCCAGCTCCTTGCGGATCAGGGCGGCTTCGATGGCGTCGAAGGCACCGGCGAAGTCCAGGCCGTCGAATTCGCCGGAGTTGATCAGCTGGCCGTGCTCGCCATAGGCGGCCAGCCACTCGTTGCCGACTTCATCGCCAGCGCTGGTGCGCACCACCGCCTTGACCGGCAGGTTGTACTTGTGGGCGAACTCGAAGTCGCGCTCGTCGTGGGCCGGCACGGCCATGACGGCGCCATCGCCGTAGTGCATCAGCACGTAGTTGGCGACCCATACCGGCAGCTTCTCGCCGGTCAGCGGGTGCTCGACCAGCAGGGAAGTGGCCATGCCCTTCTTCTCCTGGGTGGCCATGTCGGCTTCGGCAACGCTGCCGCTCTTGCACTCGTCGATGAACGCCTGCAGCGCCGGGTTGCCCTGGGCGGCCTGGGTGGCCAGCGGGTGTTCGGCGGCGACGGCGACGTAGGTGGCGCCCATCAACGTGTCGGGACGGGTGGTGAAGACCTTGAGGGTGCCTTCGTGGCCGATGCTGGCCAGGTCGAACGGGAACTGCACTTCCATGCCGCGCGACTTGCCGATCCAGTTGCGCTGCATGGTCTTGACCTGCTCAGGCCAGCCCGGCAGCTCGTCCAGGCTTTCCAGCAGCTCGTCTGCGTAGTCGGTGATGCGGAAATAGTACATCGGGATTTCGCGCTTCTCGATCAGCGCGCCCGAACGCCAGCCACGGCCGTCGATGACCTGCTCGTTGGCCAGTACGGTCTGGTCCGCCGGGTCCCAGTTCACGGTACCGTTCTTGCGGTAGATGATGCCTTTCTCGAACAGGCGGGTGAACAGCCACTGCTCCCAACGGTAGTAGTCGGGCTTGCAGGTGGTGACTTCACGTGCCCAGTCGATGGCCAGGCCCAGGCTCTTGAGCTGGGTCTTCATGTAGTCGATGTTTTCGTACGTCCACTTGGCCGGGGCGACGTTGTTCTTCATCGCCGCGTTTTCCGCGGGCATACCGAATGCGTCCCAGCCCATCGGCTGCAGGACGTTCTTGCCCAGCATGCGCTGGTAGCGGGCAATCACGTCACCGATGGTGTAGTTGCGCACGTGGCCCATGTGTAGCTTGCCGCTCGGGTACGGGAACATCGACAGGCAGTAGTAGGTGTCCTTGCCTGGCTGTTCGGTAACAGCGAACGATTGTTGCTCGTCCCAGAACTTCTGGGCGGCGGCTTCGATATCACGGGGCGTGTATTGTTCGTGCATGGCTACTTTTTGCTGAGAGGGAAGAGACCTTGTTCCAGGCAGCGGAACCTCGCTGCGTCCGGCACTCCGGTGTCGTTTAGAGTGAACGCCGTAGCATACAGCAGCGCCGCGCATCGTGGGAAACCTTCGTTGCGAATGCCCGCTGGTCGCGGCACACGGCTGCTTTTTTCAACGACGCTAAGCTCAGGTGTGGGGGGAGATATTCTTATCTTCAATGAGGTGAACGGATGGGAGAGACGCAGCTACCCGCAATCAGACCGGAGCTATACGAACGCCTGATCGACCGGCTTGGCCTGGCGCTGGAAGTGGCCAGGACCTCGGTGCGATTGCGCGACGAAATGCCAGCCGAGCTGGAGTTGCGTGGCCTGAGCCACGCAGAGTTCGAACTGATCAAGGCCTACCTGGATTCCCTCCCGGAGCGCCACAATGCCTGTGTCGGCAGTTACCCACAAGCGGAGCCGACATCGGCCAAGATCATCTGGCTCAAGGACAAGAAACGCCCCGCCAGCACGGCGAGATCCAGGACGCTGCCACATCGCTAGCCGTTCAGGACGCCAGGCGCAGGCTATCGCGCGCCGGTTCTTAAATTTTGCACAGCTCACGATCGGCGCCGGCCGCACCCTTGTTGACCGGCGTCGATCCTTCTAGGCTGCACGCCTGCCAAGGAGGTGTGGCCAATGCCGATCCGATTCTTCGTCAAACAATGGCTGATGCCGCCAGGCGTCCTGTTCCTGCTGCTGCTTGTGGCGTGGTGGCTGCGTCGCCGCCGGCCCAGGCTGGCAGCGCTGTGCTTTGCCGTGGGCCTTGGTGGCCTGTGGCTGATGAGCCTGCCGCTGGTGGTGCAGGAAATCGCTCGTGTGCTCGAGACAGAAGCGCCACTGGCGGTAAGCGATTGGACAGGCCTGGCAAGCCGGGCAGATGCCATTGTGGTACTGGGCGCGGGGCGTGAGCGGGGTGACCCGGCCTGGGGTGGTGGCGACCAGCCCACAGCCACGGCGCTGGAGCGCATGCGCTTTGCCGCACGGCTGGCCAAGGCTTCTGGCTTGCCGGTGTTGACCAGTGGCGGGTTGCACTATGGCTCGCCGCCGAGCGAGGCGCAGTTGATGGCTGATCGCCTGCGTGAAGATTTCGGTGTCGAGGTGAAATGGCGAGAGGAGGGCAGCCGCACGACCTGGGAAAATGCCCGGCTGACGGCCAAGGTGCTGCAGCCGTTGGGGATTCGCCGGGTGGTCGTGGTGACCCAGGCCTGGCACATGCAGCGCTCGCGCTGGAGCTTCGAGCAGGCGGGGTTCGAGGTGGTGCCGGCGCCAGTCGGGTTCCTCGGGCGCGATCATGCGCGGCCGTTCGGCGGGTTGCTGCCGGAGAGCCGGGCGATGTGGCAGAGCGGGCAGTTGCTCAATGAAGTGGCGGGGCTGGTGGGGTATCGGCTGTTCTACTGATTTACCGGCTTACGTGATCCCTTGTAGGAGCGGCCTTGTGTCGCGATGGGCTGCATGGCAGCCCCAGATTTCAGCTTCTATGCCGGGAATGCCGGGGCCGCTTTGCGGCCCTATCGCGACACAAGGCCGCTCCTACAGCGATCTGTGTCACCTGGTTAGACAGTTTTGGCAATGCGCCCGGCCAGCAACGCCCAACCCAGCAGCAATGCACAGACTATCGCCAGCGGCCACGACCGCCATTGCAGGTACGGGGTCAGTTTCTGCATCGGCACCACTTCGCCATACAGCACCGCCTGCTGGAACTGCGGTACCTGCGTGGTAATGCGGCCAAACGGGTCGATCAGCGCGGTCACGCCGTTGTTGGTGGCGCGGATCATCCAGCGGCCGGCTTCCAGCGCGCGCATCTGCGCCATCTGCAGGTGCTGCAACGGGCCGATCGAGGTGCCGAACCAGGTGTCGTTGCTGATGGTCAGCAGCAGGTCGCTGCGGGCCGCCAGGCCAGCGGCGAATTCGGGGTAGACCACTTCGTAGCAGATGTAAGGCGCAATCTGGTAGCCCTTGGCCTGCAGCAGCGGCTGGTCTTCCGGCCCGCGGGCGAAGTCCGACATGGGCAGGTTGAAGAACTCGATCAGGCCGCGCAGCATGTCCTGCAGCGGCACATACTCGCCAAACGGCACCAGCTTCTGCTTGAGGTAGGTGCCATCGCCTTCACCGGTGACGGTGATGCCGTTGTAGTAGCGGCGCTGGTGATGCACCACTTCACGCACCGGCACGCCGGTAATCAGCGCCGAATGCCGCTCGGCGGCAAACCGGCCCATCACGTCGATATAGCCTTGGGCCTGGTCCTTGAGCACCGGGACCGCGGTTTCCGGCCACACCAGCAGGTCTACCGGCCTGGAGCTGAAGCTCAGGTCACGGTACAGCGCCAGTTGCGCATCGATGTGCGCCGGGTCCCATTTCAGGTCCTGCTCGACGTTGCCCTGGATGGCCGCCACTTTCAGTGGGTCGCCCGCCGGCTTGGTCCAGGCATGGCCCTTGAGCGCCAGGCCCAGCACCCACGGGGCCAGCAACAGCAGACAGCCCACCGCGAGGAACGAGGGGCGGGCGCGCAGGCGGTGCACGTTGCACAACAGGGCAGCGGTCAGGGCCAGTGCGAAGGAAATCAGCCACACGCCACCCAGCGGTGCCAGGCCGGCCAGCGGGCCGTCCAGCTGGCTGTAGCCGGCGTAGAGCCAGGGGAAGCCGGTCAGGAACCAGCCGCGGAAGGCCTCTTGCAGCAGCCACAGGGCGGCAAAGCACAAGGCGTCGGCCAGTGGTGCTTCGGTGCGGCGCAGCCAGCGTGCCCACAGCCAGGTGGGCAGGGCGAAGAACCAGGCCAGGGCGGCGAAGAAGGCCAGCAGCAGCAGGATCGCCAGCAGCGGCGAGGCGCCGCCGTAGGTGTTCATGCTGACGTAGATCCACCAGGTACCGGCACCGTACAGGCCGAAGCCGAACCACCAGCCGCGCCACATGGCCTGGCGCGGGCTGAGCTCGCGCAGGCCGAGGTAGAGCAGGGCGATGGACAATACGGCCAAGGGCCAGATGTCGAAAGGCGCCAGGGCCAGGAGGGTGGAGGCACCGGCCGCCAGGGCCAGCAGGTTACCGGGCCAGCCGGGGCGGGTGATCCAACGCATGTTTGTCCTTAACGGGTGATCGGTGTCAGGCGCAGCAAGTGTATCCGCCGGCTGTCGGCATTGAGAATACGGAACTTGTAAGGGCCGATCTCGGTGGTCTCGTTGCGCTTGGGCAGGTGACCGAAGGCGCTCATTACCAGGCCGCCGACAGTGTCGAACTCGTCATCGGAGAATTCGCTGTCGAAGAACTCGTTGAAGTTTTCGATCGGGGTAAGCGCCTTGACCAGGAAGTCACCGCTGGGCAGCGGTTTGATGTAGCTGTCTTCCTCGACGTCGTGCTCGTCCTCGATGTCGCCGACGATCTGCTCCAGCACGTCCTCGATGGTGACCAGGCCGGCCACGCCGCCGTACTCGTCGATGACGATGGCCATGTGGTTATGGTTGGCGCGGAACTCGCGCAGCAGCACGTTCAGGCGCTTGGACTCGGGCACGAAAGTGGCCGGGCGCAGCAGGTCCTTGATGTTGAAGCTGTCGCCATTCTCCTTGAGGATCAGCGGCAGCAGGTCCTTGGCGAGCAGGATCCCGAGCACATCGTCGTGGCTTTCGCCGATCACCGGGTAGCGCGAGTGCGCGGCGTCGATCACCGCCGGCAGGAACTCGCGGGGCGACTGGCTGGCCTTGATGCTGATCATCTGCGAACGCGGCACCATGATGTCGCGAACCTGCAGGTCGGCCACCTGGATGGCGCCTTCGACGATGGTCAGCGCTTCGCTGTCCAGCAGTTTGTTCTGATGGGCTTCGCGCAGCAGTTCAAGGAGTTGCTGGCGGTTTTTCGGCTCATGGGCAAAAGCCTGGGTCAGTTTACCCAGCCAGGACTTCTGCCCGTTGCTCGATCGATCTTCGCTCATGGCGGTTCTCGTGATCCTTCGTGTTTCAGTGTGTGATGGTGTCGGTTTCATCGTCGGCGTACGGGTCGGGATGACCCAGTTCTGCCAGCAATTCCCGTTCCAGGCCTTCCATTTCCTCGGCTTCCTCATCCTCGATGTGGTCGTAGCCGAGCAGGTGCAGGCAACCGTGTATGACCAGGTGTGCCCAGTGCGCTTCCAGCGACTTGCCTTGATCGGCGGCTTCGCGCTCGACCACTGGCACGCAGATCACCAGGTCGCCCAGCAACGGGATATCGAGCAGGTCGTCGGGGACGTCGGCCGGGAACGACAGCACATTGGTCGCGTAGTCCTTGTGCCGGTAGGTGTGGTTCAGCTCGCGGCCTTCGGCTTCGTCGACCAGGCGAATGGTCATTTCCGAATCGGCGCTGCGCTGGCGCAGGGCCAGTTCGCACCAGCGGCGAAAGGCGTTGTCATCCGGGGCGGCAGCATCCGTGGCCCGTTGAATATCGAGTTCAAGCATCTTTGCCGGGCGCCTCGGGCTTGGCCTGGCGGGCATCGAAGCGGTCGTAGGCCTCGACAATGCGCTGCACCAGTGGGTGACGAACCACATCTTTGGGTTGGAAGTGGGTGAAGCTGATACCCGGAACGTCCTTCAGCACCTCGATGACGTGTGCCAGACCTGACTTGGTGCCGCGGGGCAGGTCAACCTGGGTGATGTCACCGGTGATGACCGCGGTGGAGCCAAAGCCGATACGGGTAAGGAACATCTTCATCTGTTCCAGCGTGGTGTTCTGGCTCTCGTCGAGGATGATGAAGCTGTTGTTCAGGGTGCGGCCACGCATGTAGGCCAGCGGCGCGATCTCGATCACCTGGCGCTCGATCAGCTTGGCCACATGTTCGAAGCCGAGCATTTCGTACAGGGCGTCGTACAGCGGGCGCAGGTACGGGTCGATCTTCTGGGCCAGGTCGCCGGGCAGGAAGCCGAGCTTTTCGCCCGCCTCTACCGCAGGTCGCACCAGCAGGATCCGGCGCACCTGTTCGCGTTCCAGCGCGTCCACGGCGCAGGCCACGGCCAGGTAGGTCTTGCCGGTACCGGCCGGGCCGATGCCGAAGTTGATGTCGTTGGCCAGGATTTCCTTGACGTAGCGTTGCTGGTTAACCCCGCGCGGGCGGATGTTGCCCTTTCGCGTGCGCAGCGACACGCTGACCTCGTTGACGGCCGGGTTGTCGATGTTCTCGACGGTCGATTCCTGCAGGTACAGATGCACGGTTTCCGGCGACAGGTCGCTGGCCTTTGTCTCGCGGTAGAGACGGCGCAGCAGTTGTTCGGCAGCGGAGGTGGTCTTGGGTTCGCCGATCAGTTCGAACTGATTGCCGCGGTTGCGGATCTCGATGGCCAGGCGCTGTTCGATCAGGCGCAGGTGCTCGTCGAACTGGCCGCACAAGTTGGCGAAACGGTGGGCCTCGAAGGGTTCGAGGATGAAGCGATGGGGTTGTATGGGTGCGTTCAAGGTCGTTTTTAGCCGCTCGACGGCAATGGATGTGAACTCAAGAATAACCCTTGAATGGCAGTGGCGAAAGCACTGAAACGTTCAACGGTATGTATGGCCTGTTCCGGCCTCTTCGCGGGCACGCCCGCTCCCACAGGTACCGCACCGCTTCGAAGGTGGGCGCAATACCTGTGGGAGCGGGCTTGCCCGCGAAGGGGCCGGTACAGGTATGATGCCCGCCTTTTCTTACGCATGTGTTATCCCGACGAACATGAGCAAACGCGAACCTGCCATCTATAAAGTGATCTTCCTCAACCAGGGGCAGGTCTTCGAGATGTATGCCAAGCAGATCTACCAGAGCGACCTGTGGGGGTTCCTGGAAATCGAGGAGTTCGTGTTCGGCGAGCGTTCGCAGCTGGTGGTGGACCCGAGCGAGGAGAAGCTCAAGAGCCAGTTCGATGGGGTGATCCGCAGCTTCGTGCCGATGCACTCGATCGTGCGCATCGACGAGGTGGAGCGCCTGGGCACGGCGAAGATCAGCGAAGCCAAGGGCGGCGGCAACGTGATGCCGTTCCCCATGCCGATGCCGGAAAAGTAACCCTCAGGGGAGTGGCGAGAACGGCGTGCGCCCTTCGGCGTTCTGTAGTTCCAGCAGGTACTTGCGGAAGATCTGGCCGAGCACCTGGGTGGCATGCTCCAGTTCGTCGCGGGGCATTTGCTCGGTCACTTCGTCGGCCATGTCCAGCGCATCCTCGGCGCCGTTGACCGCGGCCATCTTCAGCAGGATGTAGGCCTGCACATTGTTGGCCTTGACCCCTTCGCCACGGAAGAACATGGCGCCCAGGCGGTACTGGGCCTCTGCATGGCCTTGCAGCGAGGCCTTTTCGAACCAGTTCAGGGCTTTGCCCAGGTTTTTCGGCGTTTGCGTGTAGTAGTACTCGCCCAGTTCGAATTGCGCCTGGGCATCCCCCGCCGTTGCCGTCTGCTCACAAGCCTTGAGGGCGTTTGCCAGGTCTTCAGGCTGGACATTCAAGGTGCAGCGGCCCGTCGCCGGAATCAGCAACGAGTTACCGCCCTCCGCCAGAGCCAGCAGGGGCTGAAGAAGCAACAGGCAGCCCAGGGTCAGGGCGCGGCCGGTGCGGTTCATGGGGATCGACTTACCTCTGCAAAGCTGCGGCCAATGTCTCTGGTGGCACATTATGGGATAAGCAGCGCCAACCTTACAAAGTTTTACTCGAATTTCTGCTTGGTTGGGGAAGTCAGCTGATTGTGCAGGGTCTTTTGTTGCCTGTCCCGGCCTCTTCGCGGGCACGCCCGCCCCCACAGGGATCGCACCATTTTCAAGGTTGGTGCAGAACCTGTGGGAGCGGGCGTGCCCGCGAAAGGGCCGGGACAGGCTGACAATTACTTCAGGGCTGCAAAAGCCTTTTCAGCCGCATCCAGGGTGATCTGCAGCTCCTTGTCCCCATGGGCGATGGAGGTAAAGCCGGCCTCGAACGCGCTCGGCGCCAGGTACACGCCACCATCGAGCATCAGGTGGAAGAAGCGCTTGAAGCGCTCGGCATCGCTGGCCATCACGTCTTCGAAGGTGACGATGTCGTCGGCGCCGCTGAAGTACAGGCCGAACATGGCACCGGCCTGGGTGGTGACGAACGGCACGCCAGCGGCATCGGCGCGCTGTTGCAGGCCGTCGAGCATGCGGCTGGTGTAGTCGGTCAGCTCGGCGTGGAAGCCCGGGCGGCTGATCAGCTTCAGGGTGGTCAGGCCGGCGGCCATGGCCAGCGGGTTACCCGACAGGGTACCGGCCTGGTAGACCGGGCCGAGCGGGGCGATGCAGCCCATGATTTCACGCTTGCCGCCGAAGCAGCCGACCGGCATGCCGCCACCGACGATCTTGCCGAAGGTCGACAGGTCCGGCTTGATGCCGTAGTGGCCCTGGGCGCCGCCGAGCGAAACGCGGAAACCGGTCATCACTTCGTCGAAGATCAACACCACGCCGTGCTTGTCGCACTGCTCGCGCAGGCCTTCGAGGAAGCCTGGCGCCGGCGGTACGCAGTTCATGTTGCCGGCTACCGGCTCGACGATGATGCAGGCTACGGTCTGGCCGACTTCGGCCAGGGTCTTCTCGACGGCGGCGATGTCGTTGAACGGCAGGGTCAGAGTGTGTTTGGCGAAGTCCGCCGGCACGCCCGCCGAGCTCGGCACACCCTGGGTCAGCAGGCCGGAGCCTGCTTTTACCAGCAGGCTGTCGGAGTGGCCGTGGTAGCAGCCTTCGAACTTGATGATGGCGTCACGGCCGGTGTAGCCACGGGCCAGGCGGATGGCGCTCATGGTGGCTTCGGTGCCCGAGCTGACCATGCGCACCATCTCCATGGATGGCACCAGCGAGCAGACCAGGTCGGCCATCTCGGTTTCCATGGCGGTCGGGGCGCCATAGGACAGGCCGTGCTCCAGCTGCCTGCGTACCGAGTCCAGTACCTCCGGGTGGCCGTGGCCGAGGATCATCGGGCCCCAGGAGCCGACGTAGTCGACGTAGCGCTTGTCATCCTCGTCAACGACGTAGGCGCCTTCGGCATGCTTGAAGAACAGCGGCGTGCCGCCAACGCTCTTGAAAGCGCGGACCGGTGAGTTGACGCCACCGGGGATGTGCTTCTGGGCTTGGGCGAACAGGGCTTCGGAACGGGACATGGGGGTTCTCTCGAATCAGGATGCGAACAAGGCGTTGAAGGCGCGGGCGCGGCGGGTGACTTCCTGAGCGCTGTCGGCACCGAACAGGCCGTGGATCACCGCCAGCAAGTCGGCGCCATGGGCGACCAGCGGGGCGGCGTTGTCGAGGGTAATGCCGCCGATCACCGCGATCGGCAGTTTCACCTGGGCGCGGGCCTGCTCCAGCAATTCGATGTTGGCAGCGGGTGCACCCGGCTTGGTGACAGAATTGAAGAAGCGGCCAAAGGCCACGTAGCTGGCGCCTTCGCTGGCAGCCTGCGCGGCCAGCTCGAGGCTGGCGTGGCAGGTGGAGCCGATGATTGCCTGGCGTCCGAGCAATGCGCGGGCCGGGGTCAGCGGGCCGTCGGTCTGGCCCAGGTGCACGCCGACGCCCAGGCGCGCGGCCAGTTCGGCGTCGTCGTTGATGATCAGCTGAGTGCCGTAGCGCTCGCAGAGCTGCATCAGCCCTTCAGCTTCGCGCAGGCGGCGTGCCGCGTCGTCACTTTTGTCGCGGTACTGCAGCAGGCATACGCCGCCTTCCAGTGCCGCCTCGACATGGGACAGGAAACGGCCAGCGAGCAGCTGG
The DNA here is from genome assembly GCF_002112825.1 of Pseudomonas sp. B5(2017). Taxonomy (NCBI): domain Bacteria; kingdom Pseudomonadati; phylum Pseudomonadota; class Gammaproteobacteria; order Pseudomonadales; family Pseudomonadaceae; genus Pseudomonas; species Pseudomonas sp. B5(2017). The sequence goes on from NZ_NEIR01000002.1 coordinate 385,246, forward strand.
CTGTCGGTGATGGCGTACAGACCGCGTAGCTTCATTGGAGGCCTCGTGTCAGGAGCAGAAATCCAGCGGCAGGCGGCGCGGCACGAACTGGCCCTTGCCCAGCTGTTCGGCGTCACGCAGGGTGCGCCAGGTGTAGTCCAGGGCGCTGCGGACGGCGCTTTCCAGCTGCTCGCCGAGGGCCAGGCGGCCGGCCAGGGCGCTGGCCAGGGTGCAGCCCGAGCCGTGGTAGCTGCCCGGCAGGCGCTGGCAGGTCCAGGTGTGGTGCTGGCCGTCGCGGCTGTACAGGCGGTTGTGAATTTCGTCTTCGTCGCCGTGACCGCCGGTAATCAGCAGGTGTCTACAGAACGGCAACAGTTTCTCGGCACACTCGTCGGCGGTGCCTTCGGGCAATTCGGCAAGGATGCGGGCTTCGGGCAGGTTCGGCGTGGCGATGGTCGCCAGCGGCAGCAGGCGTTCGCGCAGGGCGTAGCCCACTTCGTCCTTGCCCAGGCGGCCACCACCACCGGCACGCAGCACCGGGTCGCAGACCAGTGGCAGGTGCGGGTGGGCGGCCAGCAGTTCGGCGACGGTGTCGACCATTTCGATCGAACCGAGCATGCCGAGCTTGACGGCGGCCACCGTGGAGTCGGCCAGCACGGCGTTGGCCTGGGCCAGCACCCACTCGCGGTCGAGCACGCGGAAGTCGGAAACGTTGACGGTATCCTGCACGGTCAGGGCGGTCACTGCGGGCGCTGCGTGACAGCCTTGGGCGATCAGGGCTTCGATATCTGCCTGCAGGCCGGCGCCGCCACTGGGGTCGTGGCCGGAGAGACAGAGGACAACGGGGCGGGAGCTGTAGGTATTCATGGTCGGCGAGCTTACCACCAATCCTGTTTGGGCGGATCGTCCTACAAACGAGTTTTGTTGATCGTAAGGTCAGTTTTTTGCTGGTTTAATTTCTGAAAGCATTGATTTAGAGCCTTTTCTTTGTGATTGGATATGGTCGATTGCCAGGTTGCGAAGCTATGCTAGAGTGCTCGGATAACTCTACAAACGGGTTCTGCCGGATCGTGTCGTCTCAAACGGATGGGAGGCAACCGCGACTCGACCGGACAGGCCATGCTGGGGCTGTATGCGCTATTTGCTGATTGTGCTTCTGGGCTTGCTGCCCGTGCTGGCCGGGGCGGTCGATTTCGACGACGCTACGCGGCATCTTCCGCTGGGCAAGGCCATGCAGGTTTATGAAGACCTCGATGGCAGCGCCAGCATCGCCCAGGTCAGTGCCCCTGGGTTCGCCAAGCATTTTCGCCCCCACCACGAAGACGTGCTGAACGCCGGTTATTCCACCTCGGTGTTCTGGCTCAAGGTCGAACTGCGCCCTATCGCCGCTCCCGGCGCCGCCCCACGGCAATGGCTGCTGGAACTGGCCTATCCGCCGCTGGACCACCTCGAGCTGTACCTGCCCGACAGCAGTGGCAGTTACCGCCTGGCCCGGCGCACCGGCGACGCCTTGCCCTACCAAAGCCGGCAGATCCTGCAGAACAACTACCTGTTCGAACTGCAGCTGCCGCCTGGCCAGGTGACCACCGCCTACCTGCGTCTGCACAGCCAGGGTTCGGTGCAGGCGCCGCTGGCGCTGTGGTCCGCCCAGGCCTACATGGAGGAGCAGCCCACGCGCCTGTATGTGCTGGGGATGATCTACGGCGTGCTGTTGGTGATGCTGGTGTACAACCTGTTCATCTACCTCAGCGTGCGCGACGTCAGCTACCTCTACTACATCCTCTATATCGCCTCGTTCGGCTTTTACCAGGTGTCGGTGAATGGCGCCGGTGTGGCCTACTTCTGGCCGGACAGCCCGTGGTGGGCGAATGCTTCGACGCCGTTGTTCATCGGGGCAGCTGGCCTGTTCGGCTGCCAGTTCGCCCGGCACTTCCTGCAACTGGGCAGCATCAGCCGTGGTTTCGACCGGCTGCTGCAGCTGCTGATGCTGGGTGGCGCGCTGGTCATGGTGCTGGCGGTGAGCATGCCCTACGGCGTCGCCCTGCGCATGGCCACCGTGCTGGCGTTGCTGTTTACCGTGAGCATCTTCGCTGCCGGGCTGTACGCCTGGTGGCGTGGCTTGCGCGTGGCTCGCTGGTTCATCATCGCCTGGACGGCATTCCTGCTCGGTGGCCTGGTCAACACCCTGATGGTGCTGGGCTACCTGCCTAACGTGTTCATCACCATGTATGCCAGCCAGCTGGGGTCGGCGCTGGAGGTGGCCTTGTTGTCGCTGGCGCTGGCCGACCGCATCAACAGCCTGCGCGAGCAGCAGGCGCAGACCTTGCGCGACACCGGGCGCACGCTTGAACAACTGAACCTGCAACTGGCCAGGAGCAACCGGCTGAAAGATGAATTCCTGGCCAGCGTGACCCATGAACTGCGCACACCGATGAATGGCGTGATCGGCTCGCTGGAGCTGATGCATACCCTGCCGATGGAGGCCGAGATGGCCCAGTACCACCGCACGGCGGTGGGCTCGGCCCAGGGCATGATGGATATGGTCGATGCCATCCTGACCCTGTCCGAACTGCAGGCCGGCCGCCTGCGCGCGCAGCCGGCGCCATTCAGCCTGCGTGACCTGCTGCAGGGCGTACGTGCCGGTTATGCCGGGCAGGCTTTGGGCAAAGGCTTGTACCTGAGCCTGGACATCCCGGCCGATGTGCCGGACGGGTTGCTGGGCGATGCTCAGAAGCTGGCCCGCTGCCTGGGGTGTCTGGTGGACAACGGTTTGAAGTTCACCCACCAGGGCGGGGTGATGATCCAGGTGCGCGGGCGCCGGGTGGGGCCTGACGACCTGTCGCTGACCTTCATGGTCAGCGACAGCGGTATCGGCTTCGATGACCTCGATCAGGCGACCCTGTACCAGCGCTTCTTCCAGGTCGATGGCTCGATGACCCGGCGTTATGGCGGGCTGGGGATTGGTTTGTCGATTTGTCGGCAGATGGGGGAGTTGCTGGGGGCGAAGTTGTCGCATGAGTCGACGCGGGGGTTGGGCAGCCGCTTCGAGTTGAGTTTGAACATGGCTATTGCGCAGGTGCAGATGAGCCCGCACATACTGCAGGCGCGGCAGTCGCTGTGAAGGCATGGCATTTGGTTGTGGCAAACACCTCTCATCCCCGCTGCATCCTCAACATATGCGCCCCCCACCACATGTTTAGTCATTAATGTCACTTTGACTGACTCACAGGGAGTGCTTCACTGGGTCTCTCAAGCCTACCCGGATCCAGGAGTCCCCCGATGAACCTGCACCAGTACGCTGAAACCCACGAAGTCACCAACCAGCCACCGCCCCTCGACGGTGCCAACCTTTACCGCCTCGACCTGCCGCTACAGGAATGGTCGCGGCGTTTCGGTGCGGGTTGGGCCGAATCGCGGATCGATGCCTACGGTGCCCTGGCCGGCGGCCCGCTGATGCAGGCGGGCTTCCTGGCCAATGCGCACAAGCCGGAGTTCAGCAGCCACGACCGCTACGGCCATCGCATCGACCTGGTCGAGTTCCACCCCGCCTACCACGAACTGATGCGCACCGCCGTCGAGCACGGCCTGCCTTCGCTGCCATGGGCCGAACCCCGCCCAGGCGCCCATGTGGCTCGGGCTTCGATGACCTACCTGCACAGCCAGGCCGAGGCCGGTACCGGCTGCCCGCTGACCATGACCTTCGCCGCTGTGCCAGCGCTGCGGCTGCAACCCGAACTGGCCGAATACTGGCTGCCGAAAATCCTCGCCTGCGAGTACGACCCGCGTAACGTCGGCGACCGTCACAAGGCCGGGGTCACCTTGGGCATGGCCATGACCGAGAAGCAGGGCGGCACCGATGTACGGGCCAACACTACCCGGGCTTATCCAGTCGGCGCCGCGGGCCCGGGGCAGCCCTACGAACTGGTCGGGCACAAGTGGTTCTGCTCGGCGCCCATGTGCGATGCTTTTCTGACCCTGGCCCAGACCGAAAAAGGCCTGAGCTGCTTCCTGCTGCCGCGTCACCGCCCGGATGACAGTCGCAACCAGTTCTATATCCAGCGCCTGAAGAACAAGCTGGGCAACAGTTCCAACGCCTCCAGCGAGGTGGAATTCCGCGGTGCCCTGGCATGGATGGTCGGGGAAGAAGGGCGGGGCGTGCCGACCATCATCGAAATGGTGGCCATGACCCGCTTCGACTGCATGGTCGGCTCCAGCGCCCTGATGCGCCAGGCGCTGACCCAGGCGGCCCACCATTGCGCGCACCGCAAGGTCGGCGGGCGGCTGCTGAGCGAGCAGCCGTTGATGCAGAACGTGCTGGCCGACCTGGCGTTGGAAAGCGAGGCCGCGCTGGCCCTGAGCCTGCGCATGGGGCAGGCGCTGGAGCAGCTGGAAGACCCGCAGCAGGCGCATTTCGCCCGGCTGGTCACGGCGGTGGGCAAGTACTGGATCTGCAAGCGCGCCCCGGCCATGATCAACGAGGCCGCCGAGTGCCTGGGCGGGGCGGGTTATGTGGAAGACAGCATCCTGCCACGGCTGTACCGCGAAGCGCCGGTCAACTCCACCTGGGAAGGCTCGGGCAATGTGCAGTGCCTGGACGTGCTGCGGGCCTTGTCCAAGGAGCCGGGGGTGCTCGATGCGCTGTTTGCCGAGCTGGGCGATGGGCACGGGGACCCGCGCCTGGCGGCGCACATCGGCAACCTCAAGGGGGCGTTTGCCGACACTGGCGACATGCAGTACCGCGCGCGGCAGCTGACCGAGGATATTGCCCTGGCGCTGCAGGCCAAACTATTGCTGGAGGCGGGCAATGCGGTGGTCAGTGATGCGTTTATCGACAGCCGCTTGACGGGGGGCGGGCGCGTGTACGGGGCGTTGCCGCGGGGTGTGGATGTGGAGGCATTGGTGGCCAGGGCTACGCCAGCCTGGGCGAACTGAGCTGGCTTCTTCGCGGGCACGCCCGCTCCCACAGGTACTGCGTCGTGCTTGAGGGCAGTGAAGATCCTGTGGTAGCGGGCGTGCCCGCGAATGGATGCAACACCGATCAATGGGGGTGTATTTAGCCAAGAAGGCAGGCAAGATGGTTCACATGCATGTCCAGACAGGAAGCACAGTGTGAGCCAAGCTTTTGTAGTCGTTGATACCCCCGAACAGGCCGTCGACCGTCTGGCGGCCCTGCATGACCAGGCCACCGGGGCCCTTAGCCAGGCCCTCAAGCGTTACCTGAAGGACCGTACCGAGCCGGGCGCCGAAGAGCGCGACCTGTTCCGCTACCCGGCGCTGCGCCTGACCTATTACAGCCATGGTGAAGTCGCCGCCACCACGCGGGCCTACGCCAAGGTTCAGGTGGCAGGTACCTACAGCGTCACCATCACCCAGCCGGCTGCTTTTCGTGGCTACCTGCTGGAGCAACTGCGCCCGCTGATGCACGACTACACCGTCACTGTAGAGGTCGGCGTCAGTGAACAGAACATCCCTTACCCCTACGTGGTCGACCAGGGCGACGAACTGGCCGGCAGCGGCATCACCGCCGCGCAGCTGGCGCGGGTGTTCCCCAGCACCGACCTGTCGGCTGCGACCGACAACATCGCCGACGGCCTGTATGACTGGGGCAGTGCCGAGACTCTGCCGCTGGCGCTGTTCGATGCCGCGCGGGTCGACTTCTCGCTGCGCCGTCTGGTGCACTACACCGGCAGCGACTGGCGCCATGTACAGCCGTGGATCCTGCTGACCAACTACCATCGCTATGTCGACCAGTTCATCAGCCACGGCCTCGACCAATTGCGTGACGACCCTCGCTTCGTGCGCATGGTCCTGCCAGGCAATGTGGTGATCGAAAAGGGCATGGACCACGGTGAAACCCAGGCCCTGGTGGCCAGCGTGGTCTGGCACCGCTACCAGATGCCGGCTTATCACCTGATCGCCGCCGACGGCGACGGCGTCACGCTGGTCAACATCGGTGTCGGCCCGTCCAATGCCAAGAACATCACCGACCACCTGGCCGTGCTGCGCCCGCACTGCTGGCTGATGATCGGCCACTGCGGCGGCCTGCGGCAGTCGCAGACTATCGGCGATTATGTGCTGGCACACGCCTACATGCGCCGTGACGGTATTCTCGACCGGGTAGTGCCGCCGAACATTCCGATTCCGGCCCTGGCCGAGGTGCAGTTGGCCTTGCAGGAAGCCGCTGCGCAGGTCACCGGCGAGCGTGGTGAACAGCTGAAGAAGCGCCTGCGCACCGGCACTGTGCTGACCTACGACGACCGCAACTGGGAGCTGCGCTGGGCCCAGGAGCGGCCGCTGATCAACCTCTCGCGTGCCGTGGCGGTGGACATGGAAAGCGGTACCATTGCCGCCCAGGGTTACCGCTTGCGCGTGCCGTACGGCACCTTGCTGTGTGTGTCCGACAAGCCGCTGCACAGCGAGATCAAACTCCCGGGTTCGGCCAACGCCTTCTATAACCGGGCGGTCAGCCAGCATCTGAAGATCGGCATTGCCGCCCTGGACCTGCTGCGCACCGAGCTCAACTCGCTGCACTCGCGTAAACTGCGCAGCTTTGATGAGCCGCCGTTCCGCTGAGGATCCATGTCACTGCCAACCCGTTCCAAGCCGCGCCGCCCCCAGGCGCGGCCTGCCACCGGCCCGCGTCGCCAGCCCAAGGCGCCACCGGCCGAGCCGCGCCTGATCCTGTTCAACAAACCGTTCGACGTGCTGACCCAGTTCAGCGACGGCGACGGGCGCGCGACGCTCAAGGACTACATCGACATCCCCGGCGTGTACCCGGCCGGGCGGCTGGACCGCGACAGTGAAGGCCTGTTGCTGCTGACCAACGATGGCGGCCTGCAGGCGCGCATTGCCGACCCGAAGCACAAGCTGGCCAAGACTTACTGGGTTCAGGTGGAGGGGGAGCCGAGCGAGGAGCAGTTGCAGCGCTTGCGCGATGGCGTGGAACTGAACGATGGGCCGACCTTGCCGGCCGAGGCGCGGCGCCTGGACGAGCCGGCGCTGTGGCCGCGCAACCCGCCGGTGCGTTTTCGCAAGAGCGTGCCGACCAACTGGCTGGAGCTGGTGATTCGCGAAGGGCGTAACCGCCAGGTGCGGCGGATGACGGCGGCGGTGGGGTTGCCGACCTTGCGCCTGGTGCGGGTGCGGATTGGCGACTGGGCGCTGGATGGGTTGGAGCAGGGGGGCTGGCGCGAAGTGGCCGCCAAGCTTTAGTCCAGTTCAAGGGCCATTCGCGGGCACGCCCGCTCCCACAGGTATAGTGCAGCCCTCAAGTGCAGCGCCAGACCTGTGGGAGCGGGCGTGCCCGCGAATGGCCCTGAATTTTCTACACCCCTTCGAGAAACCCCACCACCACGCTCTTGATGATAAAGGCCAACACCCCCAGCCCCAGCACGAAGAACAGGATCAGCGTCCCGAACCGCCCGGCCTTGGACTTTTTCGCCAGGTCCCAGACGATGAAACCCATGAAACCGATCAACACGGTGACCAGGATGATCATCATCCACTCTTCGAATACGGCGGGATCCATCGGTGTTCTCCAGGCGGGTTGAGCGTCCGATTATACGCTTGCTGGCGCAGGCAATTAACGCAGGTGGGTCAAGGGCAGCTCGGTGCTGGCCAGCACCTGGTTCAGCACGAAGCTCGAACGTACGCTGGTGACGCCTTCAATGCGGGTCAGGCTGCCTAGCAGCAGTTTCTGGTAGTGGTCCATGTCGGGCACCACCACCTTCAGCTGGTAGTCGGCATCCATGCCGGTGACCAGGCTGCATTCGAGCACCTGTGGCAGGTTGCGGATGGCCGCCTCGAAGGTTTCGAAACGCTCCGGGGTGTGGCGGTCCATGCCGATCAGCACATAGGCAGTCAGGCTCAGGCCCAGCTTCTTGCGGTCGAGCAGGGCCACCTGGCGCGAGATGTAGCCATCGTCCTCCAGTTGCTTGACCCGACGCGAGCATGGCGAAGGCGACAGGCCGATGCGTTCGGCCAGTTCCTGGTTGGAAATGCGCGCATCGCGCTGCAATTCGGCGAGGATGCTCAGGTCGTAGCGGTCAAGTTTGCTCATGGTTTATGCCTTTTCTGTTCGGATTGCGGTGAATTATCAATCCAGGGTGAAAAATTGCGCAAGTGCTATTTATCCGAGCAATCTTCGCAATCATCTGCCGCAACCTGTCCGGTATCTTTATCCACAGAATCACTGCCCGGACATCAGTCCACGGCGACGCGCCCTAGGCGGGCGGTCGCGGCCAGCCATCCAACAGGATCTGCAGGCCCCCGGGCTACACACCTTCCAGAAGACGGTGTGAGGTGAGCCGGCGCCACAAGTGCCGAGCACGGACGACAATTCCTGAAGGGAGGCCCAGCGGCCTCCCTTTTTTCATGTCCGGAAATTTAATTGGCGTGCGTGACAGGCGCGGTAGACTGGCTGTGGTTGCCGTATTTTCTACCGAGAGGAACAGCATGAAGTCGCGCATCTGGCAGTTGGCAGGTGTTGGTGTGTTGGGGTTGAGCATCAGCCTCGGGGCCATGGCCGAAGGGCCGGGCGAGGGGGCGCCGGGCCGCTCGCTCAATTCGCGTGACGAAGTGCAGCAGACCCAGCCGCCACGCCAGGGCTATTACCAGGACATTCCCCGCCGCCATGGCGATAACCGCCATTGGGAAGCCGGTGGCCCGGGGCAACGGCCTGGCGGTGACTGGCAGGGGCGCCCGGATGGTCATGGCAATGGCTGGGGGCCGGGGCCGCAGTATCGCCCGGGGCACACCATCGATCATTTCCCGGACCGCTACTGGAAAGTACCCTACCGCGGCGATGACTACTTCTACTCCGGTGGTTACTGGTATCGCCCCCATGGTGGCCGCTATGTCGTGGTGACCCCACCCCAAGGCGTGCGGGTCGACTACCTGCCGCCCTATGCGCGGGAAGTCTGGCTGGGCGGGGCGCTGTTCTTCCTGGTGGCAGATACCTATTACCAGTACCTGGCCGACAGCCGCGAGTACGTGGTGGTCAACCCGCCGGTTGCCGCGCCGGCACCTGTAGGCGGTGGGTATGACGTGGTGGCCTACCCGATGTATGGACAAGGGCAGGAACAGCAGGACCAGGACCGTTACCAGTGCCACCGCTGGGCGGTGAGCCAGTCAGGGTTCGACCCGGCGACAGCGACTTATGCGCCGCCGGCCAATGTGGCGGACAACTACCGGCGGGCGCTGGGCGCGTGCTTCAGTGGCCGAGGCTACAGTATCAACTGAGCCAGATGTGCTGCCTGTCCCGGCCCTATCGCCGGCAAGCCAGCTCCCACAGGAACCGCACCGGCCTGAAGTCATGTGTAGTGCCTGTGGGAGCTGGCTTGCCGGCGATAGGGCCCTTGCAGGTTCACACCGGATCCGCATGCACCATCACATCCGCCTGTGGATAACGCTGGCGGATCACCCTCGAGGCCTCCACGCACAAGGCATGCGCTTCATTTAGCGGCAATTGCCCCGGCATCTCCAGATGCAACTGCACGAACCACTGGTTGCCCGACACCCGCGTACGCAGGTCGTGCACGCCTTTGACCCCGGGAATGGCCAGCACCAGCGCAGCCATGTCCTCGCCAACATCGCCGGGCAGTTCCTGGTCCATCAGGATGGCCGTACTCTCCCGGGCAATCTGCAGCGCGCTCCAGAGGATATAGACAGCGATGCCCAGGCCGAACAGCGCATCCAGCTGCGGCCAGCCAAAGCGTGCCAGCAGCAGGGCCAGCAGGATGCTGCCGTTGAGCAGCAGGTCCGAGCGGTAGTGCAGGGAGTCGGCCCGCACCGCCGTGGAGCCGGTCAGGCGGATGACCTTGTGTTGCAGTGCCAGCAGGGCAAGGGTCAGCACCAGCGACAGCAGCATTACCCCGATACCGACGGCGGTATCGCCCAAGGGTTGCGGGGTGTGCAGGCGTTCAACCGCCTGCACCCCGATCAGCACCGCACTGACCCCGATGAACAGCGCCTGCGCCATACCGGCCAGGGCCTCGGCCTTGCCATGGCCGAAACGGTGGTCGTTGTCGGCCGGGCGCAGGGCGTAGTGCACGGCGAGCAGGTTGAGGAACGAGGCAACGGCATCCAGTGCCGAGTCGGTCAGCCCGGCCAGCAGGCTGACCGAGCCGCTCAGCCACCAGGCCAGCGCCTTGCTCAGGACCAGGATGCTGGCTACCGCCAGCGATGCGCGAGTGGCCAGGCGTAGCAGGCGCTGGTGTTCAGCCGGGGTGGTCATCATCCGTGGGTAGTGTCCTTGTACTTCAGGCTGCAGGTACCAGGCCCAGGCTGGCCAACTGCTCGATGCTGCCGCGATGCTGGATCAGCCGTGGGTCGTTCAGCGGCAGGCGCTGGCCCAGTTCGCTTTCCAGAATGGCCTGCAACTTCAGGTTGTCGACCTTGCCATCGGGGCTCACGGCCTCGCGCAGTTTGACCGGGTCGACCTGAGCGGATCGCCCGCCTGAGTAATAAATGGCGCCCGTGGCGAAGTCGATACCGAAGGCGATCAGCCCCGGGATCACGTAGAACAGGATGCCGATGGCATCCATTGCGGCAACCACAGGGTCAATCTTGCCGCCGATCTGGCCGCGCCGTTCCGGGTAGAGAATGGTGCCGCAGGCGGTCAGTTGGGTCAGCAAGGTGACGATGAGGGCGCCACCGATGACGCGGGTTGGGATGCGCATGTAAATCTCCGAAAAGGTATCCAGCAGGGCAAGCGAAGCGCCTGCACCTGAAGCTAAGACCATGATAGAGCAGGCTGGGTTCGCCGTTATACTCGCGGGACTGTTCGAGGACCACCATGATTTCATTACCGATCGATGCTGTCTTGCCCGCCCTGCGCCAGGCCCTGGAAAACCGTGACGAAGCGGTGCTCGAGGCGCCACCTGGCGCCGGCAAGACCACCCGCGTGCCGCTGGCGCTGCTCAATGAGCCGTGGCTGGCTGGGCAGAGCATTCTCATGCTCGAACCCCGGCGCCTGGCAGCGCGGGCTGCGGCCGAGCGCCTGGCCAGCGAGCTGGGCGAAAAGGTCGGCGAAACCGTGGGCTATCGCATCCGCCTGGACAGCAAGGTCGGGCCGAAAACCCGCATCGAGGTAGTGACCGAAGGCATCCTCACCCGCCGCCTGCAGGCCGACCCGGCGCTGGAGGGGGTGGGGCTGGTGATCTTCGACGAATTTCACGAGCGCAGCCTTGATGCCGACCTGGCCCTGGCATTGAGCCTGAATGGCCGGGAGTTGCTGCGGGACGACCCGCCACTGAAGGTTTTGCTGATGTCCGCGACCCTGGAGGGCGAGCGCCTTTCGCGGCTGCTGGATGATGCCCCGGTGGTCAGCAGCGAAGGCCGCATGCACCCCGTCGACATCCGTTGGGGGCGGCCTTTCCAGCCGGGTGAGTTCATCGAGCCACGGGTAGTGGATAGCGTGTTGCAGGCACTGGCTGACCAGACTGGCAGTGTGCTGGTATTCCTGCCAGGTCAGGCCGAGATCCGCCGGGTGCACCAGAGCCTGCAGGAAGCGCTGGGCGAGCGCCCCGAGGTCCTGCTTTGCCCGCTGCATGGCGAGCTCGATCTCGACGCCCAGCGTGCGGCCATCGACCCGGCGCCCAAGGGCCTGCGCAAAGTGGTGCTGGCCACCAACATCGCCGAGACCAGCCTGACCATCGACGGCGTGCGCGTGGTGATCGACGCAGGCCTGACCCGGGTACCGCGTTTCGACCCTGGCAGCGGCATGACTCGTCTGGACACCCAACGCATCTCTCGCGCCAGTGCCACTCAGCGCGCCGGCCGTGCCGGCCGCCTGGAGCCCGGCGTGTGTTACCGCCTGTGGTCCGAGGCCCAGCATGACCAGCTGGCCGCACACGGCAGCGCCGAGATCATGCAGGCCGACCTGGCCGGTCTGGCCCTGCAACTGGCGCGCTGGGGTGTGACGCCCGAGCAGTTGCGCTGGCTCGACCAGCCTCCCACGGCCGCCTTCGCCCAGGCCCAGGACCTGCTGGCGCGGCTCAACGCTTTCAAGCCCGGCAGCCGTGACAACCTCAGCGAACACGGCCAGGCCATGGCCGAGTTGCCGGCGCATCCGCGTATCGCGCATCTGCTGTTGCGCGGCCAGGACCTGGGCCTGGCACAGATGGCCTGCGATGTGGCTGCGCTGTTGGGCGAGCGGGATATCCAGCGCGGTGGTGGTGCCGATTTGCACAGCCGGCTGGCGCTGGTCAGTGGCGAAAGCAAAGCTGCCCGTGGCAGCCACGGCGGGGTGCAGCGTGCGCGCCAACTGGCTCGCCAGTACCGTGGCCTGCTGCGTGGCAAACCAGGCGCGCCGGTTGCGGACCCCGATCACCCGCGCTGGCTGGGCGCGCTGCTGGCGCTGGCCTACCCCGACCGCGTCGCCCAGCAGCGCCGCGAAGGCGGTGCGGAATACCGGCTGGCCAACGGCCGTGCGGCGCTGTTTGCCGAAGTCGATGCACTGATGAAGTGCCCGTGGCTGGTGATCGCCGACCTGGGCAGCCGCCAGGGCCAGCGCGAAGAACGCATCTATCTGGCCGCCGAGTTCGACCCGGCTCTGCTTGAGGGCGTGCTGGCCGAGCAGGTCGAGCGGGTCGATATCCTCGATTGGGACGAACGCGAGCAGGTGTTGCGCGCCGAGCGCCAGACCAAGGTCGGCGAGCTGGTGCTCAGCCGCGAACCGCTGCCCGGCCTGGATGACGAAGCGCGGGCTCGCGCTCTGCTTGGGCTGGTCCGGCGCAAAGGCCTGAACCTGCTGACCTGGACCCCCGAGCTGCGGCAATGGCAGGCGCGCGTGGCCTTGCTGCGTCAGCTGGACCTGGCCAAGGACGGCCACAGCGAATGGCCCGACCTGGCTGACGAGGCCTTGCTCGCCAGCCTGGAAGACTGGTTGCAGCCCTACCTGGGCAAGGTGTCGCGCCTCAGCCATTTCGCCGCACTGGACTTGCCGTCGATGCTGCGCAACCTGTTGCCCTGGCCGCTGCCGCAGCGCCTGGAAGAGCAGGCCCCCGCGCACCTGGCGGTGCCGTCCGGCTCGAACATCCGCCTGGATTACAGCGAAAACCCGCCGATCCTCGCGGTGCGCCTGCAAGAGCTGTTCGGCCTGGCCGACACTCCACGCATCGCCAATGGCCGCCAGCAGGTCAAGCTGCACCTGCTGTCACCGGCACGCCGCCCGGTGCAGGTGACCCAGGACCTGGCCAACTTCTGGCGTACGACCTATGCCGAGGTGAAGAAGGATCTGAAGGGGCGTTATCCGAAGCATTACTGGCCGGATGATCCGCTTGTGGCCGAAGCCACCGCTCGGGCCAAGCCTCGAGGGACGTGACAACAGCGTTTTCCGGTCAAGCGATGAGCCTGGGCATCACGCCCCGGCTTCGCCTTCCAGCAACATGAACAGGCGGTACAGCACCACGGTGCTGAACAATTGCAGGAAGCCGCTGAGGCTGTCCATGGCCAGCTCCATACCGGGCGATGGCTCTGGGAAGGCCATCAGCAGCAGGCCGTCGATCAGCCAGATCGGTGCCAGCACACCTACGACACAGATCATGATGCGCATGAAGTGCCCGGTGGTCATGCTTGCGCTGTCGCGCATCGACTGCACCACCGGCCGGCCGCGCAGTACCAGGAGGTACTCGGCGAACACCAGGTTGATCATGATCCACACGCCCGGGAAGATGAACAGCGCCAGGCCGGCCATGATCAGCAGCGAGCTGATCAGGATCAGCAGGGCCAGCTGTGGCCACAGTTGCAGGGCGCGGGCGAACAGGTCGCGCTTGGCGATATCCTGGCCGTTGCTGCGGGTGTCGAGGTACAGGATCAGCGCGGCGCTGTACAGCGGGTAGAACAGCAGGCTGACCAGCATGCCGTAGGCCGGCGATGCCTGATCGCCCATCTGCCGGTACAGCAGCTGGGTGAGCAAGGCTTCCAGCACCACCAGCGGCAGGCACAGCTGGAGGATGTTCGGCAGGTGGCGGCGGAAGAAGTACAGGGAGTCGCGCAGGACGCTCAGCGGGTTCATCGGTCTACATCGCATGGCAGTAAAAACAGGGGCATAACTTTAGCCCAAAGCAGGCCTGGGGCTGTCACTTGCTGAAAAAAGTTTCACGCCGCCGGTGATTGAATCCCACGCCTGTACGCCCCATCTTTGACGCTGTCCGTTGTCCGCTACCCCACGAGGTCGCCCCATGAATACTGAAGAACAAACCCTGATCGACGGCCTGTTCGGCCGCCTCAAGCAAGCCGAGGACCCGAGCCAGCCACGTGATGCGCAGGCCCAGGCATGCATCGAGGAACATGTGCGTCAGCAGCCGGCGGCGCCTTATTACATGGCCCAGGCGATCCTGGTGCAGGAGGCAGCGATCAAGCGCCTCGACGAGCAGAACAAGCAACTGGAAGCCGAACTGAAGCAGGCCCATGCCCAGGCCGAGGCCGCCCGTGCCGGCAGCGCGCCGAGCAATGGCGGTGGTGGTTTCCTGTCCAGCATCTTTGGTTCGTCTGGGCGCAATGCGGCCCCGGCCGTGCAACCGCAGCGTCCCGCTGCAGCCCCCGTGGCATCTGGCGGGGGCTGGCGTGAGCCCTCGGCGCCGGGCTTTTCCCAGCCACAAGCGCAGCAGCCTGGCTTTGGCGCTGCACCGGCACGCAGTGGTGCCAGCAGCTTCCTCGGCGGCGCAATGCAGACTGCAGCCGGTGTGGCGGGTGGTGTGTTGCTGGCGCAGGGCATCAGCAGCCTGTTCAACCACAACTCGCAGCCGGAGGAGGTGGTAGAGGTGATCAAGGAGGAGCCGGCGCCGGCCAGCGACAGCGGTGGCTGGAGCGACTCGGGGGCGCAGCAGCAGGTGGCTGACAACAGTGGTTGGGGCAGCGACCAGGGTGGTTATGCCGACAGCGATTATGGCAGCGATGATGGCGGGTTCTTCTCGGACGACGATTCGTACGTCTGACAGGTCTGGCATACTGCTGGCCAAACCCAGAGGTACATGACAACGCATGGCCGTGTACCTCGGGTTTTCCAGGGGCAACCTGTCAGGGGGCAGGTGCAGCCTGGCAGCTATCGGCGCGTGATAAGAAATGTCGCAATGTCGCCATCGTTCGTATTCAGATAGACATTCCTGTCCGGAGGCATGTGATACAGCGTTTTCACGGTACGGCCCGTATGGTCGCGCAGGCGGCAGCGCAGTGTGTCAGGGCCCCATTCCAGCGGTTCGAGTTTTATCAGGTCGACCGGTGAGTTGGTTCGGTACAAACCAAGATAGCCGTTGCGGCTGATCTCGACCTTTCTGTCGCTGTCGGTGCCCGTGCCGTTGATGTAGACATGGATCCGATCCGTTGTCTCGGAGTGGTATTCGATGTTGAACGTGGTGGGTGCTGCTTGGCGTCCGGTGATCAGCCAGCCTTCCTCCTGGCCGAGCCCGGAAGCGTCGCTCAGCCGGACTGGTTGATCTATCCCCGGTGAGTCGAAAGTCATTATGTCTTTGTACCTGTCTTGTGTGCCGTCCCAGTATTTCCAGACCGACTGACAATGTATGTGCGCCTTGAAAGATTTTGCTTCTGCGATCCAGTTGGTAATGCTGTTACTCATGACTGTTCTCCAATGAGGGAGTTGAGCTTCCTCTGCGTGGGTACAGTAGTAAGGCGCGGGACCGGGCCGAAGCTTGAAGTACTTCCTTGTTCATTGGCATTGCATGGGCTAGCAAGGCTGGGAGGCGACCACGTGGAATGCCGACAGCGGTTATGGCAGTGATGATGGCGGGTTCTTCTCGGACGACGATTCGTACGTCTGACAGGTCTGGCATACTGCTGGCAATTTTGGGGGCGCCTTGCGCCCCTTTCGCAACGCAAGGCCGCTCCTACAAGGGTACGCGACCCCCTGTAGGAGCGGCCTTGTGTCGCGAAAGGGCTGCAAGGCAGCCCCCAGCATTCCAGGCCGACCAAGGGGTTCCAAGGTGAAAAAGATCGCGCTGTTCGCCGATGTGCAGAACCTCTACTACACCGTGCGCCAGGCCCACGGCTGCCATTTCAACTACACCGCCCTGTGGGCCGATGTCAGCCGCGACGGCCAGATCGTCGAGGCCGTGGCCTATGCCATCGACCGTGGCGACAGCAAACAGCAACAGTTCCAGCAGATCCTGCGCAATCTCGGTTTCGATGTGCGCCTCAAACCCTTCATCCAGCGCAGCGATGGCTCGGCCAAAGGTGACTGGGATGTGGGTATTACCCTGGATGTGATCGACGCCGCCAGCCGCGTCGACCAAGTGGTACTGGCCTCCGGCGATGGCGATTTCGACCTGCTGCTGGAGCGGGTGATACAGCGCCATGGCACCGAGGCAGTGGTGTATGGTGTGCCCGGGCTTACCGCACTGTCGCTGATCCGTGCCGCCACCCGTTATGTGCCCATCGAGGGTGCGCTGTTGCTCAAACACTGAGGCCCCTGCATGGAACGTATCGCTGTCATCGACTTTGAAACCACCGGCATCAGCCCTGGTGCCGGTTGCCGCGCCACCGAGGTGGCGGTGGTGATGCTGGAGCGCGGGCGCATCGTCGAGCGCTATCAGAGCTTGATGAACGCGGGCGTGCCGGTACCGGCCTTCGTCGCCGGGCTCACTGGCATCACCACCGCCATGCTGCGCAGTGCGCCGCCGGTGGACAAGGTGATGAACGAAGTGGCCGAGTTCGTTGGTGGTACCCCGCTGCTGGCACACAATGCCGCCTTCGACCAGAAGTTCTGGGACTACGAACTGGGCCGCATCGGCCGTAGCCGCAGCCAGGCCTTCGCCTGCTCCTTGCTGCTGTCACGGCGCCTGTTGCCGGCAGCACCGAACCACAAGCTGGGCACCTTGACCCGCTGGGCCGGGCTGCCGGATACCGGTACCGCGCACCGTGCCATGGCCGATGCCGAAATGGCCGCCAACCTGCTGCAACATCTGGCTGGCGTGCTGCGCCAGAGCCACGGTGTACAGCAGCTTTCGCACGACCTGCTCTGCCGCCTGCAGAAAACCCCAGCCGCGAAGGTTCGTGAAACCCTGGCCAGGTTCTGTTAGGGCTTCTTCTCCAGTTGCGCCAGCGGCACCCGCCGCTCCACAGCGCTGGAGAGAATGATCGAGGTCTTGCTGAAGCCGAACTGCGCGACCCGGTTGATCAGTTCTTCCAGCTCCGGCATCGAACCCACCGCTGCCTGCATGATGACGCAGGGGTCGCCGGTTACCCGGTGGCATTCGGTCAACTGGGGGATCTGGGTCAACGCTTCGTAGGCCTGCTGGTTGCCGTGGCTGGCCAGGCGCAGTTCGATCACGCACTGGATCGGCAGGCCGATCTTGCTCATGTCGACCTTGGCCTGGTAGCCGGTGATAACCCCGCTGGCCTCGAGCTTGGCCACCCGCTCGGCCACCGCCGGCGCCGACAGGTTCACCTGGCGCGCCAGTTGCGCGAAGGTGGCGCGGCCATTGTCGAGCAGGGCGGCGAGCAGCATGCGGTCGTACTTGTCCATAGGTTATTCCTGCCTGGTTTCGATTCGATTGAAAAGCATCCGAATAACCATGCAATGCAAAGTGTTCGGGTGATTTAAAGCTGTTTTGTAACTTAAGTTTACACGGTGGCCTTTCTAAACTAAGCCACCCGTAAACGGATTTCGAGTGTTTCCCATGCCTGCCTCCCGTCGCTTCCCGTTGTTGCTCATTGGTGCATTCCTGGCCTTGTACCTGGTCTGGGGCTCCACCTACCTGTTCATTCGCATAGGCGTCGAGAGCTGGCCGCCGATGCTCATGGCCGGGGTGCGCTTCCTGATTGCCGGGGGCCTGCTGTATGGCTTCTTGCGCTGGCGCGGTGTGCCGGCACCGACCTGGCCGCAGTGGCGGGCTGCGGGGGCGATCGGTTTCCTGCTGCTCAGCTGTGGCAACGGTGGCGTGACCGTGGCCGAGCATGCCGGTGTGGCCTCGGGCGTGGCGGCACTGGCGGTGGCGACGGTGCCGCTGTTCACCTTGCTTTTCGGCCTGCTGTTCGGGCACCGCAATTCGAAGCTGGAGTGGGCGGGGATCGCCCTCGGGCTGGTGGGTATCGGCCTGCTGAACCTGGGCTCCAACCTGCAGGCAAGCCCGATTGGCGCGGCGCTGATCATTTTTGCGGCAGCGTCGTGGGCATTCGGCTCGGTGTGGAGCAAGACCTTGCCGCTGCCCCAGGGGCCCATGGCCAGCGCCGCGGAAATGCTCGTTGGTGGCGCTGTGCTGCTGCTCGGCAGCGTGCTGTCTGGCGAGCGCATGACGCAGATGCCGACCGCTGCCGGCTGGGGGGCACTGGCCTACCTGGTGTTCTTCGGTTCGATCCTGGCGTTCAGTGCCTACATGTACCTGCTCAAGCACGTGCGCCCGGCAGCTGCCACCAGCTATGCCTACGTCAACCCGGCGGTGGCCGTGCTGCTGGGCATCGTCTTTGCCGGTGAGCAGATCGGTGCCGAAGAATGTGTGGCCATGGCGGTGATCATCGGCGCGGTGGTGCTGATCGGCCTGCCGCAGTGGCGCAAGGCACCTGAGCAGGTGCAGCCGTTGAAAGGCGAAATCTGCAAGTAGGCAGGGGTGATGCGGTAAACTTGCCGCCTTCGCTGAACCCCCTGACGGTATTGCCATGAATTTCGCCAAACTCGGCCTGATCGAACCGCTGCTGCGCACCCTGCAGCAACTGGACTACACCACCCCGACCCCGGTGCAGGCCAAGGCCATCCCCGCCGTGCTGGCCGGCCGCGACCTGATGGCCGCGGCCCAGACCGGTACCGGCAAGACCGCGGGCTTTGCCCTGCCTGTGCTGCAGCGCCTGGCGCTGGAAGGCGAAAAGGTGGCCAGCAACTCGATCCGCGCGCTGGTGCTGGTACCCACCCGTGAGCTGGCCGAGCAGGTGCACAACAACGTGCGCGAGTATGCCGAGAACCTGCCGCTGAGCACCTACGCGGTGTATGGCGGGGTCAGCATCAACCCGCAGATGATGCGCCTGCGCCGTGGCGTCGACCTGCTGGTGGCCACCCCGGGGCGCTTGCTCGACCTGTTCCGGCAGAACGCCGTGAAGTTCAACCAGGTGCAGACCCTGGTGCTGGACGAAGCCGACCGCATGCTCGACCTGGGCTTTGCCGAAGAGCTGCAGTCGGTGTACGCCGCGCTGCCACGCAAGCGCCAGACGTTGTTGTTCTCCGCCACTTTCTCCGACCAGATCCGCATGCTGGCGGGCCTGGCCCTGAACGACCCGCTGAGCATCGAAGTCAGCCCGCGCAATGCCACGGCCACCAGCGTCAAGCAGTGGCTGGTGCCTGTGGATAAAAAGCGCAAGGTCGACCTGTTCTGCCACCTGCTGCGCAAGCAGCGCTGGAAGCAGGTGCTGGTGTTCGCCAAGACCCGCAATGGCGTCGATCAACTGGTGGAGCGCTTGCTGGCCGAGGGTGTGAATGCCGACGGTATCCACGGTGACCGCCCGCAAGCCACCCGCCAGCGCGCGCTGGACAGCTTCAAGGCCCGCGAAATCCAGGTGCTGGTGGCGACCGATGTGGCGGCCCGCGGCCTGGATATCGATGACTTGCCGCTGGTGGTCAACCTTGACCTGCCGATCGTTGCCGAGGATTACGTGCACCGCATCGGGCGTACCGGGCGGGCGGGCAACAAGGGCGAGGCGATCTCGCTGGTGTGTGCGGATGAAGTGCAGCTGCTGGCGGCAATCGAAGTGCTGACCCGGCAGACCCTGCCGCGTCACGAAGAGCCGGACTTCATCCCTGACCACCGGGTGCCGATGACCGACGCCAGTGGCCAGGTGATCAAGAAGCCGAAGAAGCCCAAGAAGCCGAAGGAAAACAGCGCCAAGCGCGGGTTGGGGCGTTGGATGGACAGTGCTGAATCAGGCAGTGCGGAGCCGGCGGTGAAGGCGGTGCGCAAGGTGCCGAGCTTCAATGGTGGGGCGCGCAAGCGTAAGCCGTAGATTTGAAGTGTACGCGGTCTCTGTGGGAGCGGGTTTACCCGCGAAGAATGCGACTCGGTGCATGGCACGGGCTTCGCCCGTGTTCGCGGGTAAACCCGCTCCCACAGGGGACAGTGTCAACCTTTGGATTTGAGCCAATCCGCCGCCGCCCGCCCGGCGAGCAAGCCGCTGGCAAAGCACGCTGTCAGCAGATACCCCCCAGTCGGTGCCTCCCAGTCCAGCATCTCGCCGGCACAGAACACCCCCGGCATGCCCTTGACCATCAAGCCCTCATCCAGCCCCTCGAAACGCACCCCGCCCGCGCTGCTGATCGCCTCATCCAGTGGCCGCGTGCGCACCAGCGTGATCGGCAGTGCCTTGATCGCCCTCGCCAAGGCACCAGGGTCGGCAAAGGTCGCCTGATCGGTCAGCTCGCGCAACAGCGCAGCCTTGACCCCATCGATACCCAGCTGGCTGTGCAGGTGCTTGGCCATGGAGCGGGAACCCCGTGGCTTGGCCAGCGCCTGGGCAATCTTGTCCACAGGCTTGTCCGGCAACAGGTCGAGCAGCAACACCCCGTGGCCCTCACGGTTGATGGCCTCGCGCACCGGCGCTGACCATGCATACACCAGGCTGCCTTCCACACCCTGCGCGGTGAGGATGAACTCGCCCTTGCGCGGCGCGCTGCCGGGAACGCTGAGGGCAATGTTCTTCAACGGCGCACCGGCGAACTTGTCCTTGAGCAGCGCGCTCCAGCCTGCCACTTCAAAACCGCAGTTGCTGGACTGCAAGGGTGAGATATCCACAGCCCGTGCGGCCAGCAGCGGCTGCCAGCTACCGTCCGAGCCCAGTCGCGCCCAGCTGCCGCCACCCAGCGCCAGCACCACCACGGCGGCCTTCACCGCCCGCTCGCCCTGTGGATAAGCAATCCGCAATGCACCTTCGGCATTCCAGCCCAACCAGCGGTGACGGGTGTGGATAACTACTCCGCTGTCGCGCAGGCGCTTGAGCCAGGCGCGCAGCAGTGGCGCGGCTTTCATGTCGGTGGGGAACACCCGGCCCGAGGTGCCGACGAAGGTTTCGATACCCAGGCCGTGAATCCACTGGCGCAAGGCGTCGGCATCGAAGTCGTGCAGCAGCGCGGCGATTTCGCCCTGGCGCTCGGCATACCGGCTGACGAACGCCGGGTAGGGCTCGGAATGGGTGATGTTCATGCCACCGACCCCCGCCAGCAGGAACTTGCGGCCCACCGAAGGCATGGCATCGAACACCTCGACCGCCAGGCCCGCCTGGGCCAGTGCTTCGGCGGCCATCAGGCCGGCTGGGCCGCCGCCGATGACGACAGCGAGGGGAGGGGAGGCGGGGCTCAGATCAGGCATGGTGGGCAGCAGGCTGTGGAAAAGAGGCGCATTCTAGCGCAGCGTAGCCTGTGGAAGCACTGCTCAAAAAATGATCAGAGCTTTGCAGGCCTTGCCTGTAAAGGGCTGCAGCGCCTTTCCCGCAGGTTATCCACAAGCGGTTCCACAGTCATTGTGAACAACCGATGACGCGTGCCGCGCTGTGATGAAGGATGCCATGGCGCCTGGCCAGGGCTGCGCGGTCCTTGCTGTAGCCACCGCCGATCACGCCCACCACCGGGATGTCGCGGCCCAGGCAGTGGCGCAGCACCGCTTCGTCACGGGCGGCAACGCCTGCATCGGTCAGTTGCAGATAGCCCAGGGCGTCGTCTTTGTGCACATCGACCCCGGCGTCGTACAGCACCAGGTCGGGTCGATAGAGTGGCAGCAGGTAGTTGAGGGCGTCGTCCACCACCTTCAGGTAGGCCATGTCGCCCATGCCGCGGGGCAGGGGGATGTCCCAATCGCTTTGTGCCTTGCGCGCCGGGAAGTTCTGTTCGCAGTGCAGCGACACGGTGATGGCGTCTGGTGTGTCGTGCAGGATGCGCGCGGTGCCGTCACCCTGATGCACATCGCAATCGAAGATCAGCACCCGGTGTACCCGGCCAGCCTCCAGCAGGTAGCGGCTGATCACGGCCAGGTCGTTGAAGATGCAGAAACCGGCAGGGTGGTCGTAATGGGCGTGGTGGGTGCCGCCGGCAAGGTGGCAGGCGATGCCGTGCTGCAGCGCCATCTCGGCGCTCAGCAGCGAGCCGCCTACGGCGCGCACGGTACGCCGGGCCAGGGCCTCGCTCCAGGGCAGGCCGAGGCGGCGCTGGTCCTCGCGTGACAGGTCACCGTTCATGTAGCGCTCGATGTAGCTGCGGTCGTGGGCCAGGGCGAGGATGTCGTTGGGGCAGATGTCCGGGCGCAGCAGGGCTTGGTCGGTGGTCAGCCCGCTGTCGATCAAGTGGTCGTGCAGCAGGCGAAACTTGTCCATGGGGAAGCGGTGTTCGGCAGGGAACTCCGGGCTGTAGTCTTCGTGGTAGATCAGCGGCAACGGCATGGGTGGGGTCGCAATCGGGGCCAGTGCTGATCTTGCCATGGCTGGAGACTGCTGTGGGAGAACCTGCCTGGCATCAATCTCCTGGCCAGCGCCGGCCTTTGTAGGAGCGGCCTTGCGTCGCGAAAGGGCTGCGCAGCAGCCCCGGGGTATCAGCGCAAATGCACAAATTGCCGGGGCTGCTGCGCAGCCCTTTCGCGACGCAAGGCCGCTCCTACAGGGCGTGTTTGCTGCGAGGGGGCGTTATTTCGTGGTACTGGCCAGCACCCGTTGCCAGTCCGGCTCGTTCAGGCGGCCGAGGATGCGCGTCTTACCATTGCCATCCACCGAAACGAACAACGCACTGGCATAGCCGCTCTCACGCTCGCCCCCCGCAACTTTCTGCTGGCGGGCAAAATGGTCGATGCAGCCGTTGTGGGTCACCAGCACCAGGTTATGCCCCGGTCGTTTGTGTGCCAGCGCTTCGCTGGCGAACTGGCTGTCACAGCTTTCCAGCCAGTCCTCACTGGCCACCGCCTGGCCAAGTATGAAATGCGCGGTTTGCCGTGTGCGCAGTTTCGGGCTGCTGAGCATATCGGCGTTGTTCAGGCCCAGCTGGTGCAGCCCTTGGCCAACACGTCCGGCAGCCTGGCTGCCGGCCACGGTGATGCCGGTGGGGTCGTCCAGGCACGGGCCGGGGGCGCTGTCGCAGCGTTCGGCGTGGCGAATCATCACGATCACCGCACCGTCGGCCCAGTCCTGCAGCAGGCCGCTGTCACTCAATTGTCGTTCGTTGCCAAGGTCCACGATGTGCGTCCTCGTCGCCAGCCAGGTGCTCAACGCCGCCACGACCATGCACAGGCCAAGGGCAGCACCGAGGGCTTTGCGGGTCAGGCGTCGCTTGCGCCGGGCGTGGATGGCAGGGTGCCCCAGGGTGTTGCTCGATAGCATGCGTTGCTCCGTTGGCATGGTCGCGGCTGGCGCGGCGGTATTGGCTGGCATCCTGCCAACAGGCCTGTCGGGGGGCGGTGAAGGGCGTGTGAAAATTGCATTCGGCTGCGCCGGCTGGGTGAAACCTGCACCCGCGCCTACGCTGTAAACTGCAAGACGGTAAAACCGGAGCACGCCCGATGACCCCTATCCTGCAACTGGAAAGCGCGCGGCTGGTGCTGCGCCAATGGCACGACGACGACCTGCGCGAGTTCGCCGCCCTGTGTGCCGATCCGCAGGTGATGCGCTACTTCCCGGCGCCGCTGACGCGCGTGGAGGCAGCCGCGCTGATCGGCCGCGTGCGCGGGCATTTCAATGAATACGGCTTTGGCCTGTGGGCCCTGGAGCGCAAGGACAGCGGTGCCTTCATCGGCATGACCGGGTTGCTGCACGTGGGCTTCGATGCCGATTTTGCGCCGGCGGTGGAAATCGGCTGGCGCCTGGCACGCCGCCACTGGGGCCTGGGTTTCGCCAGCGAGGCGGCGTGGACCTGCCTGCGCTGTGCTTTCGCCCAATTGCGCCTGGAGGAGGTGGTGTCGTTCACTAGCGAGAGCAACCTGCCCTCGCAGAAGGTCATGCAGGCCATCGGTATGCAGCAGGACCTGAATGGCAGTTTCGAACACCCCAGTCTGCCCGTGGGCCATCCGCTGCGCCCGCATGTGCTGTACCGCATCGACCGCGCACACTGGGAGCGTACCCTGCGCGCCTGAATGCATGGCCATGCCCGGCACGAATGACAAACCCTGTATCATTTGCCTTCATAAGAGTGCTGTAGAGACCTGTTTGCCTTGCTAGGAGAACCCCCGATGAGTCATGTGTTGGACGACCTGGTCGACCTGTTGAGCCTCGAGTCCATCGAGGAGAACCTGTTCCGTGGCCGCAGCCAGGACCTGGGCTTCCGCCAGCTGTACGGTGGGCAGGTACTGGGCCAATCGTTGTCGGCGGCCAGCCAGACGGTCGAGGATGCACGCCATGTGCATTCGTTGCACGGCTACTTCCTGCGCCCTGGCGATGCCAGCCTGCCGGTGGTGTATTCGGTGGACCGCGTGCGCGATGGCGGCAGCTTCAGCACCCGGCGGGTGACGGCGATTCAGAAGGGCCAGCCGATCTTCACCTGCAGCGCCTCGTTCCAGTACGACGAGGAAGGTTTCGAGCACCAGGCGCAGATGCCCGAGGTGGTCGGCCCGGAGAACCTGCCCACTGAAGTCGAGCTGGCCCGGGCCATGGCCGACCAGTTGCCCGAACGCATTCGCGACAAGGTGCTGTGCGCCAAGCCGATCGAGATCCGCCCGGTCACCGAGCGCGACCCGTTCAACCCCCAGCCTGGCGACCCGGTGAAGTACGCCTGGTTCCGCGCCGATGGCAACCTGCCCGATATCCCCGCCCTGCACAAATACATGCTGGCCTACGCCTCGGACTTCGGCCTGCTGACCACTGCGTTGCTGCCCCATGGCAAATCGGTTTGGCAGCGTGACATGCAGATCGCCAGCCTCGACCATTCGCTGTGGTTCCATGGCAACCTGCGTGCCGACGAGTGGCTGCTGTACGCCACCGACAGCCCTTGGGCGGGCAATGCCCGTGGCTTCTGCCGCGGCAGCATCTTCAACCAGGCCGGGCAACTGGTGGCGTCGTCGTGCCAGGAAGGCCTGATTCGCCATCGCAAGGACTGGGCATGAGCCTTGGCGAGGTGCGCAACTGGGTGTTCGACATGGACGGCACCCTGACCGTGGCCGTGCACGATTTTGCCGCCATCCGCGTAGCGCTGGATATCCCGGCCGAGCACGACATCCTCACCCACCTGGCAGCTTTGCCGGCGGACGAGGCGGCGGCCAAGCATGCCTGGCTGCTGGAGCACGAGCGTGACCTGGCGATTGCCTCCACGGCGGCCACCGGGGCGGTGGAACTGGTGCGCGAATTGGCCCAGCGTGGTTGCCGGCTGGGCATTCTGACCCGCAATGCCCGTGAGTTGGCGCATGTGACGCTGGAGGCCATCGGCCTGACGGACTGCTTCCCGGTGGAGCACATTCTGGGGCGTGACGAAGCGGCGCCCAAGCCAAGCCCGGATGGGCTGCTGAAGATTGCCAATGCCTGGGGTGTGGCACCGGGTGAGCTGGTGATGGTGGGGGATTACCGGTTTGACCTGGACTGTGGGCGGGCCGCGGGGGCGCGCACGGTGCTGGTGAACCTGCCGGACAATCCGTGGCCGGAGCTGGTGGATTGGCATGCGGCCGATTGCCGGGCATTGAAGGTGATGCTGGGCTGAGTTTTTGTGTCGCCTGTGCGGGCCTCTTCGCGGGTAAACCCGCTCCCACAGGGACCGCGCCGAGCTCAAGTCCAGCACTCAACCTGTGGGAGCGGGTTCACCCGCGAAGAGGCCGGACCTGTCTATGCTGAACCCCAATCTATTCCCTGAACGGAGACCTATCCATGACTAGCAAGGCCATCTACGTAAAACCCGGCGGCGGCTACGACAAGGTCGAGGTCGGTACCAGCGAGGCTCTCGCACCCCAGGCCGGCGAAATCACCGTGCGCCTGCACGCCAGCTCTCTCAACTACCACGATTTCGCCGTTGTCAGCGGCATGTGGGGCCCGAGCGAGCGGCGCATCCCCATGGCCGATGGCGCTGGCGAAGTGGTCGCGGTGGGTAGCGGCGTTACCGAGTTCCAGGTCGGCGACAATGTGGTCAGTACCTTCTTCCCCGACTGGCTCGACGGCCAGGCCAATGTGGAAGGCTTCGCCAGGGTGCCCGGCGACGGTATCGATGGTTACGCCCGTGAACAGGTCACCGCTCGCGCCACCGCCTTCACCCTGGCGCCCAAGGGCTTCAGCCATGCAGAAGCTGCCACGCTGACCACGGCCGGTCTCACGGCCTGGCGTGCGTTGATGAGCGACGACCACCTCAAGCCCGGCGATACGGTGCTGGTGCAGGGCACTGGCGGTGTGTCGATCTTCGCCCTGCAGTTTGCCAAGCTGGCTGGCGCGACGGTGATCGCCACCTCGTCCAGCGATGCCAAGCTGGAGCGCCTGAAGGCCCTGGGTGCCGACCACCTGATCAACTACAAGAGCACCCCGGCGTGGGGTGAGAAAGTGCGCGAGCTGACCGGCAACCGCGGCGTCGACCATGTGATCGAAGTGGGTGGCCCGGCGACGCTGGAGCAATCGATGATTGCCGCGCGCATTGGTGGGCATGTGTCGTTGATCGGCATCCTCACCGGCGTGGCCGGGCAATTGCCGCTGGTGCAGGCGCTGGTGCGGCAGATTCGCCTGCAAGGCGTGCTGGTGGGCAGCCGCGCCCAGCAGCAGGCGATGGTGCGGGCGATCGATGCCAACGGCCTGCGGCCGGTGGTGGACAAGCATTTCGAGCTGGAACAGATCGTCGAGGCGTTCCGTTATCAGGAGAGCAATCGGCATTTCGGCAAGATCTGCCTGACCTGGTAACAGGGCCTGATGCGGTTCTCTTTGTAGGAGCGGCCTTGTGTCGCGAAAGGGCCGCAAAGCGGCCCCCGGCCTGCAATTCTGTAGCTGAAATCGAGGGGCTGCTGTGCAGCCCTTCGCGACACAAGGCCGCTCCTACAGGGGATCGTGTCAGACCTGTTCGGGCAGTAGTCGGTCGCGGCTATTGGACAGGTGCAGGCACACCGCTGCCCGCGCCGCGTCCGGGTCCTGCCGGCGGATGGCATTGAGGATCGCCTCATGCTCGAGGTTGGCCAGGTACGCCTGCCGCGCCAGCTTCGCCCCGCTGCGTTCGGCCAGGGCCATGCGGTTGCGCGGGATCAGGCCGTTGCCCAGCTGCAACAGCATTTCAGTGAAGTACAGGTTGCCAGAGGCCTCGGCGATCAACAGGTGAAAGCGCCGGTCGGCCTCGATGCAGCTGTCGCCGGCGGCGGCCAGGTCCTGGTAGTCATCCAGCGCCTGGCGCATGCGCCTCAGGTGCCCCTCGTCACGGCGTAGCGCGGCCAGGGCGGCGGCCTGGCCTTCCAGGCCGATGCGCAGCTCCAGCAGGTCGCGCACATTCGCCGCGCTTTCCGCAGCGATGCGCAGGCCGGCCTGGGCCTGGCGCTCCATCACGAACGTACCGATACCGTGGCGTGGCTCCACCAGCCCCGAAGCCTGCAATTTCGACAGGGCCTCGCGGACCACGGTGCGGCTGACCCCATGCTCGCGTACCAGGCTGTTTTCCGAGGGCAACTTGTCGCCTGGCTTGAAGGTACCCAGCAAGATCTGTTGGGTCAGGCTGGAGACCAGGTCATGGGCACGGCTGTGGCCGCGTTTGTGGGCTTGTTCGGTGGCCATGGTGTGATCCGATTGTTGTTGTACTTGTACGACAAGCTAATCGATAAAAATATTTCTTGCCGATTTTTCCTGAGGTCAAGCCAGCGAGTAGTTTTTCTGTTTTTGCAAGATCGACGCATATAGGCTTTGCGGTAGCTTGTATTTTGTGATTTTGCCGATGTTGTTGATCTTGTCGTACAACTGCGCTGCGCATATGCTCCTCCCCACTGCCATGTCAGACAACCTCGACCCGCACAAAAACAATTAGTGGGAGATCCGCAAGTGAACGATACCCTCGCTCCGTCTGCCCGGAATGAAGGCGACGCCCTGGCCAGCGCCGTGGCCAAGGTCAAGCGCCACGTCCTGCCGCTGTTCGTCATCATGTTCATCGTCAACTACCTGGACCGCGTCAACATCGGCTTCGTCCGCCCCCATCTGGAAAGCGACCTGGGCATCAGCGCCGCGGCCTATGGCTTTGGCGCCGGCCTGTTCTTCATTGGCTACGCGTTGTTCGAAGTGCCCTCGAACATGCTGCTGCAGAAAGTCGGCGCACGGCTGTGGCTGACCCGCATCATGTTCACCTGGGGGCTGGTGGCCACGGCCATGGCCTTCGTGCAGAACGAAACCCAGTTCTACGTGCTGCGCTTTCTGCTGGGCGTTGCCGAAGCGGGCTTCTTCCCCGGGGTGATCTACTACTTCACCCGCTGGTTACCGGCCGCCGAGCGTGGCAAGGCGATTGCCATCTTCCTCAGCGGCTCGGCATTGGCGTCGCTGATTTCCGGGCCGCTGGCCGGCGCGCTGATGCAGATTCAGGGCCTGGGCATGCATGGCTGGCAGTGGATGCTGTTCATCGAAGGCATGGCCTCGGTGACGCTGTGCTTCTTCGTGTTCTTCTGGCTCGACTCCAGGCCGCAGGACGCCAAGTGGCTGAGCCAGGCCGAGCAGGAAGCACTGGTGGGCGCCATCGATCGCGAGCAGCTTGAGCGCGAAGCGGTCGGCGCGGTCAGGCCATCGGCCTGGAGCCTGCTCAAGGACCGCCAGATCCTGCTGTTCTGCCTGATCTACTTCTGTATCCAGCTGACCATCTACGCCGCCACCTTCTGGCTGCCGAGCATCATCAAGCGCATGGGTGACCTCAGCGACCTGCAGGTCGGCTTCTTCAACTCGATCCCGTGGCTGATCTCGATCCTGGCCATGTATGCCTTCGCCGCCGGCTCGGCGCGCTGGAAGTTCCAGCAGGCGTGGGTCGCAGGTGCGCTGGTGATCGCTGCCATCGGCATGTTCATGTCCACCACGGGTGGGCCGGTGTTCGCCTTTGTCGCGGTGTGCTTCGCGGCCATCGGTTTCAAGTCGGCGTCGTCACTGTTCTGGCCGATCCCGCAGGGCTACCTGGATGCCCGCATCGCCGCTGCGGTGATCGCCTTGATCAACTCGGTCGGCAACCTCGGCGGCTTCGTCGCCCCCACCACCTTCGGCCTGCTGGAGCAGCAGACCGGTTCGATCCAGGGCGGCCTGTACGGCCTGGCGGTGACCTCGGTGCTGGCGGCCATTGCCATCTTCTTCGTACGCACTCGCCCAAAGGGCGTCCCTTCCGATGACCTCAAGGCCCCTTCGGCCCTGGGTCAGAGCCATTGATGACTGCGAGACAACAACCATGAACATGCAGACCCTTCACACCAGCACCCCCGTGGTCACTGATCTGCGCGTGATTCCCGTCGCCGGGCACGACAGCATGCTGCTCAACCTCAGTGGTGCCCATGGCCCGTTCTTCACCCGCAACGTGGTGGTGCTGCGTGACAGCGCCGGCAATACCGGGTTGGGCGAGGTGCCGGGCGGCGAGAAGATCCGCCAGACACTGGAGGACGCCCGCAGCCTGGTGGTCGGCCAGCCGATCGGCCATTACCAGCGCGTGCTCAATGCCATGCGCCAGACCTTCGCCAACCGTGACTCGGCTGGTCGCGGCCTGCAGACCTTCGACCTGCGCATCACCGTGCATGCGGTGACGGCCATCGAGTCGGCGCTGCTCGACCTGCTCGGCCAGCACCTGAACGTGCCGATGGCGGCACTGCTGGGCGAGGGGCAGCAGCGCGAGGCGGTGAAGATGCTCGGTTACCTGTTCTACATCGGCGACCGCCAGCAAACCGACCTGGCCTACCGCAACGAAGCCGATGCCGAGGACGACTGGTTCCGCCTGCGCCACGAAAAGGCCCTGACCCCGGACGCGGTGGTGCGCCTGGCCGAGGCCGCCAAGGCGCGCTATGGCTTCAGCGACTTCAAGCTCAAGGGCGGGGTGTTGCGCGGCGAGGAGGAGATGGAAGCGGTAACGGCGCTGGCCGAGCGGTTCCCCGAAGCCCGCATCACCCTCGACCCGAATGGTGCCTGGTCATTGAAGGAGGCCATTGCCCTGTGCCGCGACAAGCACGATGTGCTGGCCTACGCCGAAGACCCGTGCGGTGCCGAGAACGGCTACTCGGGCCGTGAGGTGATGGCCGAGTTCCGCCGCGCTACCGGCCTGCCCACCGCCACCAACATGATCGCTACCGACTGGCGGCAGATGGGCCATGCGATCCAGTTGCAGTCGGTGGACATTCCGCTGGCCGACCCGCACTTCTGGACCTTGCAGGGTTCGGTACGGGTGGCGCAGATGTGCAACGACTGGGGGCTGACCTGGGGTTCGCATTCCAACAACCACTTCGATATCTCGCTGGCAATGTTCACCCAGGTGGCGGCAGCGGCGCCGGGTGAAATCACTGCGATCGACACCCACTGGATCTGGCAGGACGGCCAGCGCCTGACCCGCGAACCACTGCGCATCGTCGACGGGCATGTGCACGTGCCGGCGCGGCCGGGGCTTGGGGTGGAGCTGGATGAAGACCAGTTGGTCAAGGCGCATGAGTGCTACCGCAACATGGAGTTGGGCGCGCGGGATGACAGCGTGGCAATGCAGTTCCTGATTCCGGGGTGGAGCTTCGATAACAAGCGGCCTTGCCTGGTGCGTTGAGGCTGCTGGCCTCTTCGCGGGTGAACCCGCTCCCACAGGTACTGCATATCGCTCAAGGTTTATGCAAACCCAGTGGGAGCGGGTTTACCCGCGAAAGGGCCGGAACAGGTTAACCCTGCTCGAAGAAGGCCCGCGCCATCGCCAGGAATGCCCCCAGCACCGGGTTGGGGTTATCCCGGCAGAACGCCAGGAAAATCTCCGCCTGTTGCTCCATCCCCACCAATGGCCTGAACACCACCTGCTCCAGGCGCAATGCCTGCGCCGAGGCCGGCACCACCGCGCAGCCCAGCCCCACATTGACCAGCCCCAGTATCGAGTGAGTCTGCCCCAGTTGGTGCAGGTACCGCGGCTGCACCTCATGCCGGGCAAACAGGTTGGCGATGCGGTCATGGAAGTAGCGCCCTTCGTTGGCGCTGTACATCACGAATGGTTGTTCATCGAAATCGCTCGGCCTGAGCCGCTCACGTGCCACCAGCGCATGCCCGGCGGGCAGGGCGGCGATGAAGGGTTCGCGGTGGATCGGCAGGTACTCCACTCGCGCGCTGGGCAATACCTGGCGCACCAGGCCAACATCGATCAGCCCTGCCTCCAGGTCATGCACCTGGGTGCTGGAGACGCGTTCGCTGAGCACCAGTTCGATGTCCGGCAGCGTCTGCCCGGCATGCACCAGCAAGCGCGGGATCATGCTGTAGGCACCCACTGCGGTGAAACCCAGGGTCAACCGGCCCGCTTCGCCATGAGCGATGCGTCGCGCCGACTGGCTGGCCGATTCGGCGATCTGCAGGATGCGACGGGCGTCTTCGAGAAAGCTCTGGCCCGCCAGGGTCAGCCGCGCCTGGCGGTTGTTACGCTCGAGCAGCAACACGCCGAGGGCATGTTCCAGCAACTGGATCTGCCGGCTCAAGGGCGGCTGGGTCATGTGCAGGCGGGTGGCGGCGCGGCCGAAATGCAGCTCTTCGGCCACGGCCACGAAGCAGCGCAGCTGATGCAGCTCCATGATTCAATTCCTGAATTATTCGATCCAGCATCTATATTAGACCTGTATCAAATGCCGGCCTAGCATCGAGTCATGTCTTCGAACTGCCGGATGCCCACCATGAACGAAAACCCCATCGAAGTGCTGTTGACCCAGCCAGTACCAGAGGCCATCGATGCCCGGCTGGTCAGCGCCTATCGGGTACATCGCCTGTATCAGCATTCCAACCCGCAACAGTTGCTCGACGAAGCCGGCCCGCGCATTCGTGGTGTGGTTACAGGCGGTGCCAAGGGCCTGTCCAATGAGCTGATGGAGCAACTGCCCGCGCTGGAGATCATCGCCATCAGCGGCATCGGCACCGATGCTGTGGACCTGCGCCATGCGGCCAGCCGCGGCATCCATGTCACCACTACGCCGGGCGTGCTCACTGCCGATGTGGCCGACCTGGCCATGGGCTTGATCATTGGCACCTTGCGCCGCCTGGGCGAGGGTGAGCGGCTGGTGCGTGATGGCTTGTGGGGCAAGGTCGACCTGCCATTGGCGCGCAAGGTCAGCAGTATCGAACTGGGCATCGTCGGGCTTGGCGAGGTGGGCAAGGCTATCGCTCGGCGTGCCGCTGCATTCGACATGCGCATTGCCTACAACGGGCGGCGCGAGCAACCAGAAACCGGCTACCGCTATGAGGCCGACCTGGTCGAGCTGGCGCGCTCGGTGGATGTGCTGGTGGTTGCAGCTGCCGCCGATGGCGGCCAGGTGCTGGTGACGGCCGAGGTGCTCGATGCACTGGGGCCGGAGGGGTACCTGGTCAATGTGGCGCGCGGCAAGTTGGTGGATGAGGACGCGCTGGTCGAGGCGTTGCGTGAGCAGCGCATTGCCGGTGCCGGGCTGGATGTGTTCGTCGATGAGCCGCATGTGCCGCCGGCGCTGCGTGACCTGAATCAGGTCGTTCTGCAGCCGCATCGAGGCAGCGCCACGCTGCAAACCCGGCTGGAAATGGGACGCATGGTCTTGCTCAACCTGGAGGCTTGCTTCCGGGGTGAGATGCCGCCGAATCGGGTGATCCACCCCTAAGGCCCTTTCGCGGGCAAGCCCGCGAAAGGGCCGGTACAGACACCACAAGGCCCCAAGGGCCACACCTTCTCCGCACAAGAACAATCGCTTCCACCGAGAAGCAAGAGGGTCCACATGAACAGCAAATCCGCCGTCGCCGCACCGCAGGCCGTGGCCGGGATCGGTCGCCATCGCTTCCTGGTCCTGGCACTGATCTTCGTCATCACCGTCATCAACTACGCCGACCGCGCCACCCTGTCGATTACCGGCACCGAGGTGCTCAAGGACCTCGGCCTGGACCCGGTCATGCTGGGCATGATCTTCTCTGCTTTCGCCTGGGCCTACGCCCTGGGCCAGGTACCTGGCGGCTGGTTGCTCGACCGCTTCGGCGCCCGCCGGGTCTACGGCATCAGCCTGATCCTCTGGTCGCTGTTCACCCTGCTGCAAGGGACCGTGGGCTGGATGGGCCTGGCTGGTGTGTCCGCCGCCGTGGCGCTGTTTTCCATGCGGTTCATGCTGGGCCTGGTGGAGTCGCCGGCCTTTCCGGCCAACTCGCGCATCGTCAGTTGCTGGTTCCCCACCCGCGAGCGCGGCACCGCCTCGGCACTGTTCAACTCGGCGCAGTACATGGCCGTGGTGGTGTTCGCACCGTTGATGGCGTGGATGACCCATGCGCTGAGCTGGGAACAGGTGTTCATCTGGATGGGCGTGCTGGGGCTGGTGCTGAGCGTGGTGTGGTTCCGCTTGTACCACGAGCCGCACAGTGCGCCAGGGCTGAGCCCCGAAGAGCTGGACTACATGCGTGAAGGCGGCGCCCTGGTCGACCTGGAAAAGGAACGCAAGACCGCCAAGAGCAAACCGACCCGGGCCGAGCTTGCGCAACTGTTCACCAGCCGTAACCTGTGGGCGGTGTACCTGGGCCAGTACTGCATCACCGCGCTCACCTACTTCTTCATCACCTGGTTCCCGATCTACCTGATCAAGGGCCGTGGCATGACCATCATGGAGGCCGGCTGGGTGGCCGCGTTGCCGGCAATTTGCGGTTTTACCGGTGGCATTCTCGGTGGCTTCGTGTCCGACTGGCTGATCCGTCGTGGCGTGCACCCGTCCAGGGCGCGCAAGACCCCGTTCATCATCGGCATGGGGCTGTCCACCAGCCTGGTGCTGGCCAACTATGTGGACGGCAATGCCGCGGTGATCGCCCTGATGACCCTGGCCTTCTTCGGCAAGGGCCTGGCGGCGGTGGGCTGGGCGGTGTTGTCGGATGTGGCGCCGAAGAAGATGGTTGGCCTGTGCGGTGGCGTGTTCAACGGCATCGGCAACATTGCCGGTATCGTCACCCCGTTGGTGATCGGTTATGTGGTGGCCAGCACCGGCTCGTTCCACAACGCACTCTGGTTCGTGGCCGCCCATGGCGTGCTGGGGATCCTCGCTTACCTGTTGCTGGCCCGACGCTTCGAGCGTACCGGGCAGGCGTAGGCAGACGCCTGGCAACAGAGGCCCCGGGAGACCGGGGCTTTTTTGTGGCTGGCAGAAAGTGGTGATGCCTGCACCGGCCCTTTCGCGGGCTTGCCCGCTCCCGCAGGTACACCACAGGTTTGAGGGGCGTGAAGTATCTGTGGGAGCGGGCGAGCCCGCGAAAGGGCCAGTACAGCCACAAACACACCCAAATGAAAAACAAAAGCTCCAGACGGCCTGGTGACGCGATCGGGCATGCCATTCGCGACATCTGGCGTTCATGGAAATGCCCTGTCGTGATCGAACAGTTCCGGGGCGTTCTCGTGTAATTTCCCACAGCCCTGCGGGGCTTAAATGAAGCCCGACCTGCACTGACACGTTGCTCTGTGACGCGTGCCAAATATCAACAACAGAGCGCGAGTAACGTGTCGACTTATTGATTTCAAAGGAGATATTTTCGCCTACACCTGCCCGTCCATCCTTGTGTCAGCAAAAAGAGAACAACATCAATGAACACCGTGGGATCTGATGGCAACCTTGCACAAGGTTTCAAGCCACGTCATGTAACGATGCTGTCCATCGCCGGCATCATCGGCGCCGGACTTTTCGTCGGCTCTGGCCACGCCATCGCGGCAGCCGGGCCAGCTACCATAATTTCCTATTTCGTGGCCGGAACCCTGGTGGTACTGGTCATGCGCATGCTCGGCGAAATGGCCGTGGCACACCCGGACACCGGATCGTTTTCCACCTACGCCGAGCAGGCCATCGGCCGCTGGGCCGGCTACACCATCGGCTGGCTGTACTGGTGGTTCTGGGTACTGGTAATCCCGATCGAAGCACTGGCCGCCGGGCATGTGCTGAACGCCTGGTTCCCGCAGGTGGACAGCTGGATATTCGCCCTGGCTTCGGTGCTGCTGCTGGCTGGTACCAACCTGTTCAGCGTGGCCAAGTACGGTGAGTTCGAGTTCTGGTTCGCCATTCTCAAGGTCACGGCCATTCTCGGTTTCATCGGCCTGGGTTTCGCCGCACTGATGGGCTGGCTGCCCAACCGCGAGGTCAGCGGCCTGAGCGGCTTGATGGCCGAGCACGACGGCTTCGCGCCGAAGGGCTGGTCGGCCGTGGTGGGTGCGTTCATCACCGTGATGTTCAGCTTCATCGGCACCGAAGCGGTGACCATCGCCGCGTCCGAATCGAGCGACCCGTCGCGCAACATCGCCAAGGCCACTCGCTCGGTGATCTGGCGCATCAGCACCTTCTACATTCTGTCGATCTTCGTGATCATTTCGGTGGTGCCGTGGAACGACCCGCAGCTGGCGGTGGTGGGTTCCTACCAGCGTGCGCTGGAGATCATGAACATCCCCAACGCGGCCTTCATGGTCGACCTGGTGGTGCTGGTGGCAGTGACCAGCTGCATGAACTCTTCGATCTACATTGCCTCGCGGATGATGTACTCGCTGGCCAAGCGCGGTGACGCCCCGGCCATGCTCAACAAGACCTCCAAGGTCGGTGTGCCACGCGCTGCGGTATTCGGCAGCACGCTGATCGGCGCGGCCATTGCCATCCTCAACTACTTCGCGCCGAAGGGCGTGTTCGAGTTCCTGCTGGCCAGCTCCGGCGCCATTGCCTTGCTGGTGTACATGGTCATCGCCATTTCGCAGCTGCGCATGCGCCGCCGCCTGGAGCGGGAAAACACCGAGCTGAAGTTCCGCATGTGGCTGTTCCCGTACCTGACCTGGGCGGTGATCCTGTTCATTGGCGGGGCACTGGCGGTCATGATGTTCACGCCTGAACACCGGGCGGAAGTGAGCTCGACATTGGGCCTGGCGATCGTGATTTCCTTCCTGGGGATCGTGACCACGCGGGGCAATGCGCAACCTGTGGGGGTGCGTTCGATGGGGTGATTGAGTTCACCTGGCGGTAGGGCAAAGGGCACCAGTGGATGGGTGCCCTTTGTTTTTTTGAAACACTTGTTCGGTGTCGTTGACGGTCGAACGGCGACTCCCCGGGCGTAGACTCCCTTTCGAATTCATAAAGGGAGTCGATGCATGAGCGCAGAACAACAAGACCTACAAGCGCCGCCGGCCCTTCCTTTGGTAAAGGATGACCGTTTTGAGGAAGTGCTGGCGTTGATTCAAGGCGCCAGGCAGCGGGTGGTGCAGGCGGTCAATACTCAACTGATCGAGTTGTACTGGCAGGTTGGTGCCTACATCAGTCGCAAACTGGAGCAGGCGGAGTGGGGTGATTCGGTGGTCAGTCAGCTGGCTGTGCATCTTGCTCGAACGCAGCCTGGATTGCGCGGGTTCACTCGTGCGAATTTGTTCCGGATGCGTCAGTTCTACGATTCATATCGAGGTGATGAGAAAGTCGCACCACTGGTGCGACAATTGTCTTGGAGCCACAACCTCATCATTCTGGGACAGTGCAAGCAGCGCGATGAGCGCGCGTTTTATGTGCGCATGGCTGTTCAGGAGCGTTGGTCAAGGCGTGAGCTCGAGCGTCAACTGAAAGCCGCATTGTATGAACGCAGCATCGCTAGCCCGGCAAAAGTTTCAGCGGCGCTGAGGCAGAATTATCCGGCGGCCATGGATGTTTTCCGAGATGCCTACATGGTCGAGTTCCTTGGCCTGCCTGGGGACCATGCTGAAGCTGACCTGCATTGCGCACTGATGGAGCGGCTCAAACAGTTCCTGAGCGAACTGGGCCGGGATTTCTGCTTCGTCGGCTCTCAATATCCGCTTCAGGTTGGCGGCCGGGATTTCGCACTGGACTTGCTGTTCTTTCACCGTGGCCTCAACTGCCTGGTAGCGATCGAACTGAAGGTTGGTCGCTTCGAGCCCGAGTACCTGGGCAAGCTCGATTTTTATCTGGAGGCGCTGGATCGCAATGAGCGTAAGCCTCATGAAAACCCTGCCATCGGCGTGTTGCTATGCGCCAGCAGGGACGACGAGGTGGTCGAGTACGCACTTAATCGCAGTTTGTCTCCAGCGCTGATAGCGGAGTATCAAACGCGCTTGCCGGACAAGGCACTGCTGCAAGCCAAGCTGCATGAGTTCTATGCCTTGGGCGCTTCTGAGGAACAGGGCGCTTGAGCACCCATCAAATGCCGCACTTCACGCTTTCCATATAACGCATCACTGCCGGCGCTTTCTCGAAGCGCCGGTGGATCAGGCTAAGCCACGAGCTGGCCTGGCAGTCGACAATACGCCGGTAGTTCACCTGCGGCAGGCTGATGCGTTGCACCACCGACTCTGGCACCACTGCGATGCCTTGGCCGAGTGACACCAGGGTGATCACCGCCACCAGGCTGCCCGGCTGGGGGCCGAGCCTCGGGACGAAACCACCTTGTGCGGCCACTTCCAGCGTGCCGGAGATCTGTTCGGGCAGGATGAAGGTTTCATTGGCCAGGCGCGAGGCCGGGATCTGCGGCACTTCATTTATCCGTGAGCTGGCGGGCAGGGCGAGGACGAAACCTTCCTGGTGCAAGGCGATGGCTTCAAGCTCCTCGGGCAGCTCCATCGGTGAGCGCACATAGGCAAGGTCGAGCAGGCCGTCGCGGACCATGCCGGGCAGTTCGGCCATGGGCAGTTCGCGAATGTTCAGGCGCACGCCGGGGCAGGATTCGCTGTAGCGGCTGACTTGCTGCTGGAGCATGCCCGAGTACGCGGCCGAGGCCACATAGCCTAGTTCTATGCGCCCGCTTTCGCCTCGGGCGGCCCGTTGCGCGCCCAGTTGTGCGGCATCGAATTGGCGCACGGCATGTTCGGCCTCGACCAACAGGGCCTGGCCCGCTGCGGTGAGGTTGACCTCGCGCTGGTTACGCTCGAACAGGCGCACGCCCAGCTCGCGCTCCATGTCCTGGATCTGCCGGCTTAGGGTGGGCGGGGCGATGCCCAGCTGTTCGGCGGCACGGGTGAAGTGACCGTGGCGGGCGACGCAGAGGAAGTAGCGGAAATGGCGGATTTCCATGGGTGTTACCTGCAGGGTAATGACGCGGGCCGCCGGGGCTAACAAGCCTGGGGGCTGGCGGCGTTATGTTGAGGCCAACACTACAAGGCTGGTGGCTTGGCGGCAAAGGCTGCCGGGGAATTGCAGGGGACCGCTTTGCGGTCCATCGCAGACAAGCCAGCTCCTACAGGTATTGCGCAATCCTTGAAGGCGGTGCGGTCCCTGTAGGAGCTGGCTTGCCTGCGATGGGCTGCAAGGCAGCCCCGGCGATTTGACCAACCAGCCCTGCATCCGGAGCCTCACCATGCCCTCTGCGCGTTTCACCCTGCTCACCGCCTCCCTGGTCTGCGCCCTGATCATCCTCGACACCAACATCGTCGCGGTCAGCCTGCCCAGCATCGCCCGCGACCTGTCCGGCTCGTTCGCCGATATCGAATGGGTGGTCAGCGCCTACCTGCTGGCCTTTGCCGCCTGCCTGCTGCCCGCTGGCAGCCTGGCCGACCGCTTTGGCCGCCGCCGCATGCTGCTGCTCGGCCTGGCCCTGTTCGGCATCGCCTCGCTGGCCTGTGGCGCGGCGCCCAACCTGCTGTTCCTCGACCTGGCCAGGGCAGCCAAGGGCGTTGGCGCGGCGCTGCTGCTGACCTCGGCACTGGCCGCGATCGGCAACCGCTTCCACCAACCCCAGGAGCGCATGCGCGCCTGGGCCTACTGGGGCGCCTGCATGGGCGCCACCATCACCTTTGCGCCGCTGCTGGGCGGGTTGATCGCCAGCACCCTTGGCTGGCGCTGGATCTTCTACATCAACCTGCCGTTGGTGGCAGTGCTCGCAGTGATGGTGCTGCGCAGTGTCGAAGAGTCCCGTGACAGCACTGCGGCCCGGCTCGACCCATGGGGCAGCCTGACTTTCGCCGGCAGCCTGGGTTACCTGATCTGGGCAATGATCGATGCCAACCAGGTGGGCTGGGGCAGTGCGCAAACCCTGGGACGGCTGGTGATCAGCGCCTTCCTGTTCGGCCTGTTCGTCATGGTCGAACGCAGCCAGGATCGGCCGATGATCGACCTGCGGCTGATGCGTAGCGGGCGTTTCGTTGGTGCCTTGCTGGGCATGTTCGCCTACGCGGCCTGCGCCCAGGTGATGATGACCCTGCTGCCGCTGTACTTGCAGAATGGCTTGCAGCTGTCGGCCCTGGCCGCAGGGGCGGGCATGTTGCCGTTTGCCGTGGCCATGCTGCTGACGCCACGCCTGGGCATGCGCCTGGCTGCACACTTGAGCCCGGCGCAGGTGTTCGCGCTTGGGCTGGTGCTGGTGGGGGCGGGTAACCTGTTGTGTGCCTGGGCCACGCAGCAGGGCGGTTACGGTGCATTCGCCCTGGCCAGCCTGGTGCTGGGCGCTGGCGCCGGGCTGCTGAATGGCGATACGCAGAAGAACATCATGGCTTGCGTGCCACGTGAGCGCACCGGCATGGCTTCGGGGTTGAGCACAACCACGCGGTTCGGGGCGATCGTGCTGGCCATCGGTGGGTTGGGTGGTGTGCTGGCTGCACGTAGTGGGCAGTTGCTGTATGAGGCCATGGCTGCCGTGGCGCCTGGGCAATCGGGGCAGGTTACCGCGATGGCGACGCGGGTTGCCGCTGGGGACTTGCAGGCGGCATTGGCATTGCTTGAGCCCGGGTTGCGGGAAACGGTGGCCCCCTTGGCCCGCCAGGCGTTCATCGGGGGCTTCGAAGCCGTGTTGCAGATCGCCGGTGTGGCGGCGCTGCTGTTCGCGATGCTGGTCGGCGTGTTGCTGAGCCGGCCGCTGCCGGCCATGCCGGAGGTGTTGCTGGCCGAGGGGCAATCATGAAGCGTACGGCGGGGCACCACGACACAGCGACTGGGGGCATCGAGCCCCTCGTCGCGGCATTCGACAATCAGTCATTCAACAGCCATGGCTTCAGTTCCTTGAGGTTGCTCACCACCAATTGCTGCGCCTCGGGAAGTACTGCCAGGTTGCGGTGGTCGATCTGGTAACGCTGCAGCACGTACTTCACCAGCGCCCTGCGGCTGGGCACCACCAATTGCCCCTGCGTCATGCCGAAGTCGGTTTCGATGATTGCCTTCTGCGCCGCGTTCAATCGCCCGTCAGGTTCGAAGATGACCGGCACCTCGACATTCCAGTCTTCATCCTGCTCGCGCGTGTTCGGCGATTGGTCGAGCAAGTCTGGCTGCCCACGCAGGCGGCTGAGGACGAAGTCGCGATACTGGCCGTTCTTTTCGCAGTAAGCCCTCACGTGCCAGCGCATGCCGGTGTAGACAAGCGTGTGCGGGGCGATGAGGCGCACCTCCACGTTGGGGGTGTTGAAGGACACGTATTCGGTTTCCAGGCGCAAACCTTCACGGCAGGCCTTGAGCAAGGGGCGCAGCACTTCCGGGCGAATAGGCCGGTCCGGCACTTCCAGCACCCGGGTATGCGCATAGGCCAGTGCCAGCCCGTCGATGTGCGGGGCCCGCTCATTGTTCTGATAAAGCAGGTGCAGGTAGGCGCTGGCGCTGTCGTCGATGAACAGCGGCTTGAACTGCTTGCTTGGTACATAGCCCTTGAGCTGCTTGTCATATGTCAAGTTTTTGGGCGCATGTTCGGTGATGTAGGTATTGATGTCCTTCGACGCCTGCTGGCGGCTGATGCCAAAGCTCTGCATCAGGTGGCCCGTGGTCAGCCGGCCTTCCCACCAGGCAACGGTCTCGATCAAGCGATAGCGAAGTGCCAGGTCCCAGCGTACCTGCTCGATGGATTGCTTGCGTTTCATACCCTCTCCATGTGCGCGATAACTTTACCTGTATAAGTCTACATTCTAGACCTGTCACTAAACACTACATATCGTGTTCCTGTCTTCGAAATAAATTGAAGTCACGAAAGGAAGTGGACATGACCATGTCTGAAGCGGTTTCAACAGGAGCGTTGGTGTTGATCGGGGTGATCCTGGTGGTGCTCCTGATGCAGTACCTGCGATTGCGAGAAATCTGGCACCT
Organism: Pseudomonas sp. B5(2017); assembly: GCF_002112825.1. NCBI lineage: Bacteria > Pseudomonadati > Pseudomonadota > Gammaproteobacteria > Pseudomonadales > Pseudomonadaceae > Pseudomonas > Pseudomonas sp. B5(2017). Next base: position 426,267 of record NZ_NEIR01000002.1, read on the forward strand.
GGTTTTCGCCTGTCGCCAGGACGCGCGTTGGGCGCGGATATGGGAGATGGAAAACCGGGAGCTACGCTCGGCACAGCGTGCCGACAAAGCGCACATCGCGCAGCTGCAAAGCAAGCTGGTGCTTTTGCAGAACCTGGTTTCTGCAGAAAAGTGACAAGGGAAGACATGAACAGACTTGAACGGATCAAAGGCTGCCTGCTGGGTGGCGCAGTGGGAGACGCGCTTGGCGCCCCCGTGGAGTTTCTCGAGTGGCCTGTGATCAAGGCCAGGTTCGGCGCGCAGGGCATCATTGATCTTGCCCCGGCCTACGGCATTACCGGTGCGATCAGCGACGATACGCAGATGATGCTGTTCACCGCTGAAGGCTTGCTGCGGGCTTATGTGCTTGGGAGCTCACGGCAGCCCCGGCATGTCCCCAGCATTATTCATCACGCGTTGCTGCGCTGGCTGATGACACAGGATTACCCCTCGACGATACCGGTGACCACGGATGGCTGGCTGATCAAGCACGTGGAGCTCTGGTCGCGCCGCGCCCCCGACGCAACTTGCCTGAATGCGCTCAAGAGCAGCGGGCGGCTGGGTGCGGTTGCCGAAAACAACAGCAAGGGCTGCGGTGCCCTGGTACGGGTTGCACCCTGTGCATTCTTTGCCCATGCATTTGACTACGCGGCGCAGTCCGGTCGACTGACGCACGGACATCCCACCGGATACCTGGCGGCAGGGCTGTTCGCCGACATTCTCCAGCGCATTGTCGATCGACAAGATAGCGTGGAGCACGCTGTGACTCAGAGCCTGGCCAGGTACGGGCAGGTGCCTGGCATGGAAGAAACGCGCAGCCTGATCGAGCGCGTGCTGTTCTTCTATTACGAGGGCTATACACCCACCCCGCAACGCATTGACGATTTTGGCGCTGCTTGGGTCGCTGACCAGGTGCTGGCGGTTGGGTTGTGGTGTGCGCTGACAGCTCGGTCACTCGAAGAAGGGGTAGCCATGGCGGTGAATCACAGCGGCGACAGCAGCAGTACCGGGTTGGTCGCCGGGCACTTGCTGGGTGCGCAACATGGTGCTGCCGCTATTCCTGGCCGCTGGCTCGAGCACCTGGAACTGCGCCAGGTGATTGCGCAGGTAGCCGAAGATATCGAGCGCATTCCGCGGGAGTATTGTGGGGTTGGCGGGGAGTTCGATCAGCAGATCGAACTGGCTTATCCGGGTAGTTGAACGCAGTGAAGGCCATGAGTTTGCACAGGGGCCGAGGAGCCGGGACGTTTCGTTTTACAGCCCGCCCCCGGTTCTGGAGTCGAGTGGATGATATTGATATCCACTCGAAATTCCTCGATGAGCCTGTTGATCGCTTGATCGCCACTGAACTGGGCAGCCGAGATCCCTATAAAAAGTAGACCAATCCGTCAAGATGCTGGTCCGGTGGGTTTGAAACTTTATGTTGCAGCTGTTAATCGGTATCATTAAGATTAAATTTCAGGACGCAAGGAGAGCATTGTCCATATAAAAAGAAGGTCATAAAAATAATGCTGAAGATGCTCCTCGTGTATGTTCATCTGCTCGCCACCTGTATTGCCCTCGGTAGGGTCTTGCTTGCCGATCACAAGCTTTGGAGTTGGCGCAAGGAAGCGCTGGATCAGGCAAAGCATGAGTACCTGGAAGAAACCAGGAAAATTGCCACCCTCGCGTTACTGGCTCTTTGGGGCAGTGGTCTGTTGTTGATACTTCAGGGATATCTTCTCGAGGGCGCAGCGTATTTGCTCAACCAGAAGCTCTGGGCCAAGGTTGCGGTTGTCGCGCTGCTGACATTGAACGGCGGTCTGTTACATCGCATCGGCTTCCCGTTGTTGCAAAAAGCCCCTTTCGTCTTGTTACCGGGTTCCGACCGCGGCCGCCTTGCACTCTTGGGGGCGTTCTCCATGAGTGGTTGGCTGTTCGCCGCTTTTCTGGGGGTAGCCCGAGCCTGGAACCATGTCATGCCATGCATGCATGTGATGGCGGTGTTCACGGCATTCGCTTTGCTGGCTTGTATCGTGGCGCTTGTGGTCGCCAGCACGGCAGGCACCGTGGAAACTACGGCTTCATAGTGGCTGTGACACAACTCAAGCGTAAATAGAATGAAACTTCCCGCGGCGCAGGAACCAGGCAGCGTATTCGTACCCCCCCGACTTCGGGGTGAGTTGCCCCACTAATGGGTGTGATACCCCAGCAGTTTGTGGGCACCATTAACTGAGCGCTTCAAGCGCTGAACAATGTCTGCTGGTCTTCCTGTTGCCCCGACATGTTTTTGCGGGGCTGGCAAGCCAATTGCTGAGTGAGCATATCCTGTTCATCAAAGGTGCAGAGTCGGGAAGCAGCGAAGCTGACAGTACCTATTGAGTGATTGCAGGTAACCATCGGTTGGCGGCACAAATACCCCTGGCTACTCAATAGAAGCATTGCTGCGCGCCTCTACAACCGCCCAAGGGAGATGCTTATGAGCCACTCCAGGCATACATTTGTGCGGCGGGCGCTGCCGAAGTTGTGTTTTCTGGCCTGCCTGCTGATGGTTACGCTGGTGGTGGTAGCCGACGAACTTCAAGGCAATGACAATCCAGGTAACGAAAAGTGGCTGGAGCCGGCGCGCTCCAGGCTCATGCATGTGACTGGCGCGATGCCGTTCTTTCCGCATCGGGCCAATACCCCCGGCAACCTGGTTCTCAATGTGCAGGACTTCGACAACGCCCAGGTATGCGGTGCTTGCCATACGGAAATCTACAAGCAGTGGCGCTCATCAATGATGTCCCAGGCCTGGGATGAACCTATCTATCGGGCGTTGCTCAAGCGTGCGAGTGCAGCCACGGAAGGCAAGGTCGACAACTTCTGCACCGGCTGCCATACCCCGATCGGTCTCACGACCGGGCAGATCAATTCGCAAGTCAATCGCTCCTCGATTGAAGACAGCGCCAAGAATCATCCGATGCCTGGGGTCGATTGCGAGAGCTGCCACAACATCAGTACCCGCACAGGCCTCGATAATGGCGCCTATGTTCTGAGCCCTAGGGCACATGGTAAACCGACCAAGTTCGGCCCGCGCAAAGATGCCGTGTCGCCGTATCACGATACCGTATATTCCGCTCTACACACGCGCTCGGACTTTTGTGGCACCTGCCACAACGTCACACATCCCTTCAGCAGCGTGGCGGTCGAGCGCACGTATGACGAGTGGCAGGAGAGCGCGTACAGCCTTGACGGTATCACTTGCCAAAGTTGCCATATGCCGGGTTTTGCGGGTAAGGCCGCGATCATGGGGCCAGACCGCGAAGATGTAGCCTCGCATTGGTTCAGCGGGGCCAACGCCATGATGCTCAAGTATCTTGGCCAGGAAGAGGGCGCGCAACGCGCGCGCGACATGCTTGCGCGCGCAGCGGAAATAACCTTCCAGCAACCGCCGGCGGTTATCACGCCCGGGCAATACACCTCGGTAGCCGTCAAAGTTGCCAACGTCGGTGCCGGGCACAAATTGCCGACCGGCTTTCCGGAGGGCCGGGAGATGTGGATCGATTTCCAGGTGCTGGATGCCAATGGGCGAGAGCTCTATCGGCTGGGCTCGATCAAGGACGGCAAGACCGAGGACAACACGCGAAACTTCAAAGTGCACATTGGCGACAAGGACGGCAATCCGTTGGATGTGGAGGTGTGGAATGCCACGCAAATACTCTCGGACAACCGCATACTGCCCAAGGGTTACGAAATCGGCGAGTTCTCCTTCCTGGTGCCGGCGGACGCCGTCGGGCCGTTGACCCTGACTGCCACCCTGAACTACTGGCCGTTCTCGCAGAAATTGGCCGACTACCTGCTCGGCAAAGACCAACTGCAGGTGGAAATCACCCAGATGGCCAAAGCCACGCAGAGCGTCCCCCTGTCCCCGATCACTGCGTACCGACCCTAGCGGCATATGTTCATGCGCTGGTGGTGACGGTATGGATCGAAAACGCCTGCTATATGACCAGGCTGGAGGACGCGCTATATCGATCAGCCCTTGGCGTCATTGGCTGGCTTGGCTTTGCTTTCAGCTACAGCGGCTTCTGCTTTCTGCTTCTCTGCGAGCTGGAAGGCCTGCATCGAGGCTTTGCGGGCTGACTCCATGCGTGCGAAGGTCCGATCACCACCGCCGGAGGCCATCGCCAGAGAAGAAGCGGTCAGAGCGGCGGCTACGAACAGAACTTTCATGGATTTCATTTGTGTATCCTCAAGTAAAACTTTGTCAACTGCTCAGCATGACACCCAGCACGGTTTGATTAGAACGTGCTGTTGTTGGCTGTAACTAGATTCAAGTGATGTTTATCTATTAAATTGCAGGGTTGGGTTGTCAAGGTAATAGTGGTTTCTCGAATGAATTTTTAATCATTCGGTCATGTCCATTTTCAGGTAACGAAAAACATCATTCGCACTAAGTGCCTATGAGTTTAACTTCCACTTCTGGGGGGGCAGGTGAGGCCTGGAACTTTGACGGCGAGCGGATCAGGCCGTGCCAGTAGGAGCGGCGGGGCTTCCACCCCATTCGAGGAAACGGATCTTGTGAATCTCGCCCTTACTGTCTTCATATACTACGGTCACCGGTACCACACCGGTCTTGTCGGATGTGTCGGTGCGCTGCAATACCCGTTTCACATCGATTTCCATCCCATAGTGATATTCGACGGCAGAGACATGCGCGCCGGGTTCTTGCAGGCTGTTATGGTCAAAGACACTTGGTGCGAGACTGGAAATCACGGCACTTACAATTGTGGCCATGCTCATAAGGCTGTACCTCTACTGAAGTTCGCTTGACAAGGACCTAATCTGACACGCCGAGAAAGTGAAGTTCATTTCACCACGACGAACGCGCTTGGCTGAAACGCCTGTAGTGGCAAAAAACTCCCTGCAATTCCCCGTGCCTGACACATTTCGACCATTCGTCCTTTGACCCCCGTATCTGTTGGGCGAAGTCCGTTTTTGAGGCTGGCCGAGCACGGGGAAGGGCAGTGTGGTGTTCAGCGCATCATGCCGAGTTCGGCATCATCCAGCAGTGCTTTGCCCAGGGCGCAGAGGTAGTGCGCGGCCCAGATCAGCTTCGGTTTGTCTTCCATCAGGCCGTCGATGGTCAGGTCCCGCGCGTAGCCCATCAGTTCCGAGGCTTGTTCACGGGCGTTCTGGCAGGGTATGCCGGGTTCGATGCGGAACAGTGGATGGGTCTGGTTTTCACCTTGGTAGAAGATGGTTTTACCGACTGTGCATTGGGTGTCTTCGTTGGCCATTGATCTATCTCCCTCGTGTTGCAGGTGCTTGTGCTGGCCCTGTCTCCGGCAAGCCCGGTTCTCATGGCAGGGGCCCTGTGGGAGCGGGTTTACCCGCGAACACCGGCGCAGCCGGTGCCATGCACCGCGTTGGATTCTTTGCGGCGGTTCGACGCCTCGATGAACCCGCTCCCACAGGTACAGCACTTGGCATGAAGTGAATCAGTGCAGTGGTTGCGAGGCCGCTGGCTTGTGTATTTGCGCCAGTGCGGATTCGAGTAATTTGCGTAGGGCTTCAAGTTCGTGCATCGACGCCATGATCAACAATGACGCTGGCGATCGCGGCTGCATCAGCATTGCCTGCTGCGCTACGGCTTCTGCACAGAGCGCGTAGTCCGAGGCCAGCATGATGGTGTCTTCCAGGGAATGGAGATGGTGGGGTGGGTCGGGGACAATCTTCAGCATATTTTGGTCCTCAGTGGAGCGACCAGCGCTTGCTGTCAAACAAGTGGTGGCAGCCGTGTATGGGTTGACAGACCGGTGAAGACCAAACCGGCGCACACGAGGTGCCCCACACACAGCCGCCATAGGCAAAACCGTGTGCTTGGTCGTCATCAGCCTGTCAAAGCTGGTCGTTGATGTACAACGACCCGACGAGACTAAAACTCTGAAAAAACGACCGCAATGGAAAACAGGCGCTGGGAGTATCTTTGGGAAACGTCCTACGCGAAAGGGGTTAAATCTGATTTTACGGGCTCGCTCAGCCCAAAATCCAAGCACAAAAAAAGACGCCCGAGGGCGTCTTCTTCCTTGGAATTTGGTGGAGCCGGGGGGATTTGAACCCCCGTCCGCCAGTACTCCGCTGTCGGTACTACATGCTTAGCCGTGTCTACTGAGTTAATCCGCAGCCGCCCGACGGGCAGGGTGCTTTGGACGAGTTGGGTAAGTTTTAGTCGCTTTGCCCCCAACGTGCTACACGACGATCCTGTTCTGTATGACAATCATTTCGGGTTTACAGGCATCCCCTGATGATTGCTGGAGCCGAAGCTACCAGGAGAGCGGGCTCAGCTGCTTACGCAGCGAGAGCGTAGCCCTCGTAGTTTTCGTCATTGGCAACTATAGAAAGTTGCAACAGTGGATTTACGAGTTCTGTTACCAACTCGGCATGCACCTAGAGTTTCGCTACCGGCGTCGAATCCTGATCGGCCCCACACTAGCTCTTGGCTAACGCACCTTACGGTACGTGAGGCGGAGTATACGCCATTGCGCGGGCGACGTCGACAGCCGGTCCGGTCGCCCGCTTTCGGGCTCACGCGCCGCTACCGCCGCTGGTGCCGCTGCCTTTCTCGGTTTTTTCCAGGCGCTCCAGGACTTTGCTGGTAATGGCGATGCATTCCTTGGTGTCGCCCGAGGCTTGGGCAGCCTTGGCTTTGTCGACGTGCTCGGTGATGGCCTTGTCCAGGCCTTCGGAGGTGGCGCCGGCGGTGGCCATGCTGTCGTCGATCTTTTGCAGGTTGGCGGTGCACAGGTCTTCGGCGGCGAACACCGGCGAAGCCAGCAGGGTGGCGGCCGCGAACAGGGCCGAAAGCGCGGTACCTTTCATGGGAGTCTCCTTCTGGGCCTCTGGAAGGTGGGCCTGTAAGGGTGGACTGCGGGGGATTGGCGGGGGTTCAATCGGGATGGCACCGGCTTTGCCGGTGTTCGCGGCTGAAGCCGCTCCCACAGGTACAGCGTGGGCCCAAAGCCGGTGCAGTACTTGTGGGAGCGGGCGTGCCCGCGACGCAGGCTGCGCGGTGTATGGCACCGGCTGCGCCGGTGTTCGCGGGCTTGCCCGCTCCCACAGGGATTGCGGCAGCTATCAGGTTTTGCGTTAAACGGTCAGATGCTACGCGGCCGGGTGACGCGGTCCACCAGGTAGACCAGCCCGTGGTAGTCGATGCCGCTATGGCTGGACAGGCCGATCTCGCAGGTGCGGCTGGTGGAAATGCCTTCGCTGCAATACTGCACCGCATCCTTCAGGCTGCGCAGCGAGTGGGCGTTGAGCTCGGGGGTGGTGAAGCCTTTGTCACCGGCAAAGCCGCAGCAGTGTATGCCCTCCGGGATCACCACCTGTTTGCTGCAACGCCGTGCCAGATCGATCAGCGCCTGGCTTTCGCCCAGGTGTTGAGTGCTGCAGGTCACATGCACGGCCACTGGTTCGTCCTGGGGGGTGAACTCCAGGCGCTCGAGCAGGTGGGTGCGGATGAAGCGCACCGGGTCGTACAGGTCCAGCCGGGTGTCGCTCAGGTCTTGCACCAGGCGCAGGGTGCAGGGACTGGTGTCGCAGTAGATCGGGTCGAGGCCGCCGCGGCTTGCGTGCAGCAGGGCGGCAATCAGTTCCTGGCGTTTGTGTTCGGCCTGTTCGGGGTAGCCCTTGGAGGCGAACGGCTGGCCGCAGCACAGGCTGTCGGCGTTGTCGGGGAACACCACCTGGTAACCGGCCTTTTCCAGCAGGGCGCGGGTCTTGTCCAGCAGCGAACTCTGCTCGCGGTCGGCATAGGCCGGGCCCATCACCCGCGAGACGCAGGCGGCCAGGTACACCACGCGAGGGCGGGCATCGTTGCTGGCCGGGCCGATGTCCAGTGGGCGCAGGGGTTGTGGCATCGCCGGGGTCCACTGTGGCAGGCGGCCCTTGCTGGCTTTGTTCAGCGAGGCGCTCAGGCGGCCCAGGCGTGGGGCGCCGAGCAGCTTGCGTGCGGTGTTGGCGGCGGTCAGGGTCAGGCGCGCGCCGCCCAGGGCAGTGTGGAAGTGTTCGGCCAGCCAGTCGGCGGTTTTTTCGTGCTCGGCGGCCTGGCTGCGCAGTTTCTTCACCAGTTCGCCGGTGTTGATGCCGACCGGGCAGCGCTGGGCGCACAGGCCGGTGGCGGCACAGGTGTCGATGCCCTGGTACTGGTAGGTCTGGCGCAGTTCGCGGGTGTCGATGCCGGCGCGCTGTTTTGCCTGGATGTCACGCCACATGACGATGCGCTGGCGCGGGCTGAGGGTCAGGCCTTTGGACGGGCACACCGGTTCGCAGAAGCCGCACTCGATGCACTTGTCGACGATCTCGTCGGCAGCGGGCAGCGGCTTGAGGTTCTTCAGGTGAATGTCCGGATCTTCGCTCAGCACCACATCGGGGTTGAGAATGCCGTTGGGGTCGAGCAGGCGCTTCAGCTTCCACATCAGTTGGTAGGCGTCATGGCCCCATTCCAGCTCCACGAACGGTGCCATGTTGCGCCCGGTGCCGTGCTCGGCCTTGAGCGAGCCGCCGAACTCCACCGCCACCAGTCGCGCCACATCGTCCATGAAGGCCTGGTAGCGGGCGACTTCCTCGGCACTGTTGAAGCCCTGGGTGAAGACGAAGTGCAGGTTGCCTTCCAGGGCATGGCCGAAAATGATCGCTTCGTCGTAGCGGTGCTTGTCGAACAGCTGGATCAGGCGGTTGACGCCTTCGGCCAGTTGCTCGATGGGGAAGGTGACGTCTTCGATGATGACAGTGGTGCCGGTCTGGCGCACGGCGCCGACGGCGGGGAAGGTGTCCTTGCGGATTTTCCACAGCTGGTTGTACACGGCCGGGTCTTCGCTGAAGTCCACCTGCTGTTCCAGCGGGAAGTCGGCGATCGAGGCCATCACCTGTTGCAGCTGTTCATGCAGTAGGCTCTGGCTGGCGGCGCGGGACTCGATCAGCAGGGCGCAGGCATTGTCCGACAGGCCTTTTACCCACAGCGGCATGCCGGGCATGTTCTGCACCGAGCGCAGGCTGCGGCGGTCGAGCAGCTCCACGGCCGAGACCGGCTGGCGCTTGAGTACGGTTACCGCGCGGCAGCAGCTTTCCACGCTGGGGAACACCAGCAGGGCGCTGGCCTTGTGCGGGTGGTCGGGCACGGTGTCATAGGTGACGGCACTGATGAAGCCCAAGGTGCCTTCGGAACCGACCAGCAGGTGCTGCAGGATATCCAGCGGTTGGTCGTAGTCCACCAGTGCGTTCAGCGACAGGCCGGTGGTGTTCTTCAGCCGGTATTTGTGCCGGATGCGCTCGGCGAGTGCAGTGTTGGCGCGGGTCTCGCGGCCCAGGCGGGCCAGTGCTTCCAGCAGGTCGGCGTGGCTGGCCTCGAACGCGGCGACGCTGGCCGGGTCTTCGCTGTCCAGGCGCGTGCCGTCGGCCAGCACCAGGCGCAGGCCGGCCAGGGTGTGGTAGGTGTTCTGCGCGGTGCCGCAGCACATGCCGCTGGCGTTGTTGGCAACGATGCCGCCGATCTTGCAGGCGTTGATCGAGGCCGGGTCGGGGCCGATCTTGCGCCCGAAGGGGGCCAGCCAGGCATTGGCCTGGGCGCCGATGACGCCGGGCTGCAAGCGGATCTGCTCGCCTTGGCCGCGGATTTCGCGGCCGTTCCAGTTATCGCCCAGCACGATCAGCACCGAGTCGCTGATGGCCTGGCCGGACAGGCTGGTGCCGGCGGCGCGGAAGGTGACCGGCACCCGCTCGCGCTGGGCCAGTTTGATCAGGCCGACCACTTCGTCTTCGGACTCGACGCGCACCACCAGCTTGGGGATCAGCCGGTAGAAGCTGGCGTCGGTGCCGAAGGCCAGTGTGGAGGTGGGGTCGTCGAAGCGGCGTTCGGCGGGGATCAGGCGCTCGGCATCACGCAGGAACGCGGCGGGCAGGCTCATGCAGTCTCCTCGCGGGGCCGTGGCGTCTGTGCGCCACATGCCCCGGGTCAATCAGGCGGTCGTTCTTGCGGGCGTTCAAGCGCCCAGTTCGCGTACCAGCGAGTCGCGGGTGATTTCGCTGATCGACTTGGCGCCGGTCAGCACCATCGCTACGCGCATTTCCTTCTCGAACAGTTCCAGCAGGTTCTTCACCCCGGCCTGGCCGTGCACGGCAAGGGCGTAGAGGAAGGCGCGGCCGATCAGTACGGTATCGGCGCCCAGGGCGATCATGCGCACCACGTCGAGGCCGCTGCGGATGCCGGAGTCGGCGAGGATCTTCAGGTCACCTTTGACCGCATCGGCAATTGCCGGCAGGGCACGGGCGCTGGACAGCACGCCGTCGAGCTGGCGGCCGCCGTGGTTGGACACGACGATGCCGTCGGCACCGAACCTGACCGCATCGCGGGCGTCATCGGCATCGAGGATGCCCTTGATGATCATCGGGCCGTCCCAGAACTCGCGGATCCACTCCAGGTCTTTCCAGGAAATCGAAGGGTCGAAGTTGTTGGCCAGCCAGCCGATGTAGTCGGCAAGGCCGGTGGGGTTGCCACGGTAGGTGGAAATGTTGCCCAGGTCGTGCGGGCGTCCCATCACGCCGACATCCCATGCCCACTCGGGGTGGGTCATGGCCTGCAGCACACGGCGCAGCGGACCGTTCTTGCCGCTCATGCCAGAGTGGGCGTCGCGGTAACGGGCGCCGGGTGTCGGCATGTCGACGGTGAACACCAGGGTCTTTACCCCGGCGGCCTTGGCCCGCTCCAGGGCGTTGCGCATGAAGCCGCGGTCCTTGAGCACGTACAGCTGGAACCACATCGGCCGGTCGATGGCCGGGGCCACTTCTTCGATCGGGCACACCGATACCGTGGACATGGTGAACGGAATACCGTGGGCAGCCGCTGCGCGCGCCGCCTGAACTTCGCCACGGCGGGCGTACATGCCGGTGAGGCCGACCGGGGCCAGGGCCACCGGCATGCTCAGGGTTTCGTCGAACAGTCTGGTCTGAAGGCTGAGCTCGGACATGTTCTTCAGCACGCGTTGGCGCAGGGCAATGCTGGCCAGGTCCGAGACGTTGTGGCGCAGGGTGTGCTCGGCGTAGGCGCCGCCGTCGGCATAGTGGAACAGGAAGGGAGGCAGCTTGCGTTGGGCCGCGGCGCGATAGTCGGTAGAGGCGGAAATGATCATGGATTCTCGCAGCGTTGCGTGTGGGGATTGCCGGGCGCGCGATGGCGCCCGGCCCCTTTCACTTTAGTGATGAACCAGCATGCCGGTCAGCCAGTAGGCCTGGATCAGGGTGATCAGGCCGACGATGGTGGCGAAGAACAGGCTGTGCTTGACGGTGAAGCGGAACAGGTCGGACTCCTTGCCAACCAGGCCGGTGGCGGCGCAGGCCACGGCGATCGACTGCGGCGAGATCATCTTGCCGGTCACGCCGCCGCTGGTGTTGGCCGCTACCAGCAGAGTGTCGTTGACCCCGATCTGGTGCGCAGTGGTGGCCTGCAGCGAGCTGAACAGGGCGTTGGACGAGGTGTCGGAACCGGTCAGGAACACACCCAGCCAGCCAAGGAACGGCGAGAAGAACGGGAACGCGGCACCGGTACCGGCCAGCACCAGGGCCATGGTCGAGGACATGCCCGAGTAGTTGGTGACGAAGGCGAAGGCCAGCACCATGCCGATCGACAGGATTGGCCAGCGCAGCTCCCAGAAGGTTTCCTTGAAAGTGGTCAGACCAGTTTTGAAGTTGATCTTCAGCACGGCCATGGAGATCAGCGCCGAGAGGAAGATCGCGGTGCCGGTGGCAGAGATCGGGTCGAGCTTGAACACCGCTGGCATGGCGGTTGGCGCGGCGACGATCGGTGCGGTCTTGATCACCAGTTGGTCGAGGTGCGGGATGGCGAAGTTGAACACGAAGTTGTACATCGCGCCGCCCGGGGCGAAGGCCGCCTTGAACGGTTTCAGGGTCCAGATGGTGACCAGCACGGTGAGGATCAGGAACGGCGACCAGGCTTTGAAGATCTCGCCAAAGCTGTAGGGGCTTGGCTGGCTGCCGCTTGGCTGAACCACGGCGGCGCCGACGCTGCCTTTGGCTTCGGCGAACGAACGCTTGGGCTGCCAGACTTTCAGGAACAGGGTCAGGGCGATCAGGCTGGCCAGGGCCGAGGTGATGTCCGGCAGCTCCGGGCCGATGAAGTTCGAGGTGAAGTACTGGGTGACGGCGAAGCTCAGGCCGGCGACCAGGGCGGCAGGCCAGGTTTCCTTCACGCCACGCAGACCGTCCATCATGAATACCAGCCAGAACGGCACGAACAGCGACAGCAGCGGCAGCTGGCGACCGGTCATGGCGCCGATGTGGAAGGCGTCGATGCCGGTGACCTGGCCGGCCACGATGATCGGGATGCCCAGGGCGCCGAAGGCCACTGGCGCGGTGTTGGCGATCAGGCACAGGCCGGCGGCGTACAGCGGGTTGAAGCCCAGGCCCACCAGCAGCGCGGCAGTGATTGCCACCGGTGCGCCAAAGCCTGCCGCACCTTCCAGGAAGGCACCGAAGCAGAAGCCGATCAGCAGCACTTGCAGGCGCTGGTCGTCGGTAATCGACAGCACCGAGCTGCGGATCACTTCGAACTGGCCGCTCTTGACCGTGAGTTTGTACAGGAACACCGCGGCAACGATGATCCAGGCAATCGGCCAGAGGCCGTAGAGGAAGCCATAACCCGCAGCGGCGAATGCCATGTCGACAGGCATCTGGAAGGCGAAGATCGCCACCAGGATCGACAATGCGAGGGTGATGCTGCCGGCCACGTGGCCTTTGAGGCGGAATACGGCGAGGGCGAGGAAGAAGAAGACGATGGGAATGACCGCCGCCAGTGCGGACAGGCCAAGACTACCAAGCGGACTATAGATTTGTTGCCAGGTTTGCATATGGGGTGGCCCCTAATTGTTGTTGGTCAGGCACTGGCATTGGATAATTGGTAAGACCAATTTACAATGGCTGGTCGCTAGGTTAAAAGCGTCTTCGTGGGTGTGTCAATTTGTCCCGTGCAAAACTTTGGTCGCGTGCCGATGAGCGGGCGCCTGGTGGGCAGGGAAAATCGTCGCCTGGTGGGTGTTTGCGCGATCTGGATCGGCGAGAATAGGCGCCCCCTGAAATCTGCCGGGGGTTTGTGGAGAGCATGTGATGGTTTTTGATCAGGTCCGCCAGCGGCGCCTGTCCGACGACATTGTCGATCGGTTGGAAGGGATGATTCTGGAAGGCACGCTGACCTCGGGGCAGCGGCTGCCGGCCGAGCGCGTCCTTGCCGAGCAGTTCGGCGTGTCCCGCCCGTCACTGCGTGAGGCGATCCAGAAGCTGGTGGCCAAGGGGCTGCTGGTCAGCCGCCAGGGTGGGGGCAATTTTGTCGCCGAGTCCCTGGGGTCCACTTTCAGCGACCCGTTGCTGCAGCTGCTCGAGCACAGTGCCGAGGCGCAGCGTGACCTGCTCGAATTCCGCCATACCCTGGAGGCTTCCTGCGCCTACTACGCGGCCCAGCGCGCGACCCAGCCGGACCGGGCGCGGCTGAAGGCGGCGTTCGATGCGCTGCAGGACTGCTATGCCAGGGCCGACGAAGTGACGCGGGCGGAGGAAGGCGCGGCCGATGCGCGCTTCCACCTGGCGATTGCCGAGGCTAGCCATAATGCCGTGCTGCTGCACACCATTCGCGGCTTGTTCGACCTGCTCAAGCGCAACGTGGTGACCAACATCGGCGGCATGTACCAGCAACGGACCGAGACCCGGGACATGCTGATCAGCCAGCACCGGGAGCTGTACCTGGCGATAGTGGAGGGCAGGGCGGAGGATGCGCGGGAAGTGTCCAGCCGGCACATTCTGTATGTGCAGGAGGTGCTGGAAGAGGCGCACGAAGAAGCGCAGCGAGTGGCGCGGGCGGAGCGGCGTAGCGGGCGTTGAGATTTGTAGTGGTAGTGCTGGCCTCTTCGCGGGTAAACCCGCTCCCACAGAGACTGCACCGAATCTGAACTCAGTGTTAATCCTGTGGGAGCAGGTTTACCCGCGAAGAGGCCGGAGCAGGCTGAAGAAGAGGTATTACTCTTCCTTGCCCTTGTTCCGCACAGCCCGCTGCAGCTCGCGGTTGGAATCGCGCTCGCGCATGGTGTCGCGCTTGTCGAATTCCTTCTTGCCCTTGCCCAGTGCGATTTCGCACTTGATCAGGTGCTTGCTCCAGTACAGCGCCAGGGCCACGCAGGTGTAGCCCTTTTGCGCCACGGCCGCTTCCAGGCGCTCGAGCTCGCGCTTGTTCAGCAGCAGCTTGCGAGTGCGGATGGGGTCGGCGATGACGTGGGTGCTGGCCGTGGTCAGCGGGGTGATGTGGCTGCCGAACAGCCAGGCCTCACCGTCTTTCAGCAGCACGTAGCTGTCAGTCAGGTGCGCCTTGCCGGCTCGCAGGCTTTTTACTTCCCAGCCGGACAGGACCAGCCCGGCCTCGAACTTGTGTTCGATGAAGTAATCGTGTCGCGCCTTCTTGTTCTGCGCGATGGTCCCGGTCGGATGTTTCTTTTGTTTAGCCATAGGGGCGGCATTATAGGCAGTCGCCGCGTCGTCGGCTATGGGATTTCGGTGTGCTTGAGCCACTGCAATGAATACCGGACAATACAGCCCCTGTCTTTGCGACAGAACCTGTTTTCGGCACGCTGCGAAGCGCCGCCACCCAGCCTTGGAAGTGATGCCTGGATGACTACCCATATTCAACGCTCCGCCCTGCTGCCATACCCCGCCCAGGCGCTTTACGATCTGGTCAACGATGTGGCCAGCTATCCGCAGTTCCTGCCTTGGTGCTCGGCCTCGACGGTGATCGAAGCCAGCGACACGCACATGCGCGCCAAGCTCGATGTTGCCAAGGGCGGCATGAGCCAGCACTTCGTCACGCGCAACGTACTGGTGCCGGGGCAGTCCATCGAGATGAACCTGGAAGAGGGGCCGTTCACCCAGTTGCATGGCCTGTGGGTGTTCAAGCCGTTGGGTGACAAGGCCTGCAAGATCAGCCTGGACCTGTCGTTCGATTATGCCGGCCCGCTGGTGCGCGCGACCCTGGGCCCGCTGTTCAACCAGGCGGCCAATACGCTGGTGGATGCGTTCTGCCAGCGTGCCAAGCAGCTGAATGCCTGACTGAAAAGGTGGCAACAAAAAGCCCGGACCAGGTCCGGGCTTTTTTGTATCTGCTCGCCGCTTATTGAGGCGAGGTCTCCAACGGAGCCGGAGTCGGGACCGGGGTGGTCTCGATGGTGTCGATCTCGCGCTGGATGGATTCTTCCACCGAGCCTGGCTTGGCCGGTTTCTCTTCAGGCTGCACGGTTGGTTGCTCTGGCTGGTTGGCCGGGCTGACCGTGGTGTCGCTGCTGCCACCGAGGATTTCCTGGTCGCGGCTGACGCCTGGCATGAAGTCGCCGGAAAGGCTGACCAACTGGTCGCTTTCGTTGAAGAATACGCTCATGCGTTCTTGCTGGCGTTTGCCGCCGCCTGGCTGCAGGCTGTACAGGTAATCCCAACGGTTGGTGTTGAAGGTGTCCTGGATCAGCGGGTTACCCATGATAAACCTTACTTGCCGGCGGGTCATTCCGGGGCGCAATTGGTCTATCATGTCTTGCGTAACGACATTGCCCTGCTGGATGTCGATTTTGTAAACCCCGGGAAACGAGCAACCGGCGAGTGCGAGCAGTCCCACTAGGGTGAGGCTGGTTAGCAAGAGCTTGGTGTTTTGCATCGGTGGGCGACTTCCACTATCTTGGCTGGACAACGTAAACCCCGATCATACCCGTATTAAGAGAAGCTGCGAAGCAGCATCGGCGAGAAAGCTGACCATGGTTGAAAATAGCGAATTGCGCAAAGCCGGTCTCAAGGTGACCCTGCCTCGAGTCAAGATCCTTCAGATGCTCGACTCCACCGAGCAGCGTCACATGAGCGCCGAGGATGTCTACAAGGCGCTGATGGAGGCTGGCGAGGACGTGGGCCTGGCCACCGTCTACCGCGTACTGACCCAGTTCGAAGCGGCGGGTCTGGTGGTTCGCCACAACTTCGACGGCGGTCATGCGGTGTTCGAACTGGCCGATGGCGGTCACCACGACCATATGGTCAACGTGGAGACCAGTGAAGTCATCGAGTTCATGGATGCCGAGATCGAGAAACGCCAGCGCGAAATCGTGGCCGAGCATGGCTACGAGCTGGTGGACCACAATCTGGTCCTGTATGTGCGTAAAAAGAAGTAACGATTTTTTATCGTTATGAATGGCAAAGGCGACCTTCGGGTCGCCTTTGTGCTTTCGGGGATCTTGAGCGCGGTGATGGGCCTTGTAGGAGCGGCCTTGTGTCGCGAAAGGGCTGCGCAGCGGCCCCAGGTTTTCAGCTTCGCAGCATAGATTGCCGGGGCCGCTTTGCGGCCCTTTCGCGACACAAGGCCGCTCCTACAGGAAGTGTCAGGCCTTGCCGCTTACCACCATCTTGCGCGCATGCGCCAGGGATTCCTTGGTCAGGTCTATGCCGCCCAGCATCCGCGCCACTTCCTCGACCCGCTCACGTTTGCCCAGGTTGGCCACGGCGGTGTGGGTGGTGTCGCTGTTGCGTACCTTGTGCACGAACAGGTGGTGATGCCCTTGTGCCGCCACCTGCGGCAGGTGGGTAACGGTCAGCACCTGGCCGCGTTCGCCCAGGCGGCGCAGCAGTTGGCCGACGATTTCGGCAGTAGGCCCGCCGATACCGACGTCGACTTCGTCGAACACCAGGGTTGGAATGCGTGAGGTCTGCGCGGTAATTACCTGAATCGCCAGGCTGATGCGGGACAGTTCGCCACCTGAAGCCACCTTGGCCAGGCCCTTGAGTGGTTGGCCGGGGTTGGCGCTGACCAGTAGCTCAATCTGCTCCAGACCATGAGGTGAAAGGTCTGCTCCCTCATTGGGGGTAAGTGCGATGCAGAAGCGCCCGCCGGGCATGCCCAGGCGTTGGATCTCCTGCTCGACGGCCACTGCCAACTGCTGGGCAGCTTGTTGGCGTAGTGCGCTGAGCTCGCGAGCCTTCTCTTTATAGTGCTGGGCGAAGGCGGCCAGCTCTTCACCCAACCGCTCGATCGACTCGTCACTGGCGTTCAGGCCCTCCAGCTCTTCCATCAGTTGCTGTTGCAGGTGGGGTAGTTCGGTGGGGTGCACACGGTGTTTGCGCGCCAGCGTATAGATAGTGTCGAGGCGTTCTTCCAGTGCCTGCAGGCGCATGGGGTCGGCGTCGAAGTTGTCGAGAAAACGGTTGAGCTCGCCCACGGCCTCTTCGACCTGGATCTGCGCACTGGCGATCAGGTTGGCTGCTTCGCCCAGTGCCTTTGGCGAGTTGGTGGCGGCACCCAGGCGGTTGAGGCTGGAGGTGAGGGCGCTGAGCACATTGCCCGAATCGCTCTCGCTGCACTGGTCGATGACCTGGCGGCAGATGCCGAACAGGGCTTCGGCGCTGGTCAGGTTCTTGTGTTCCTGCTCCAACTGCTCCAGCTCGTGTTCGCCCAGGCCGAGGTTGTCCAGTTCCTCCAGCTGATAGCTCAGCAGCTGATGGCGGGCGCGCTGCTCGTCGCCGGAGTTGGACAGGCGCTCCAGTTCCAGGCGGGTCTGGTTCCAGCGCTTGGCCGCCAGCTGTACCTGGCGGGCCAGGTCGACGGCGCCGGCGTACTCGTCGAGCAGGCGGCGGTGGGTGTCGGTCTTGAGCAGTGACTGGTGCTCGTGCTGGCTGTGGATATCGATCAGCAACTCGCCCAGCGCCTTGAGGTCGCCGAGCGGGCAGGGCGTGCCATTGATGTAGCCGCGGCTGCGGCCTTCGGCGGTGATCACCCGGCGCAGGATGCACAGGCCGTCGTTGTCCAGGTCGCGCTCGGCCAGCCAGGCATGCGCCTCGGGGATGTCCACCAGATCGAAGGTGGCGAGGATGTCTGCCTTGTCCGTGCCGGGGCGCACCACGCCGCTGTCGGCCCGGTCGCCCAGTGCCAGGCCGAGGGCGTCGAGCATGATCGATTTGCCGGCACCGGTCTCGCCGGTAATGACGGACATGCCGCGGGCGATTTCGAGGTCGAGGTGCTCGACGATGGCGTAGTTGTGAATGGACAGGTGCACCAGCATGGGGCGGCTCCCGAAAGTCAGGTCTGGTTATTTATACAGTACTTTTTTCAGGCCTGCCAATGCCCCTTGGCAGATTCTGTTGCAGCCGGGAAAACCACCTTGCCCCTTGAAGCTGGTTTTTCCGGCCCCATATAGCCGACATCCAAGGCGAGCCTGGCTCGCAGTCCACAAAATTGCGCAGGAGAGACCCCATGGCTGACGAACAGCTGAACGAGAAAGACCTTAACGTCGAAGAGACCGGTGCAGGTAATGCTGCAGACGCCCGCGTCCTGGAACTCGAGGAGCAGCTGGCCGCCGCCAAGGACCAGGCGCTGCGCGCCGTTGCCGACGTGCAGAACGCTCGCCGTCGTGCCGAACAGGACGTCGAGAAAGCGCACAAGTTTGCCCTCGAGAAGTTCTCGGGCGACCTGCTGCCTGTGATCGACAGCCTGGAGCTGGCCCTGGCGCACTCCAGTGCCGACGATGAGCACGTCAAGCAGATCCGCGAAGGCGTCGAGCTGACCCTGAAGATGTTCCAGGACACCCTCAAGCGTTACAACCTCGAAGCAGTCGATCCGCACGGCCAGCCGTTCAATCCAGAGCATCATCAGGCCATGGCCATGCAGGAAAACGCCGAAGTCGAGCCGAACAGCGTGCTGAACGTCTTCCAGAAGGGCTATCTGCTCAACGGCCGCCTGCTGCGCCCTGCCATGGTGGTGGTCAGCAAGGCGCCGAGCGCGGCGCAGCCCTCGATTGATGAAAAGGCTTGAAATCCTTCCGGGCATCCCCATCTAGGTGTCAAGCCTTCAAGTATTACTGCAGTTGGCCAAAGTAGTCGCTGCTACCAAATTCAAGTTTCGGGAGAGTTAACATGGGTAAAATCATCGGTATCGACCTGGGGACCACCAACTCGTGCGTCTCTGTTCTGGAAAACGGTAACGTCAAGGTCATCGAAAACGCCGAAGGTGCGCGTACCACCCCTTCGATCGTGGCCTACGCCAATGATGGCGAAATCCTGGTTGGTCAGTCGGCCAAGCGTCAGGCGGTCACCAATCCGCACAACACTCTGTTCGCAGTGAAGCGCCTGATTGGCCGTCGCTTCGAAGAAGACGTGGTGCAGAAAGACATCAAGCTGGTGCCTTACAAGATCGTCAAGGCCAGCAACGGCGACGCCTGGGTACAAGCCAGCGGCAAGGACATGGCTCCGCCGCAGATCAGCGCCGAAGTCCTGAAGAAAATGAAGAAAACCGCCGAAGACTACCTTGGCGAGCCAGTTACCGAAGCGGTCATCACCGTTCCGGCCTACTTCAACGACAGCCAGCGTCAGGCCACCAAGGATGCCGGTCGCATCGCTGGCCTGGACGTAAAACGCATCATCAACGAGCCGACTGCCGCTGCGCTGGCTTACGGCATGGACAAGGCCAAGGGCGACCACACCGTCATCGTTTATGACCTGGGTGGCGGTACCTTCGACGTTTCGGTCATCGAAATCGCCGAAGTCGATGGTGAGCACCAGTTCGAAGTACTGGCTACCAACGGCGACACCTTCCTGGGTGGCGAAGACTTCGACATGCGCCTGATCGACTACCTCGTCGACGAGTTCAAGAAAGAGTCCGGCATGGACCTGAAGAACGATCCGCTCGCGCTGCAGCGTCTGAAAGAAGCCGCTGAAAAGGCCAAGATCGAACTGTCCTCCGCTCAGTCGACCGACGTGAACCTGCCGTACATCACTGCAGACGCTACCGGTCCGAAGCACCTGAACGTGAAGATTTCCCGCGCCAAGCTGGAATCTCTGGTCGAAGACCTGGTTGCCCGTACCATCGAGCCTTGCCGCATCGCTCTGAAAGACGCTGGCATCGATGCCAGCAAGATCGACGACGTGATCCTGGTCGGCGGTCAGACCCGCATGCCGCTGGTGCAGAAAGCCGTTGCCGACTTCTTCGGCAAGGAAGCGCGCAAGGACGTCAACCCGGACGAAGCCGTGGCCATGGGTGCTGCCATCCAGGGCGCCGTGCTGGCCGGTGACGTGAAAGACGTACTGCTGCTGGACGTCAGCCCGCTGACCCTGGGTATCGAAACCATGGGTGGCGTGATGACTTCGCTGATCGAGAAGAACACCACCATCCCGACCAAGAAGTCGCAGGTGTTCTCGACTGCCGACGACAACCAGGGTGCCGTGACCATTCACGTGCTGCAGGGTGAGCGCAAGCAGGCTGCACAGAACAAGTCGCTGGGCAAGTTCGACCTGGCTGACATTCCGCCGGCTCCGCGTGGCGTGCCGCAGATCGAAGTAACCTTCGACATCGACGCCAACGGCATCCTGCACGTCAGCGCCAAGGACAAGGCCACCGGCAAGTCGCAGTCGATCGTGATCAAGGCCAACTCCGGCCTGTCGGACGAAGAGATCGAGCGCATGGTGCGTGACGCTGAGGCCAACGCCGAGGAAGACCGCAAGTTCGAAGAGTTGGCCGCTGCCCGTAACCAGGGTGATGCGCTGGTTCACTCGACCCGCAAGATGGTCGCTGACGCTGGTGACAAGGTTACCGCTGAAGAGAAAACCGCCATCGAGGCTGCCGTTGTTGCCCTGGAAGCCGCTGTCAAAGGCGACGACAAGGCAGCCATCGACGCCAAGGTCGAAGAGCTGTCCAAGGTATCGGCACCGGTTGCCCAGAAGATGTACGCCGAGCAGTCGGCCGAACAGCCACAGGGCGGCGCACAGCAGGCCGAGCCGGAAGCCAAGCACGATGACGTGGTTGACGCTGAGTTCGAAGAAGTGAAAGACAACAACAAGCAGTAATCCCTGCATGTTGTCGGCCGGTTCACCGCCGTTTGGCGGTGAGCTGGTAGGGTGTCGCCGCGCGGGGGCTTGCTCCCGCGTTGGCGTATCTGGAATTCGAGAATTTTTACAGCATCTGTCAGTGGCCCTGGTGGGCAAAAGGCAGGTGCTGATGGCGCGGCGCAGATGCCAGACGCCCAACAAGGTGCAAATGACCTATGTCCAAGCGTGATTATTATGAGGTACTGGGTGTCGAGCGCGGCGCCAGCGAAGCTGACCTCAAGAAGGCTTACCGCCGCCTGGCGATGAAGTACCACCCGGACCGAAACCCCGGCGACAAAGAGTCGGAAGACAAGTTCAAGGAGGCCAACGAGGCCTACGAAGTGCTGTCTGACGCCAGCAAGCGTGCGGCCTTCGACCAATACGGCCATGCGGGTGTAGACCCGAGCATGGGTGGCGGTGGCGCCGGTTTCGGCGGTGCCAACTTCTCCGACATCTTCGGCGATGTGTTCAGCGACTTCTTCGGTGGCGGCCGCGGTGGCTCGCGTGGCGGCGCCCAGCGCGGCAGCGACCTGCGCTACACCCTGGAACTGAACCTGGAAGAAGCGGTACGTGGCACCACGGTCAGCATCCGCGTGCCCACCCTGGTCAACTGCCAGCCTTGCGACGGCTCCGGTGCCAAGAAGGGCTCGACCCCGTCCACCTGCCCGACTTGTGGCGGTATCGGCCAGGTGCGCATGCAGCAGGGCTTCTTCTCGGTACAGCAGACCTGCCCGCGCTGTCATGGCCAGGGCAAGATCATTACCGACCCCTGCACCTCGTGCCACGGCGAAGGCCGTGTCGAGGAATACAAGACGCTGTCGGTCAAGGTGCCGGCAGGTGTCGATACCGGCGACCGCATCCGCCTGTCGGGCGAGGGCGAGGCCGGTACCCATGGAGGCCCGACTGGCGACCTGTATGTGGTGATCAACGTGCGTGAGCACGAGATCTTCCAGCGTGATGGCAAGCACCTGTACTGCGAAGTGCCGATCAGCTACACCGATGCCGCCCTGGGTGGCGAGCTGGAAGTGCCAACCCTCGATGGTCGGGTGAAGCTGAAGATTCCGGAAGGTACCCAGACCGGCAAGCAGTTCCGCCTGCGCGGCAAGGGTGTTGCCCCGGTGCGCGGTGGTGGTGCGGGTGACCTGCTGTGCCGCGTGGCGGTGGAAACCCCGGTCAACCTCAGCCGCCGCCAGCGCGAGTTGCTCGAAGAGCTGCGTGATTCGCTGGAAGGCGATAGCTCCCACTCGCCCAAGGCCAGTGGCTGGTTCGATGGCGTGAAGCGCTTCTTCGGCGATCTCTGACAAGGAAATGGCTATGCGACGTATTGCAGTGATGGGCGCGGCAGGGCGGATGGGCAAGACCCTCGTCGAAGCCGTGCAGCAGCAGGCTCCCCAGGCGGGCCTGACGGCGGCGATCGACCGTCCGGACAGCTCGCTGGTGGGGGCTGATGCTGGTGAGCTGGCGGCCCTGGGCCGTATTGGTGTGCCGATTTCCGACGACCTGAGCAAGGTGGTCGATGAGTTCGACGTGCTGATCGACTTCACCCACCCTTCGGTAACCCTGAAGAACCTGGCGTTCTGCCGCAAGGCGGGCAAGGCCATGGTCATCGGCACCACTGGCTTCACTCCTGAAGAGAAGCAGCAGCTGGCCGAAGCCGGCAAGGAAATCCCTATCGTCTTCGCCGCCAACTTCAGTGTCGGCGTCAACCTGTGCCTGAAGCTGCTGGATACCGCGGCGCGCGTGCTGGGTGACGATGTGGATATCGAAATCCTCGAAGCGCACCACCGGCACAAGGTCGATGCGCCGTCGGGCACCGCGCTGCGCATGGGTGAAGTGGTTGCCCAGGCGCTGGGTCGCAACCTGCAGGAAGTGGCCGTGTATGGCCGTGAAGGGCAGACCGGTGCACGTGAGCGTAAGACCATCGGCTTCGCCACCGTGCGTGCCGGTGATGTGGTGGGTGACCATACCGTGCTGTTCGCCGCTGAAGGCGAGCGCGTCGAGATTACCCACAAGGCTTCCAGCCGCATGACCTTCGCCAAGGGCGCCGTGCGTGCGGCGCTGTGGCTGGACGGGCGTGTGCCTGGCCTGTATGACATGCAGGATGTGCTCGAGCTGCGTTAAGCAGTTGGAGTGGGGTTGGCTTCTTCGCGGGCTTGCCCGCTCCCACAGGGATAGCGCCATGCCTGAGGGCAACGCTGTACCTGTGGGAGCGGGTTTGCCCGCGAAGAAGCCGGCGCCGATGTCAGCCTGTCGCATTGATGTGTTTTAGAGACACATCCGCGGTAGACCGAAAAGGCACTTTTCTGTAAGCTACAGCTTTAGTGTGTCCACTAAAAGCGCGCAGCGAATTGAATTCAGCACATGAAAGCGGGGTGACGTGTCCATACGTCACTCCGCTTTTTTGCAACCTGCGATCGCCCTTTCATGCTTGATTTACGGGAGGTCTTCTTGACAAAGCCAGCCATACTCGCCCTTGCCGACGGCAGTATTTTCCGCGGTGAAGCTATCGGTGCCGACGGTCAGACCGTTGGTGAGGTGGTATTCAACACCGCTATGACCGGCTACCAGGAAATCCTTACAGACCCTTCCTACGCGCAGCAAATCGTTACCCTGACCTACCCGCACATCGGCAACACCGGTACTACCCCGGAAGACGCCGAGTCGAACCGCGTCTGGTCCGCTGGCCTGGTCATTCGTGACCTGCCGCTGCTGGCCAGCAACTGGCGTAACACCCAGTCGCTGCCTGAGTACCTCAAGGCCAACAACGTCGTCGCCATCGCCGGCATCGACACCCGTCGCCTGACCCGAATCCTGCGTGAAAAGGGCGCTCAGAACGGTTGCATCCTCGCCGGTGACAACATCAGCGAAGAAGCCGCCATCGCCGCTGCCCGCGCCTTCCCGGGCCTGAAGGGCATGGACCTGGCCAAGGTCGTTTCCACCAAGGAACGCTACGAGTGGCGCTCCAGCGTGTGGGAACTGAAGACCGACAGCCACCCGACCATCGAAGCCGCTGACCTGCCATACCACGTGGTCGCCTTCGACTACGGCGTCAAGTTGAACATCCTGCGCATGCTGGTTGCCCGTGGCTGCCGCGTGACCGTGGTGCCGGCCCAGACCCCGGCCAGCGAAGTGCTGGCACTCAACCCGGACGGCGTGTTCCTGTCCAACGGCCCTGGCGACCCCGAGCCGTGCGACTACGCCATCCAGGCGATCAAGGACATCCTCGAGACCGAGATTCCGGTATTCGGCATCTGCCTGGGCCACCAGCTGCTGGCCCTGGCTTCTGGCGCCAAGACCGTGAAAATGGGCCACGGCCACCACGGTGCCAACCACCCGGTCCAGGACCTGGACACCGGTGTGGTCATGATCACCAGCCAGAACCACGGCTTTGCCGTTGACGAGGCCACCCTGCCGGGCAACGTCCGCGCCATCCACAAGTCGCTGTTCGACGGCACCCTGCAGGGTATCGAGCGTACCGACAAGAGCGCGTTCAGCTTCCAGGGCCACCCTGAAGCGAGCCCAGGCCCGACCGACGTCGCGCCACTGTTCGATCGTTTCATCGATGCCATGGCCAAGCGCCGCTGAGCATCCTGCTTCAAGGCCCCGGGCCGGCTTGCGCCGCGCCCGGAAGCGCCTGACCCAGATTGTTCAAAGCGGCTTGCCGACTGACCCCGGATTTGAGTGACAACCATGCCAAAACGTACAGACATCAAAAGCATCCTGATTCTCGGCGCTGGCCCGATCGTGATCGGCCAGGCCTGCGAATTCGACTACTCCGGCGCCCAGGCTTGTAAGGCCCTGCGCGAGGAAGGTTTCCGCGTCATCCTGGTGAACTCCAACCCGGCCACCATCATGACCGACCCGGCCATGGCCGACGCCACCTACATCGAGCCGATCAAGTGGCAGTCGGTGGCCAAGATCATCGAGAAAGAGCGCCCGGACGCACTGCTGCCGACCATGGGTGGCCAGACTGCACTGAACTGCGCCCTGGACCTGGAGCGCCACGGCGTTCTGGAAAAGTTCGGCGTGGAAATGATCGGTGCCAACGCCGACACCATCGACAAGGCCGAAGACCGCTCGCGCTTCGACAAGGCGATGAAGGACATCGGCCTGGAGTGCCCGCGCTCCGGTATCGCCCACAGCATGGAAGAAGCCAACGCCGTCCTCGAGCGCCTGGGCTTCCCGTGCATCATCCGTCCGTCGTTCACCATGGGCGGCACCGGTGGTGGTATCGCCTACAACCGTGAAGAATTCGAAGAAATCTGCGCCCGTGGCCTGGACCTGTCGCCGACCAAGGAACTGCTGATCGACGAATCGCTGATCGGTTGGAAGGAATACGAGATGGAGGTGGTCCGCGACAAGAAGGACAACTGCATCATCGTCTGCTCGATCGAGAACTTCGACCCGATGGGCGTGCACACCGGTGACTCGATCACCGTTGCCCCGGCACAGACCCTGACCGACAAGGAATACCAGATCATGCGCAACGCCTCGCTGGCGGTGCTGCGTGAAATCGGTGTGGAAACCGGCGGTTCCAACGTGCAGTTCGGTATCTGCCCGAACACTGGCCGCATGGTCGTGATCGAGATGAACCCGCGCGTTTCGCGTTCCTCGGCGCTGGCCTCCAAGGCCACCGGCTTCCCGATCGCCAAGATCGCTGCCAAGCTGGCTGTTGGCTACACCCTCGACGAACTGCAGAACGACATCACCGGCGGCCGCACCCCGGCGTCCTTCGAACCGTCGATCGACTATGTCGTCACCAAGCTGCCGCGTTTCGCCTTCGAGAAATTCCCGAAAGCCGACGCCCGCCTGACCACCCAGATGAAGTCCGTGGGTGAAGTCATGGCCATCGGCCGTACCTTCCAGGAGTCCCTGCAGAAAGCCCTGCGCGGCCTGGAAGTCGGCGCCTGCGGCCTCGACCCGAAAGTCGACCTGGCCAACCCTGAAGCCAGCAGCATCCTCAAGCGCGAGCTGACCGTACCGGGCGCCGAGCGTATCTGGTACGTGGCCGACGCCATGCGTGCCGGCATGACCTGCGAGCAGATCTTCGACCTGACCGGCATCGATATGTGGTTCCTGGTGCAGATGGAAGACCTGATCAAGGAAGAAGAGAAGGTCAAGACCCTGGCCCTGTCGTCGATCGACAAGGACTACATGCTGCGCCTCAAGCGCAAGGGCTTCTCCGACCAGCGCCTGGCCAAGCTGCTGGGTATCACCGACAAGAACCTGCGCCGTCACCGCCACAAGCTGGAAGTGTTCCCGGTGTACAAGCGCGTCGACACCTGCGCTGCCGAGTTCGCCACCGACACCGCCTACCTGTACTCCACCTACGAGGAAGAGTGCGAGGCCAACCCGTCGACCCGCGACAAGATCATGATCCTGGGTGGCGGCCCTAACCGTATCGGCCAGGGTATCGAGTTCGACTACTGCTGCGTACACGCCGCACTGGCGCTGCGTGAAGACGGTTACGAGACCATCATGGTCAACTGCAACCCGGAAACCGTCTCCACCGACTACGACACCTCCGACCGTCTGTACTTCGAGCCGCTGACCCTGGAAGACGTGCTGGAAGTGTGCCGCGTCGAGAAGCCGAAAGGTGTGATCGTCCACTACGGCGGCCAGACCCCGCTGAAACTGGCCCGCGCCCTGGAAGAAGCCGGCGTACCGATCATCGGTACCAGCCCGGATGCCATCGACCGCGCCGAAGACCGCGAGCGCTTCCAGCAGATGGTTCAGCGCCTGAACCTGCTGCAGCCGCCAAACGCCACCGTGCGCAGCGAAGAAGAAGCCATCAGCGCCGCTGGCGGCATCGGCTACCCGCTGGTAGTGCGCCCGTCCTACGTGCTGGGCGGCCGTGCCATGGAAATCGTCTACGAACTGGACGAGCTCAAGCGCTACCTGCGTGAAGCCGTACAGGTGTCCAACGACAGCCCGGTACTGCTCGACCACTTCCTCAACTGCGCCATCGAGATGGATGTGGATGCGGTGTGCGACGGCACCGACGTGGTGATCGGCGCGATCATGCAGCACATCGAGCAGGCCGGCGTTCACTCCGGTGACTCGGCGTGCTCGCTGCCACCTTACTCGCTGAGCAAGGAAGTGCAGGACGAAGTCCGCGTACAGGTCAAGAAAATGGCCCTGGAGCTGGGCGTGGTCGGCCTGATGAACGTGCAGCTGGCCCTGCAGGGCGACAAGATCTACGTGATCGAAGTCAACCCGCGTGCTTCGCGTACCGTGCCGTTCGTCTCCAAGTGCATCGGCACCTCCCTGGCGATGATCGCAGCCCGCGTCATGGCCGGCAAAACCCTCAAAGAGCTGGGCTTCACCCAGGAAATCATCCCGAACTTCTACAGCGTCAAGGAAGCCGTCTTCCCGTTCGCCAAGTTCCCGGGGGTTGACCCGATCCTCGGCCCTGAGATGAAATCGACCGGTGAAGTCATGGGTGTCGGTGACAGCTTCGGTGAAGCCTTCGCCAAGGCCCAGATGGGGGCCAGCGAAGTGCTGCCGACTGGCGGTACCGCCTTCATCAGCGTGCGTGACGACGACAAGCCGCAAGTGGCTGGCGTTGCCCGCGACCTGATCGCCCTGGGCTTCGAAGTGGTTGCAACTGCCGGCACTGCCAAGGTTATCGAAGCGGCTGGCCTGAAAGTGCGCCGTGTGAACAAGGTGACCGAAGGTCGTCCGCACGTGGTCGACATGATCAAGAACGACGAAGTGTCGCTGATCATCAACACCACCGAAGGCCGCCAGTCGATCGCCGATTCCTACTCGATTCGTCGCAATGCGCTGCAGCACAAGATTTACTGCACCACTACCATTGCGGCCGGTGAAGCCATCTGCGAGGCGCTGAAATTCGGTCCGGAAAAGACCGTTCGTCGCCTGCAGGATCTGCATGCAGGACTGAAAGCATGAGCATTACCAAGTACCCGATGACCGTCCAGGGCGCTCGCGCCCTGGAAGAGGAGCACCTGTTCCTGAGCAAGACCGAGCGCCCGCGCCTGAGCCAGGCCATCGGCGAAGCGCGCGAACTGGGCGACCTCAAGGAAAACGCCGAATACCATGCTGCCCGTGAAGAGCAGGGCATGGTCGAGGCGCGTATCCGCGATATCGAAGGCCGTCTGCAGAACTCGGTCGTGATCGATGTGACCACCATCCCCCACACCGGCAAGGTGATTTTCGGTACTACCGTGGTACTGGCCAACACCGAAACCGATGAAGAGGTGACCTACCAGATCGTCGGCGAGGATGAAGCTGACGTGAAGCAGGGCAAACTCTCGAGCGGTGCGCCGATTGCCCGTGCCATCATCGGCAAGGAAGAAGGTGATACTGTCGTCGTCAAGACGCCTAGCGGGACGGTCGAGTACGAGATTGTCGAAGTCAAGCACATCTGACCGGCGCCTGCGGGCGCCATCCCTCGAGGGGATCCTCTGGCAGCTGGCCCAGGTTTTCTGGGTTGGTGGCTTGTGGGTGTTTCACGTGGGGCTGGTGCCCGCGCTCAAGGTCAGTGGCCTGGCGCCGCTGCTGGTGCAGGATATCGCCGGGCAGATCGACCGCTGGTTGATCGGTGTGGCGCTGCTTGGCTTGTTGACCCAGCTGGCGGTGCTGGCAAGGGTGGACGGCCTGTCGGCCTGGTGGCAGCAGTTCCGTGGCCAGATGCTGTTGCTCGGCTTCGGTGCCTGCGTGGGGTATTACACCTTGCGCTACGGTATTTCCGTTGGCGAGCGCTGGCAGCTGCTCTGTTTCCTGGTGCTGGGCTTTTCCGGCATCGTGCTGGTGGCCCAGCCGGTTCCGGTCAAGGTGCGCCGCTAGCCTGGGTTGTCGCGGTCCTTGTAGGAGCGGCCTTGTGTCGCGATGGGCTGCGAAGCAGCCCCCGGATATCAGCTTTGCCGCAGATACTGCAGGGGGCTGCTTCGCAGCCCATCGCGACACAAGGCCGCTCCTACAGGTAGCCCGCCGATCCGGGCGTCCAGCCGTTACTTGTAACGGTGGATGTTGGACAGCTGCTTGTTCGGCTGTGGGTTCTTGCGGTAGATCAGGGCTTTCTTGCCAATGGTCTGCACCAGCTCGGCACGGCCGGCCTTGCACAGTTCGGCAATGGTCTCGGCCCGCTCTTCGCGGTCTTCCGAGCGAATTTCGACCTTGATCAGCTCATGGTCGACCAGGGCGCGCTCCAGTTCGGCGATGACGCCTTCATTCAAACCGTTGCCAGCAACGATCAGGACCGGCTTCAGGTCATGACCAATGGACTTGTATTGCTTCTTCTGCTCGTTATTGAGCGGCATAATCTGACCCTTTCCGTCTGATTCTGTAAAATTGACCGGCATTTTACCCGAGGGCCACCGGCTCCGCCCAGTCAATCACGACGCATATCATCGAGGTGCCCCGTGGTACAACGTTCCAAAAGCAGCGCAAACTGGCTGCGAGAGCATTTCAACGATCCTTTTGTGAAACAGGCACAAAAGGATGGCTACCGCTCGCGTGCGAGCTACAAATTGCTGGAGATCCAGGAAAAGGACCGGCTGATCCGCCCAGGCATGAGCGTGATCGACCTCGGCGCGGCTCCTGGTGGCTGGTCGCAGGTGACCAGTCGTCTGATTGGTGGCCAGGGCCGCCTGATCGCGTCCGACATCCTGGAGATGGACTCGATCCCTGATGTGACCTTCATCCAGGGCGATTTCACCCACGATGAAGTGCTGCAGCGCATTCTCGAGGCCGTCGGCGATTCGCACGTGGACCTTGTGATTTCCGACATGGCCCCCAATATGAGTGGTACGCCTGCGGTGGACATGCCGCGTGCCATGTTCCTCTGCGAGCTGGCCCTCGATCTGGCAACCCGCGTGCTGAAGCCCGGCGGCGATTTCCTGATCAAGATTTTCCAGGGCGAAGGTTTTGACGTGTACCTCAAAGACGTGCGCAGCAAGTTCGACAAGGTACAGATGCGCAAGCCGTCGTCGTCGCGTGACCGTTCCCGCGAGCAGTACCTGCTGGGCAGGGGTTTCAAAGGGGCATGAAAGGCGTTAAGCGTGGTGGCCGATAGTTATTTCCAATCGGCCGCTGCGTCAGGATCGTCCGAACTTCGTGTAGTCTAGCTTTCACAAAGGGTTACAGACGGTGCCTGCGGCTGCGTAGGTAATGTAGTAAGTTAGGGCGATGAATATCATGCGAGGAACGGCTGCGTCGTGCGCCGACCTCAGAGGGTAGCGAATTGAACGACATGGCAAAGAATCTGATCCTGTGGTTGATCATCGCAGCTGTCCTGGTGACAGTGATGAACAACTTCTCCAGCCCTAACGAGCCGCAGACCCTCAACTATTCCGACTTCATCCAGCAGGTCAAGGATGGCAAGGTCGAGCGTGTGACCGTCGACGGCTACATCATTACCGGCAAGCGCGCCGACGGCGACAATTTCAAGACCGTTCGCCCGGCCATTACCGACAACGGCCTGATCGGCGACCTGGTAGACAACCACGTCATCGTCGAAGGCAAGCAGCCTGAGCAGCAGAGCATCTGGACCCAGCTGCTGGTGGCGAGCTTCCCGATCCTGGTGATCATCGCCGTGTTCATGTTCTTCATGCGCCAGATGCAGGGCGGCGCGGGCGGCAAGGGCGGGCCGATGAGCTTCGGCAAGAGCAAGGCGCGCCTGCTGTCCGAAGACCAGGTCAAGACCACTCTGGCCGACGTTGCAGGTTGCGACGAAGCCAAGGAAGAGGTCGGCGAGCTGGTCGAGTTCCTGCGCGACCCGGGCAAGTTCCAGCGCCTGGGCGGCCGTATCCCGCGTGGCGTGCTGATGGTCGGCCCGCCCGGTACCGGTAAGACGTTGCTTGCCAAGGCCATCGCCGGCGAGGCGAAGGTGCCGTTCTTCACCATTTCCGGTTCGGACTTCGTGGAAATGTTCGTCGGTGTCGGTGCCAGCCGTGTGCGCGACATGTTCGAGCAGGCCAAGAAGCACGCCCCGTGCATCATCTTCATCGACGAGATCGACGCCGTTGGTCGCCACCGTGGCGCCGGCATGGGTGGCGGTCACGACGAGCGTGAGCAAACCCTCAACCAGTTGCTGGTGGAGATGGACGGCTTCGAAATGAACGATGGCATCATCGTCATCGCCGCTACCAACCGTCCGGACGTGCTCGACCCGGCTCTGTTGCGCCCCGGCCGCTTCGACCGCCAGGTGGTGGTTGGCCTGCCGGATATTCGTGGTCGTGAGCAGATCCTCAAGGTGCACATGCGCAAGGTGCCGGTCGGCGAGAACGTCAACCCGGCGGTCATTGCCCGTGGTACCCCTGGCTTCTCCGGTGCGGACCTGGCCAACCTGGTCAACGAGGCCTCGCTGTTTGCCGCGCGCGCCAACAAGCGCCTAGTCGAAATGAAAGAGTTCGAGCTGGCCAAGGACAAGATCATGATGGGCGCCGAGCGCAAGACCATGGTCATGTCCGAGAAAGAAAAGCAGAACACCGCTTACCATGAGGCTGGCCACGCCATTGTCGGTCGCCTGGTGCCTGAGCACGATCCGGTCTACAAGGTTTCGATCATTCCGCGCGGTCGTGCCCTGGGCGTGACCATGTTCCTGCCGGAAGAAGACCGCTACAGCCTGTCCAAGCGCGCACTGATCAGCCAGATCTGCTCGCTGTACGGCGGCCGTATTGCCGAAGAAATGACCCTGGGCTTCGACGGTGTCACTACCGGCGCGTCCAACGACATCATGCGTGCCAGCCAGATCGCCCGAAACATGGTGACCAAGTGGGGCCTTTCCGAAAAACTCGGCCCGCTGATGTACGCCGAGGAAGAAGGCGAGGTGTTCCTGGGTCGCAGTGCTGCCAGCCAGCACGCCAGCGTTTCCGGCGAAACCGCCAAGCTGATCGACTCGGAAGTGCGCAGTATCATCGACCAGTGCTACGCCACGGCCAAGCAGTTGCTCACCGACAACCGTGACAAGCTCGATGCCATGGCCGAAGCGCTGATGAAGTACGAGACCATCGACGCCGAGCAGATTGACGATATCATGGCCGGCCGTACCCCCCGCGAACCGCGCGACTGGGATGATGACTCGGCTTCGGGCAAGCCTGCAGCCCAGGGTGATCGCCCGGAATCGCCGATCGGCGGTCCAGCGGCTCAACACTAAGGGCATCTATGAGCTCAGCGCAGTACCCGACCCGGTTGCCTTGCGGCAACCGGGTTCTTGATTTGTCGCGTACCCATGTCATGGGTATTCTCAATATCACCCCTGATTCCTTCTCCGATGGCGGGCGCTTCAACCAGCGCGACGAGGCGTTGCGTCATGCCGAAGCGATGGTTGCCGCAGGCGCCACGCTGATCGATATCGGCGGCGAGTCCACGCGTCCGGGCGCGCGCGCGGTATCGGTGACCGAGGAGCTGGAGCGGGTAGCCCCCATGGTCGAGGCGATCAACAGCCGCCTCGATGTGGTCATCTCGGTCGATACCTCCACCCCGGCGGTCATGCGTGAATCGGCGCGCCTCGGTGCCGGGCTGATCAACGACGTGCGAGCCCTGGAGCGCGATGGCGCCCTGGACGCTGCCGCGGATACCGGCCTGCCGGTATGCCTCATGCACATGCGCGGCGAGCCGGGTAACATGCAGGACGACCCACATTACGAAGATGTGACCGCCGACGTTACGCGTTACCTTGAGCAGCGAATGGCCGCCTGCGCTGCGGCGGGCATCGACGCAAACAGAATCATCCTTGATCCGGGCTTCGGTTTCGCCAAGACACTGGCGCACAACCTGAGCCTGTTCAAGCATATGGAAGCGCTCTATCGCCTTGGGCGCCCGCTGCTGGTGGGTGTTTCACGCAAGAGCATGATCGGCCTGACGCTGGAACGTCCGGTCGGCGAGCGGTTGTACGGCAGCCTCGCGCTGGCGGCGTTGGCCATGACCAAGGGGGCGAGCATCCTTCGTGTCCATGACGTGGCCGAAACCGTTGATGTGGTGCGCATGATCGCTGCGGTGCAAAACGCCGAATAAGAACATTGGAGTCCCTATGAGCAGAAAATACTTTGGTACCGACGGCATTCGTGGCCGTGTCGGCGAATACCCGATCACGCCTGACTTCATGCTGAAGCTTGGTTGGGCGGCCGGCATGGCCTTCCGCAAGCAAGGCCACTGCCGGGTGCTGGTTGGCAAGGACACGCGTATTTCCGGCTACATGTTCGAGTCCGCACTCGAAGCCGGCCTGTCCGCGGCAGGTGCCGACGTGATGCTGCTCGG
The DNA here is from genome assembly GCF_002112825.1 of Pseudomonas sp. B5(2017). Taxonomy (NCBI): domain Bacteria; kingdom Pseudomonadati; phylum Pseudomonadota; class Gammaproteobacteria; order Pseudomonadales; family Pseudomonadaceae; genus Pseudomonas; species Pseudomonas sp. B5(2017). The sequence goes on from NZ_NEIR01000002.1 coordinate 459,405, forward strand.
GCCGATGCCTACGCCGGCCATCGCCTACCTGACGCGTACCTTCCACGCCGAAGCCGGCATCGTCATCAGCGCCTCGCACAACCCGCACGATGACAACGGCATCAAGTTCTTCTCGGGCCAGGGGACCAAGCTGCCGGACGAAGTCGAGCTGATGATCGAGGAATTGCTCGACCAGCCGATGACCGTTGTCGAGTCGGGCAAGCTGGGCAAGGTTTCGCGCATCAACGATGCCGCCGGCCGCTACATCGAGTTCTGCAAGAGCAGCGTGCCGAGCAGCACCAGTTTCGACGGCCTCAAGCTGGTGGTCGATTGCGCCCATGGCGCCACCTACAAGGTCGCGCCAAGCGTGTTCCGCGAGCTGGGTGCCGACGTGACCGTGCTGCATGCACAGCCCGACGGCCTGAACATCAACGAAGGCTGTGGCTCGACTCACATCGAATCGCTGCAGGCTGCCGTGCTGGTCGGTCATGCCGACCTGGGCATCGCCTTCGACGGTGATGGCGACCGCGTGCTGATGGTCGACCACACCGGCGCCATCGTCGATGGTGACGAACTGCTGTTCATCATCGCCCGCGACATGCAGGAGCGGGGCAAGCTGCAGGGCGGGGTAGTGGGCACGCTGATGAGCAACCTGGGCCTGGAGCTTGCGCTGAAGGAGCTGGATATCCCGTTCGTGCGGGCCAAGGTCGGTGACCGTTACGTCATGGCCGAGCTGCTGGAGCGTGAGTGGCTGGTCGGTGGTGAAAACTCCGGTCACGTCGTTTGCTGCAATCACACCACCACTGGTGACGCGATAATCGCTGCGCTGCAGGTGCTGATGGCACTCAAACGTCGTGGCGAAACCCTGGCCCAGGCTCGTCAGGCCCTGCGCAAGTGCCCGCAGGTGCTGATCAATGTGCGCTATGGCGCCAGCAAGGTCGACCCGCTGGAGCACCCGGCGGTCAAGGAAGCCAGTGCCAAGGTGACCGAGGCCTTGGCGGGCCGCGGCCGTGTGCTGCTGCGCAAATCCGGTACCGAGCCGTTGGTGCGGGTGATGGTCGAGGGCGAGGACGAAAGCCAGGTGCGTGCGCACGCAGAAGCGTTGGCCAAACTGGTTGGCGAAGTTTGTGTCTGAAGGCGCTTGCCAGCGCAGATAGGGTTGGGTACTATCTGCGCCCACTTTGACCGACGAGGTAAAGCATGCGTCGCCCTATGGTAGCTGGTAACTGGAAGATGCACGGTACCCGCGCTAGCGTCGCTGAGCTGACCGAAGGCTTGAGAAATCTGGCCTTGCCGAGCGGAGTGGAAGTCGCGGTGTTTCCACCGGCCTTGTTCATCAATCAAGTGATCGATGGCCTGGCAGGCAAGGAAATTACTGTCGGCGCACAGAATTCTGCAGTACAACCCGAACAGGGTGCGCTGACCGGAGAAGTTGCTCCGGAACAGCTGGTTGAAGCAGGCTGCAAGTTGGTGTTGATTGGTCATTCGGAGCGTCGCCAGATCATTGGTGAAACCGACGAAGTGCTCAATCGCAAGTTTGCAGCGGCCCAAGCCAAAGGTTTGAAGCCAGTGCTTTGCATCGGGGAAACCCTTGAAGAGCGCGAGGCCGGCAAAACGCTCGAAGTTGTCGGGCGTCAACTAAGCAGTATCATCGAGGCATTCGGTGTTAAGGCTTTTGCCAATGCAGTAATTGCCTATGAGCCTGTATGGGCCATTGGCACTGGCCTTACGGCCACGCCACAGCAGGCCCAGGATGTGCATGCAGCCATCCGCGGCCAGCTGGCGGCAGAAGATGCTGAAGTGGCTGCGAAGGTGCAGTTGCTCTACGGCGGCAGCGTGAAGGCGGCCAATGCGGCCGAACTGTTCGGCATGCCGGATATCGATGGGGGGCTCATTGGTGGAGCTTCCCTGAACGCAGACGAATTCGGTGCAATTTGTCGCGCCGCAGGAAACTGAACAAATGCTGGAAACAGTCATCGTTGTTTTTCATCTGTTGGCAGCGCTGTCGCTTGTAGTGCTGGTTCTGTTGCAACAGGGTAAAGGTGCGGAAGCAGGTGCATCTTTCGGCGCGGGTGCTTCAAATACCGTGTTCGGGAGCCAGGGCTCTGCAACGTTCCTGAGTAAATTAACTGCTATACTCGCTGCCACTTTCTTTTTGACAGCACTTGGGTTAGGATACTTCGCGAAGCAACAAGCTCACCAGCTTAGCCAAGCAGGTCTTCCAGATCCAGCAGTGCTAGAAGTGAAAGAGCCGCAGAAACCGGCAGTTAATGATGATGTACCGGTGCTCCAGCAGCAGAAGAGCGAAACCACTCCTAATACGGGTGATGTACCTCCTCCAGCACAAGAGCAGAAGTAACGGTTTTCAAGTAGTAGTATTGCCGAGGTGGTGGAATTGGTAGACACGCAACCTTGAGGTGGTTGTGCCCATAGGGTGTAGGGGTTCGAGTCCCCTTCTCGGTACCAATTAAAGCTTGAGAGCCCGCTTTAGCGGGCTTTCTTGCAGGTGAAGGTTCGGATTTGACCCTCAGGAGGGTTCGGTCTTATACTTTCGCCCCAGCTTTGTCGCGGGGTGGAGCAGCTTGGTAGCTCGTCGGGCTCATAACCCGAAGGTCGTTGGTTCAAATCCAGCCCCCGCAACCAGCTTCAGCGGAGCCCCTTTTCAGGGGCTTTTTGCTAACCGAACAGTTTTCGGCGTCGTTGTCCAACGGCGCTTTCAGGGATGGGCGCTTCGCCCATTTTTTATTTGCACAGCATGCACGAGGGGGTTCAGGTGTCGAGCAAGCTAGAACAGTTGCAGGCCTTGTTGGCCCCGGTTGTCGAGGGTCTGGGCTATCAATGCTGGGGGATCGAATACGTTTCCCAGGGTAAGCATTCGGTACTGCGCATCTACATCGACAAGGAAGGCGGCATCCTGGTGGACGACTGCGAAGCGGTCAGCCGTCAGGCCAGCGCAATTCTCGATGTGGAAGATCCGATCAGCAGCGAATACACCCTCGAGGTGTCTTCTCCAGGCATGGATCGCCCACTGTTCACTCTGGAACAGTTTGCCTCGCATGCCGGCGAACAAGTGAAGATCAAGCTGCGCTCACCCTTCGAGGGTCGTCGTAACTTCCAGGGCCTTCTCCGCGGTGTGGAGGAGCAGGATGTGGTGGTCCAGGTGGACAATCAAGAGTTCCTGTTGCCGATCGACTCGATCGACAAGGCCAATATTATTCCCAGTTTTGACTGAGACGTGCCGGGCCCGGCGGACTATCCGGGCCCAATGGCTTGCGCAAGGCGAGGCGTACGATGAGCAAAGAAGTACTGCTGGTTGTTGAATCGGTATCCAACGAAAAAGGTGTACCGCCCGGCGTCATTTTCGAAGCGCTGGAAGTGGCACTGGCCACTGCAACCAAAAAACGTTTTGAAGACGAAGTCGACCTGCGTGTGGAAATCAACCGCCACACCGGTAGCTACGAGACCTTCCGTCGCTGGACCGTGGTCGACGAAGCCGATCTTGATGATCCGGCGATCGAGACCTGGTTGAGCAAGATTCACGAAACCCACCCTGAAGCCAAGGTCGGTGACGTAATCGAAGAGAAGATCGAGTCCATCGAGTTCGGTCGTATCGCCGCCCAGACCGCCAAGCAGGTCATCGTGCAGAAGGTCCGTGAGGCCGAGCGTGCCCAGGTGGTCGATGCCTACCGCGAGCGCGTTGGCGAGATCATCTCCGGCACCGTCAAAAAGGTTACCCGCGACAACGTCATCGTTGACCTGGGCAACAACGCCGAGGCCCTGCTGGCCCGCGAAGACATCATTCCGCGTGAGACCTTCCGTGTTGGCGTGCGCCTGCGTGCGCTGCTCAAGGAAATTCGCACCGAGAACCGTGGCCCTCAGCTGATCCTGTCGCGCACCGCGCCACAGATGCTGATCGAGCTTTTCCGCATCGAAGTGCCGGAAATTGCCGAAGGCCTCATCGAAGTCATGGCTGCCTCCCGTGATCCGGGTTCGCGAGCCAAGATCGCCGTCCGCTCCAAGGACAAGCGCATCGACCCGCAAGGCGCCTGCATCGGCATGCGTGGTTCGCGCGTCCAGGCCGTATCCGGGGAGCTGGGTGGTGAGCGTGTGGATATCGTCCTGTGGGACGATAACCCGGCGCAGTTTGTCATCAACGCCATGTCGCCGGCTGAAGTCGCGGCGATCATCGTTGATGAAGATGCCCATGCCATGGACATCGCCGTTGCCGAGGACAACCTGGCCCAGGCCATTGGTCGTGGCGGTCAGAACGTTCGCCTGGCCAGTCAGCTGACCGGCTGGACCCTGAACGTGATGACCGAGAAGGACATCCAGGCCAAGCAGCAGGCCGAAACCGGTGACATCCTGCGCAATTTCATCGATGAACTGGAAGTCGACGAGGAGCTGGCCCAAGTGCTGGTCGACGAAGGCTTCACCAGCCTCGAAGAAATTGCCTACGTACCGTTGGAAGAAATGCTCAACATCGATGGCTTTGACGAAGATATCGTCAACGAGCTCCGCGCTCGAGCCAAGGACCGTTTGTTGACCAAGGCCATCGCTACCGAAGAAAAACTGGCAGACGCCCATCCGGCTGACGACCTGCTCTCCCTCGAGGGCATGGACAAGGACCTGGCGGCGGAACTGGCGGTGCGCGGCGTGGTTAACCGCGAAGACCTGGCCGAGCAGTCGATCGACGATCTGCTCGACATCGACGGCATCGACGAAGAGCGTGCCGGCAAGTTGATCATGGCCGCCCGAGCCCACTGGTTCGAGTAATTAGGCGCGGCCTGAGGAGAGAAGTGCATGACGCAAGTCACGGTGAAAGAACTGGCCCAAGAGGTCGAGGCACCGGTAGAGCGCCTGCTGCAGCAGATGCGTGAGGCAGGTCTGCCGCACACCGACGCCGGTCAGGTAGTGACCGACAATGAGAAGCAGACCTTGCTGACTCATTTGAAGAGCAGCCACAAGAGCAAGGCGGAAGAACCGCGCAAGATTACCTTGCAGCGCAAAACCACCAGCACCCTGCGTGTCGCCGGTAGCAAGAGCATCAGCGTAGAAGTACGCAAGAAGAAAGTATTCGTGCAGCGCAGCCCGGAAGAAATCCAGGCTGAGCAGAAGCGTGAACTGGATGAGCGCCGCGCGGCTGAAAATGCCGCTCGCGAGAAGGTCGAGGCCGAAGTTCGCCAGCGCAACGAAGAGCAGGCTCGCCGTCAGGCCGCCGATACCGCTGCTGCAGCCCCTGCGCCTGCCGCCAAGCCAGAGTCGGCGCCAGCCGCTGCCCCGGCCCCGGTAGTTGCCGATGCCCCGGCGTCCGAAGACGCCGCAGCCCGTGCCGCCGAGCGCAAGAAGGACGAAGCCCGTCGCAACGAAGGCCGCACCCGTGACGAAGACCGTCGTGGTGGCGAGCGTCGTGGCGAGGCCCCGCGCGTGTCGATCAAGGTCAAGGTCAAGGAGAAGGAAAAGGCTCCGACTCCTCGTGCCGCACCGCGCACCACCGATGAAGAGAGCGATGGCGTACGCCGTGGCCGCGGTGGCAAGAGCAAGCTGAAGAAGCGCAATCAGCACGGCTTCCAGAACCCGACCGGTCCAGTCATCCGTGACGTGACCATCGGCGAGACCATCACCGTCTCGGAACTGGCCCAACAGATGTCGGTCAAGGCCGCTGAAGTGGTCAAGTTCATGTTCAAGCTGGGTACCCCGGTCACCATCAACCAGGTGCTCGACCAGGAAACCGCTCAGCTGGTCGCCGAAGAACTGGGCCACAAAGTGACCCTGGTCAGCGATACCGCCTTGGAAGACTCCCTGGCCGAATCGCTGAAATTCGAAGGTGAAGTCGAATCGCGTGCGCCGGTCGTTACCGTCATGGGTCACGTTGACCACGGCAAGACCTCGCTGCTCGACTACATCCGTCGTGCCAAGGTTGCCGCTGGCGAAGCCGGTGGTATTACCCAGCACATCGGTGCCTACCACGTGGAAACCGACCGCGGCATGGTCACCTTCCTCGATACCCCAGGCCACGCTGCGTTCACCGCAATGCGTGCCCGTGGTGCCAAGGCTACCGACATCGTCATCCTGGTGGTGGCGGCGGACGACGGCGTGATGCCGCAAACCCGCGAAGCCGTTCAGCATGCCAAGGCAGCTGGCGTTCCGCTGGTGGTTGCGGTGAACAAGATCGACAAGCCGGGTGCCGATATCGATCGCATCCGCAACGAGCTGGCCGTCGAAGGCGTGACCTCCGAGGACTGGGGTGGTGACACTCCGTTCGTCAAGGTTTCGGCGAAGATGGGTACCGGCGTCGACGAACTGCTCGAAGCTGTCCTGCTGCAGGCCGAGATCCTCGAGCTGACCGCTACCCCGACCGCTCCAGGTCGTGGCGTGGTTGTCGAATCGCGCCTGGACAAGGGCCGTGGCCCGGTGGCTACCATCCTGGTTCAGGACGGTACCCTGCGTCAGGGCGACATGGTCCTGTGCGGTTCCAACTATGGCCGCGTGCGCGCCATGCTCGACGAGAACGGCAAGCCTGTGAAGGAAGCCGGCCCGTCGATCCCGGTCGAAATCCTCGGCCTGGACGGTACCCCGGAAGCCGGTGACGAGCTGTCCGTTGTTGCCGACGAGAAGAAGGCCCGTGAAGTTGCCCTGTTCCGTCAAGGCAAGTACCGCGAGGTCAAGCTGGCCCGTGCTCACGCCGGCAAGCTGGAAAACATCTTCGAGACCATGGGTCAGGAAGAGAAGAAGACCCTCAACATCGTCCTCAAGACCGACGTGCGTGGTTCCCTGGAAGCACTGCAGGGTTCGCTGTCGGGCCTGGGCAACGACGAAGTTCAGGTACGCGTGATCGGTGGCGGCGTCGGTGGTATCACCGAAAGCGACGCCAACCTGGCGCTGGCTTCGAATGCAGTACTGTTCGGCTTCAACGTGCGTGCCGATGCCGGCGCGCGCAAGATCGTCGAGCAGGAAGGTCTGGATATGCGTTACTACAACGTGATCTACGACATCATCGAAGACGTCAAGAAGGCCCTGACCGGCATGCTCGGCAGCGATGTTCGCGAGAACATCCTGGGTGTCGCCGAAGTACGTGACGTGTTCCGTTCGCCGAAGTTTGGCGCCATCGCTGGCTGTATGGTCATCGAGGGTACCGTGTACCGCAACCGTCCGATCCGCGTACTGCGCGAAGACGTTGTGATCTTCGAAGGCGAACTGGAGTCGCTGCGTCGATTCAAGGACGATGCCTCCGAAGTGCGTAACGGCATGGAGTGCGGTATTGGCGTGAAGAGCTACAACGACGTCAAGGTCGGCGACAAGATCGAAGTCTTCGAGAAAGTCCAGGTTGCTCGTACCCTTTAAGGGTGAGCAGGGCGCCAGCCCCCGCCGCAGGGCGGTGGGCAGTGCCTCAGTAGGTAGCGCCCGGTCAGGCATCAGCCTGACCGGGCGTTTGCCGCTTTAAGTTACAGGTAGCAAGAATGGCCAAAGAATACAGCCGTACCCAACGTATCGGTGATCAGATGCAGCGCGAGCTGGCCGAGCTGATCCGCCGTGAAGTCAAGGACCCCCGCGTAGGTCTGGTCACCATCACCGCTGTGGATGTCAGCCGCGACCTAGGCCATGCCAAGGTCTTCATCACCGTCATGGGCGAAGAAACGCCAGACGCAGTGCAGCAGTCGCTCAAGGCCCTGAACAGCGCCGCCAGCTTCCTGCGCCTGCACCTGGGCCGCTCGATGCAGCTGCGCAGCGTGCCGCAACTGCATTTCCACTTCGACGAAAGCGTCAGCCGCGGTGTCCACCTGTCGGCACTGATCGAGCGCGCGGTCGCCGAAGACCGTCTGCACAAGGATGCCGACAAGCCGGACGCCGAGGAGTAAGCGGTGGCCCAGGTCAAACGTATCCGCCGCAACGTCAGCGGCATCATCCTGCTCGACAAGCCGCTGGGCTTCACCTCCAACGCCGCCCTGCAAAAGGTGCGCTGGCTGCTCAACGCGGAAAAGGCCGGCCACACCGGCAGCCTCGACCCGCTGGCAACGGGCGTGCTGCCGCTGTGCTTCGGCGAAGCGACCAAGTTTTCGCAGTACCTGCTCGATTCCGACAAGGGCTACGAAACGGTCATGCAGATGGGGCAGACTACCAACACCGGTGATGCCGAAGGTGAGGTGCTGCAGACCCGCGAGGTGACCGTTGGTCGCGCCGACATCGAGGCCCTGCTGCCGCGTTTTCGTGGCCAGATCAGCCAGATACCGCCGATGTACTCGGCGCTCAAGCGTGACGGCCAGCCGCTGTACAAGCTGGCACGTGCAGGAGAGGTAGTGGAGCGCGAGGCGCGTTCTGTTACTATTGGCCGCTTGGAGTTGCTCGAGTGCGAAGGCACCCGTGCACGGTTGAGCGTAGGATGCAGCAAAGGCACCTATATCCGCACCCTGGTGGAGGATATCGGCGAGGCCCTTGGCTGCGGCGCCTATGTCGCCGAGCTGCGCAGGACCCAGGCCGGGCCTTTCGCGCTGGCACAGACGGTCACCCTCGAGGAACTCGAACAGGCCCACGCCGAAGGCGGCAACGAAGCGCTCGACCGCTTCCTCATGCCCTCGGACAGCGGCCTGCAGGACTGGCCGCTGGTGTGCCTGTCCGAACACAGTGCGTTCTACTGGCTGCATGGGCAGGCGGTACGCGCGCCGGACGCGCCACAATTTGGCATGGTCCGGGTACAGGATCACAATGCACGCTTCATCGGTATCGGTGAAGTGAGCGAAGACGGGCGCATTGCGCCGCGTCGGCTGATTCGGTCGGAATGACCGAAACCGTGAGGCCAGGCAGTTGCCAGGCCCCACGGCACCAAGGGTGGCTGTCAGTAGGCACGGTCACACCTTTTTTATTAATACAGGGATTTGTCCCTGGCCTATTGGACCCCGCATGCGGGATCCGTTATCAGGAGAAGCCAAATGGCCCTCAGCGTTGAAGAAAAAGCTCAGATCGTTGCCGAATACCAGCAAGCCGCCGGCGATACCGGTAGCCCGGAAGTGCAGGTTGCTCTGCTGACCGCCAACATCAACAAGCTGCAAGGCCACTTCAAGGCCAACGACAAAGACCACCACTCCCGTCGTGGTCTGATTCGTATGGTCAACCAGCGTCGTAAGCTGCTGGACTACCTGAAGGGCAAAGACACCACTCGTTACAGCGCCCTGATCGGTCGCCTGGGTCTGCGTCGCTAATAGCGGCCTGGCCAGTGGTGTGCATGGCGTGTCGCAGGCTTCGGCAGGGCTGTTTTGCAGTGCTGCCGTTGGACACGCCACGCGTATCTCCGAGGTTGGCAGCCTGGCAATGCTGAGCGGATTTTCCGCTTGGTGCCAGGCTCCCAGCCTCGTGTTGTATCTGGACGGTCAATGGGGCCGATTCCCCGTTCTGCCCAAGAATTCGCAAGAAACCAGTTCCCCCAAGAGCCACTGAAAAAGGTAGGAAACCGTGAACCCGGTAATCAAGACTTTCCAGTTCGGTCAATCGACCGTTACTCTCGAAACGGGCCGTATTGCCCGTCAGGCAACCGGCGCCGTGCTGGTGACCGTCGACAACGACGTCACCGTGCTGGTGACTGTGGTAGGCGCCAAACAGGCCGATCCAGGCAAGGGTTTCTTCCCGCTGTCGGTCCACTACCAGGAAAAGACCTACGCCGCCGGCAAGATCCCGGGTGGCTTCTTCAAGCGTGAAGGCCGTCCTTCCGAGAAAGAGACCCTGACCTCGCGCCTGATCGACCGTCCGATCCGTCCGCTGTTCCCGGAAGGCTTCATGAACGAAGTGCAGGTAGTCTGCACCGTGGTTTCCACCAGCAAGAAGACCGACCCTGACATCGCTGCGATGATCGGTACCTCGGCTGCCCTGGCCATTTCCGGCATTCCGTTCGAAGGCCCGATCGGCGCCGCTCGCGTTGCCTTCCACGAAAGCACCGGCTACCTGCTGAACCCGACCTACGAGCAACTGGCTGCCTCGAGCCTGGACATGGTCGTTGCCGGTACCTCCGACGCTGTACTGATGGTTGAATCGGAAGCCAAAGAGCTGACCGAAGACCAGATGCTGGGCGCCGTACTGTTCGCCCACGACGAATTCCAGGCCGTGATCCAGGCCGTCAAGGAACTGGCCGCCGAAGCCGGCAAGCCGACCTGGGACTGGCAGCCAGCCCCAGCCAACGTCGAGCTGATGAACCTGGTGCGTGGCGAGTTCGGCGAAGCCGTTTCGCAGGCCTACACCATCACCCAGAAGGCTGACCGTTACAACCGCCTGGGCCAGCTGCGCGACGAGGCTGTTGCCCGTCTGAGCAACGAAGAGACCGGCCCGTCCGCCGGCGCCATCAAGGACATCTTCGGCGAGCTGGAATACCGCACCGTCCGCGAGAACATCGTCAACGGCAAACCGCGTATCGACGGCCGTGACACCCGCACCGTGCGCCCACTGAACATCGAAGTCGGCGTATTGCCGAAGACCCACGGTTCGGCGCTGTTCACCCGTGGCGAAACCCAGGCCCTGGTCGTCGCGACCCTGGGTACTGCCCGTGACGCCCAGCTGCTGGACACCCTGGAAGGCGAGAAGAAAGACCCGTTCATGCTGCACTACAACTTCCCGCCATTCTCGGTGGGTGAGTGCGGTCGCATGGGCGGCGCCGGCCGTCGTGAAATCGGCCACGGCCGCCTGGCCCGTCGTGGCGTGCAGGCCATGCTGCCGAGCGACAGCGACTTCCCTTACACCATCCGCGTGGTATCGGAAATCACCGAATCCAACGGTTCCAGCTCCATGGCTTCGGTCTGTGGTGCTTCCCTGGCCCTGATGGACGCCGGTGTACCGATGAAGGCACCGGTTGCCGGTATCGCCATGGGCCTGGTCAAGGAAGGTGACAAGTTCGCCGTCCTGACCGACATCCTGGGTGACGAAGACCACCTGGGCGACATGGACTTCAAGGTAGCCGGTACCGCCAAGGGTGTTACTGCGCTGCAGATGGACATCAAGATCAACGGCATCACCGAAGAGATCATGGAAATCGCCCTGGGCCAGGCCCTGGAAGCGCGCCTGAACATCCTCGGCCAGATGAACCAGATCATCGCCCAGTCGCGTAGCGAGCTGTCGGCCAACGCCCCGACCATGATCGCGATGAAGATCGACACCGACAAGATCCGTGACGTCATCGGTAAAGGTGGTGCCACCATTCGCGCCATCTGCGAAGAGACCAAGGCTTCGATCGACATCGAAGACGATGGCTCGATCAAGATCTTCGGCGAAACCAAGGAAGCGGCAGAGGCTGCCAAGCAGCGCATCCTGGGCATCACCGCCGAGGCCGAGATCGGCAAGATCTACGTCGGTAAGGTCGAGCGCATCGTCGACTTCGGTGCCTTCGTCAACATCCTGCCTGGCAAGGACGGCCTGGTGCACATCTCCATGCTGAGCGATGCTCGCGTCGAGAAAGTCACCGACATCCTGAAAGAAGGCCAGGAAGTCGAAGTACTGGTACTGGACGTGGACAACCGCGGCCGTATCAAGCTGTCGATCAAGGACGTTGCCGCGGCCAAGGCCTCGGGCGTCTAAGCGACTGCCACGCAACAGGAAAAGGGCCCTTCGGGGCCCTTTTTTCATGGGCGAAAGGGAACCTTTTGCGGACTTGCATCTTGCATGCAGGTTTACCGTGCAGATTGCAAAATGCACGACGACGGGAATGCTGGTTTTTCGCTAACTTATTGATTTTAAAAGAAACAAGCGAAGCGGAAAATCTGGCACAGCGCGTGCAACTACCTTCATATCTGACGCCAGGACATACGGCGCAGACCTTTCGAAAAACAGGAGTGACTCACATGAAGAAGTTCGCCATTGCTGCCGCTACTGCTACCGCCCTGACCCTGACCATGGCTAACGGCGCATTCGCTGCAGAGCCAACCCAGGCTCCAGTCATGTTGGCCGCCAATACCGTGGACAACGCCAAGCAGGAAGGTTCTGACACCTGGATCACCACCAAAGTGAAAGCGGACCTGCTGACTGAAAAAGGTATTCCAGGCAGCGACATCAAAGTCGAGACCAGCCAAGGTGTCGTCTCGCTGTCGTCTGACGTGGCGGTGACTCAGTCCCAGAAAGAAGAAGCTGTTCGTATTACCAAGAACATCAAAGGCGTCAAGAGTGTGATGTCGGACGGTCTGAAAGCCGAATAAGGAATGTCCCGTCGGCCAAAAGGATTTGGCCACTTTCGCTCCGAGCCCCGGCTATTTGCCGGGGCTTTTCATTGGTGGCTAGTAAACCGGGTTACGCGCAATCACCTCACTCTCGAAGCATTCCTGCTCGACGATCAGCGGCTCGACCAACGGCCGGCTATCGCGAAAGTGCGCAGTCTGCGTATGCGCGTCATACGCCGCATCATCGCGGTAGATCTCGTACAGGTAGATCACCTCCGGATCGACCCGGTCCTGCGACACATCGAACACCAGGCAGCCAGGCTCGTTGGCAACGGAAGCCGCGGCATTGATCTTGATCGCAGTCAGAAATTCCTCGGCGCAACCGGGCTTCACTCGGGTCTTGATGAACAGGCTATACACAAGGCTCTCCTTTTGTTTTAAATTCTATTATGAATTGTATACAAAAATGGAGCCTCGCCAATGTCCGAATTGCCTGCACGCCCTGGCCGCCTGAACGGCCTGCGTCATATTGCCTTGTTGGTACCCAACCTGGAGGAGTGTGAACGCTTCTACGTCGATGTGCTGGGCATGGAAGTGCTGAACCGCGCCAACGAAGACCTGGTGTACCTCACTTGTGGTAACGACAACCTGTCGCTGGGGCGTGGGGCAGGGGCGGCCAATGGGTTGCAGACCCTGGACCACTATGGGTTCATCGTCGATAGCGTGGAGGAGCTGGAAGCCTGGTACCAGTACTTCAAGGCGCACGGCGTGACCTTGCTGGACCGGCCGTTCAACCATGGTGACGGGGCGCGCAGCTTCCACCTGTTGGACCCGGCAGGGAACAAGGTGCAGCCGTTGTACCATCCGGCGGTGTCGGGGCAGCGTTTGGTGTGAAGCCTGTACCGGCCTCTTCGCGGGCCTGCCCGCTCCCACAGGGATCGCGCACAGCTCAAGGCCGGCGCATACCTTGTGGGAGCGGGTTTACCCGCGAAGAGGCCAGCCCTGCTAGTAGAAGTTACTCGGCATCCAGATGCATCGGCGTCACCACCCGCCCATCGCTCTCGGCCTGGCCCAGGTTGGTATCGATGAAGTACACCCGATCATCTTCCAGCTGGCCTTTGTCCACCAGGTAATCCTTGATGCTGCTGGCCCGCTCCTGGCCCAGCGTGCGCAGTAGCGCAGTACTCTCGGCCCAGGACTTGATCACCGCCTCGCGCAGCTTGGCGGTGCGCTCGTCGCGGCCCAGTTGCTCCCATTCGGCAGGCGGCTGCTGCTTCAGGCGGTTACGGTAGATGCCTTCGAGCATCGCCGGTTTGTCACTGTCGTCGACCACCAGCATCGAGGCATTGGCCGGCACCTTGTCACCGCGACGCTGCAGGATCTTGTACCAGGTGGCCTGGTACTCGCGCTCCAGGCGCTGCTGGGCGATCAGCGGGCCATCGCTGGCCTGGGCGCTGGTGCCTTCGATTTCCAGGCGCAGTTCCGGGCGTTCCTTCAGGGCCGACGCCAGCTTGTCCAGCGATGCCTGGGCGTCGCTACCGAGCTCGCTGGAGCCCGGGGCGAAGGCCACGTTGCCCAGGTCTTCCGAGCCACCGCCGGCAACCAGCCCGCCAATGAACTTGAACGGTGCCTGCGCCGCACGCAACACCAGGTTGCGCAGGGTTTGCCAGACGATCGGCATCACGCTGAACTGCGGGTTGTTGAGGTCGCCGGACACCGGCAGCTCGATCGAGATCTTGCCTTCAGTGTCCTTCAGCAGCGCCACCGCCAGGCGGATCGGCAGGTCCACGGCGTCCGGGCTGTCGACCTTCTCGCCCAACTGCAGCTGCTCTACCACCACCTTGTTTTCAGCCTTCAGCTGGCCATTGGTGATCAGGTAGTGCAGGTCGAGGTTGAGCCGGCCCTTGCGGATGCGGAAGCCGGCGAACTTGCCGGAGTAGGGGGTGAGTGTGGTCAGCTCGACCCGCTTGAAGCTGGTGGCGATGTCCAGGCTGGCCAGCGGGTTGAACGGGTTGAGGGCGCCTTTGATGGTGACCGGCGCGTAGCGGTCGACCTTGCCCTTGACGTCGACCTTGGCCGGCACCGGCTTGCGGTTGTCGATGGTGCCGATCCGGCCGTTGAGCTGCTGGATGGCCGTGGCGAAGTTGGGGGTGAGGGACAGGTCGGCGAAGTTGGCCGAGCCGTCGTTGATGTCGATCTGGCCGATGTGGATGCCCAGCGGCTTGTCGTTGCTGGCAGCGGCCGGCTTGGCCTGGCTGGTCGCCGGGGCGCCGGCCGGCTGCGGAATCAGCAGGTCGTTGATGTTGGTGGTGCGGTCCTCGTTGATGATGAAGCGCGCATAGGGTTGCAGCAGGGTCACCTTGTCGATCGACAGAGCATCGCCGTGCACGTAGGACAGGCCGTCGACGTTCACCTGCTGCCATTTGACGAAGTCACGGCTCTTGATGGTGTCGAGGGTGTGCAGCTGGCTGACCTGTGCCTTGCCGGTAACGCTGAAGGCCAGCGGTGCGGTGTTCTTCAGGTCGACCTTGAGGTCGCTGGCGAGCATGCCGCTGCGCAGCTCCAGCAGGATGAACGGGCTGATATAGGCCTGGGCCACTCGCAGGTCGATGTCGCGGGTGCTCACGTCCAGCTTGGCCCAGATGGGCGCCAGGTTGATCTGGCCGGCCGCCTGCAGTTTGCCTTGCTTGCCCACGCCGGTATCGAGCTTGAGGGTGAAGGGCGACTTGTTGAGGCTGTCGAAACCTTGCAGGTCGGCGTTGAGCGGGCCGACGTCGAGGGCCACCGGCTCCTTCTGGGTACGGTCTGCCAGGTGCACCAGGTAGTTACGCAGTTGCACATCCTTGAGCAGCACCTGCCAGGGTTTGCTCGGCTCCTTGGCGGCTTGCTGTTCGGGCGTGGGTTCGGCGGCTGCCGGCTCGGCCTTTTCCTTCGGCGTAGCTTTGGGCGGCTGGCTGGCGAACAGCTTCTGCCAATCGAGCTGGCCGTCCTTTTCCAGCGCAGCCCAGGTTTCCAGCTTTTCGCTGCGGATCTTGCCCACGGTGACCAGCTGCTTGACCAGGTCGACCGAGGTTTCGCTTACCTCCAGGCTTGCCAGGCGTGCCAGCGGCCGGCCATCCGGGGCCTTGATGGCAAACGGTGCGATGCGCACCGACGCGTTGTCCAGCAACAGTTCGGTCTGTTTGGCAAGGTTGAGCTTGTAGTGGGTGTCGAGGCTGACCACGCCCTCTTCCAGCACCAGTGGCACGGCATCGCGCACATAGGGCCAGAATGCCTTCATCTTGCCTTCGGTGATCTTCAGTGTGCCTTCAGAGGCGATCGGCGCCAGACTCAGGGTACCTTTCCAGTCGATACGCCCGCCGTTGGGGCCGATGGCCACCAGGGTCATGTCGGCATTGTCGTTGGGCAGGGTGCTGAGGTTTTTCAGCTCCAGGTTCATGTTGTCGTAGAGGAACTCGATCGGCTCGCTCGGGCGCAGGTCCTCGAAGTGCAGGTAGCCGTCGCTGAGCTTGATGCTGCCGATGCGTAGCGGGAACGGGTCGCTGGGCGGCTCGTCGGGCTTGGCTTCGCTGGCTGGCAGCTTGAACAGGCGGGTCAGGTTGAGGATACCGTCCTTGGCGAACAGTACTTCGTTGCGTGGTTTGACCAGTTCCACGGCGTCCAGGTGCAGGGCACCGCTCCACAGGCTGTCGAGCGAGAGGTTGGCGTACAGCCGCTCGAAGCCGACCTGCTCCTTGCCCGGCTCGCCGATCTGCAGGCCCCACAGCGTCAGCTCGAGGCTGAAGGGGTTGAGCTCGATCCGTTCGAGGTGGGCAGGCACGGTCGCGTACTGGGCCAACTGCTGGTTGGCGATGCGCAGCGCGACACCGGGGAGAACGAGAAAGCCGAGAAGGCTGTAGAGGGCTACGAGGGCCAGCAGTGCGCCAGCGGCGCGAGTCAATCCTTTGTACATGTGTCGCTTCGTCTGTCTAAGCAGGAGAGCTTGGAGTATGGCACGTTAAATCAGTTCCGCTGAGGCGACCATCTGACCTCATTCGATACCCATGCGCCGTTTGGCCCGATGCGCCGAGCCGTCGCGCATCGCCCAGCGCAGTACTGGCGCGGTGCGTTGCAGCCCCAGGCGGATCATGCGCCGCTGCAACGGGCCGTGCTGCAGGTCGAGCATGGCCTGGGCCCAGGCCGGCAGCAGGTCGATGCCGGCGTGCAGCATCAGCTTGCCCACCGGCTGTGCCAGGCGGCTGGGGGCGGGGGCATCGAGCAGGATGCTGACCACCTCATGGCTGCGGGCGTCGCAGTGCAACTGCGGCCGCATGCGCTGCAGGTAGTCCTCGACCTGCTGGCACGAGCGCGGCACGTCGCGGGCGCCAAGGCGCTCGGCAATCAGCGCGATCTCTGCGTAGTAGGCATCCTGCTCGGTGCGCGCAAGGTGCGGGTTGCGGTAACGCAGGTGGGCCGCGAGGAAGCTGCTTACTTCCGCCACATGCACCCAGGTCAGCAGGTCCGGGTCGCTGGCCGCATATGGGCGGCCATCCGGCGCGGTGCCGGTCACCTGCAGGTGGATGGTGCGCACCTTGTCGATCAGCCACTCGGCATCGCGGGTGGCGCCGAAGGTGGTGCCGGAAATGAATTGGCTGGTGCGGCGCAGGCGGCCGAGCAGGTCTTCACGGAAGTTGGAATGGTCCCACACCCCGGCCAGGGCCAGCGGATGCAGCAATTGCAGCATGAGGGCGCTGATGCCACCGACCAGCATGCTCGGGAAGTCGCCATGTACCCGCCAGCTGATGCTGTGCGGGCCGAACAGGCCGGGGTCGCCCTTGGGCGATTCCAGATCGAGCTGGCCGAGGGCCAGCCCGGTAAGGCTCATGACCTGGGTTTCGATGCGGCGGCGAAGGGCTTCCATGGCGACCTGTGGTTCAGGGCGGCCATGAACAGCGGCCGCCGGTTACTGGTTGAGGCGTTTGTCGATCAGGCCCTGCACCACACTTGGGTCGGCCAGGGTCGAGGTATCGCCCAGGTTGTCGAGTTCGTTGCAGGCGATCTTGCGCAGTATACGCCGCATGATCTTGCCTGAGCGCGTCTTGGGTAGCGCCGGGGCCCACTGGATCAGCTCGGGCTTGGCGAAACTGCCGATTTCCTTGCTGACCAGGGCCAGCAACTCGGCCTTGAGCGCGTCGTCCGGCGTTACGCCATTCATGGGCGTGACGAAGGCATAAACGCCCTGGCCCTTGAGGTCGTGGGGGTAACCGACCACCGCCGCTTCGGCGACACTGTCATGCAGCACCAGCGCGCTTTCCACTTCGGCGGTACCGATACGGTGGCCGGAAACGTTGATCACGTCATCGATACGCCCGGTGATCCAGTAGTCACCATCGGCATCGCGGCGGGCACCGTCGCCGGTGAAGTAATAGCCGGGCATCGGCTTGAAGTAGGTGTCGACCATGCGCTGATGGTCGCCATAGACGCTACGGATCTGCCCGGGCCAGCTGGCCTTGATCACCAGCAGGCCGGCACCGGGGCCTTCGATGAGCTTGCCCTTTTCGTCCAGCAGCACTGGTTGTACGCCGAACATGGGCTGGGTGGCACAGCCGGGCTTGAGCGACTGCGAGCCGGGCAACGGGGTGAGCATGATGCCGCCGGTTTCGGTCTGCCACCAGGTATCGACGATGGGGCAGCGCTTTTGCCCGACTTCCTCGAAATACCACTCCCAGGCTTCGGGGTTGATCGGCTCGCCGACGCTGCCCAGCAGGCGCAGGCTCTGGCGTGAAGTGTTTTGCAGCGGCGCGGAGCCTTCGCGCATCAGCGCGCGCAGGGCAGTCGGGGCGGTGTAGAAGATGTTCACCTGGTGCTTGTCCACCACTTGCCAGAAGCGCGAGGTGTCCGGGTAGTTGGGCACGCCTTCGAACATCAGCGAGATCGCGCCATTGGCCAGAGGGCCATAGACGATGTAGCTGTGCCCGGTGACCCAGCCGACATCGGCGGTGCACCAGAACACCTCGCCGTCTCGGTAGTCGAACACCACCTTGAAGGTGAGGGTGGCCTGCAGCAGGTAGCCGCCGGTAGTGTGCAGCACGCCTTTGGGTTTGCCGGTGCTGCCGGAGGTGTAGAGGATGAACAGCGGGTCCTCGGCCTCCATCGGCTCGGGAGCGCAGTCGTCGCCGGCCTTTTCCGTTGCCTCGTGGTACCAGAGGTCACGGCCTTCGGCCCAGGCGACATCGCCGCCGGTGCGGCGCACCACGAATACGCTGCTGACCGCGGGGCAGCTGGCCAGGGCCTTGTCGACGTTCTGTTTCAGCGGGATGCGTTTACCGCCGCGCACGCCTTCATCGGCGGTGATCACCGTACGGCAGTCGGCATCGAGGATACGGTCGCGCAGGGCATCGGGCGAGAAGCCGCCGAACACCACCGAGTGGATGGCACCGATGCGGGTGCAGGCAAGCATGGCGAAGGCGGCCTCGGGGATCATCGGCATGTAGATGCACACCCGGTCGCCTTTCTTCACCCCGCGTGCTTTCAGCGCATTGGCCAGGCGGCAGACCTGGCGGTGCAGTTCGCGGTAGGTAATGGCCTTGGAATCCTTGGGGTCATCGCCTTCCCACAGCAGGGCGGTCTGTTCGCCGCGTCGGGCCAGGTGGCGGTCGATGCAGTTGTAGCTGACGTTGAGCTGGGCGCCGTCGAACCAGCGGGCGCTGCCGGTCTTCAGGTCGCATTGCTGCACGCTCGACCAGGGTTTTATCCAGTCCAGGCGCTTGGCCTGTTCGGCCCAGAAGGTGTCGGGGTCATCCACCGACTGGCGGTAGAGGCGGCGGTACTCGTCGGGGGTGAGGGCGGCGGACTGGCTGACGGCCAGGGCCTGGGGGTAGTTGCGGATATCGAACATGGCGGGTGGTCCTGCTCTTGTAAGGGGCGATGGACTGCAACGGCTATTCGATAGGACAGTGTAGCCAGAGGTGATGTTCCTTGAGGGTAGACTCGGTCCCTGTAGGAGCGGCCTTGTGTCGCGATGGGCCGCAGAGCGGCCCCGGGATCTCAGCGCTGGCGCATCAATTGTTGGGGCCGCTCTGCGGCCCATCGCGACACAAGGCCGCTCCTACACGGAGCGACCGTGTGACGGCTTTGGGATCAACCGCGGTGACGGCCGCGGAAGTAGTTGATCAGGCCTTGGGTAGAGCCATCTTCAGCGCTGTCTTCCAGGCTGCCGACAAGGCGTTGGTAAACGCCCTTGCCCAGTTCCTTGCCCAGCTCCACGCCCCACTGGTCGAAGGCGTTGATGCCCCAGATCACGCTCTGTACGAAGACCTTGTGCTCGTACATCGCCACCAGCGCGCCCAGGCGGCGTGGGCTGATGCGCTCCACCACCAGGGTATTGCTCGGGCGGTTGCCCGGGATGACCTTGTGCGGGGCCAGCTTTTCGATGTCCGCTTCGTTCAGGCCTTTACCACGCAGCTCGGCTTCGGCTTCCTCGCGGGTCTTGCCCAGCATCAGCGCCTGGCTCTGCGACAGGCAGTTGGCGTACAGCCACTGGTGATGGTCGGCCACCGGGTTGAAGCTCACCACTGGCACGATGAAGTCGGCCGGAATCAGCTGGGTGCCCTGGTGCAGCAACTGGTGGTAGGCATGCTGGCCGTTGCAGCCGACGCCGCCCCAGATCACCGGGCCGGTGTCGGTTTTCACCGGGGTGCCGTCCTGCAGCACGCTCTTGCCGTTGGACTCCATGTCCAGCTGTTGCAGGTGCTTGGTGATGTTCCGCAGGTAGTGGTCGTACGGCAGGATCGCGTGGCTCTGGGCGCCCCAGAAGTTGCCATACCACACGCCCAGCAGGGCCAGCAGTACCGGCATGTTCTTTTCGAACGGCGCGGTCTGGAAGTGCTGGTCCATGGTGTAGGCACCGGACAGCAGTTCCTTGAAGTTGGCGGTACCGATGGCCAGGGCGATCGGCAGGCCGATGGCCGACCACAGCGAGTAGCGCCCGCCCACCCAGTCCCACATCGGGAAGATGTTTTCTTCGCGGATGCCGAAGGCCACGGCGGCGGCCTTGTTGCTGGAAACGGCGATGAAGTGGCGGTACAGCTCGGCTTCCGAGCCGCCCTGGGCCAGGTACCAGGTACGCGCGGCCATGGCGTTCTTCAAGGTCTCGAGGGTGTTGAACGACTTCGATGAGACGATGAACAGGGTGGTTTCGGCGCGCAGGTTGGCCGACAGCTCGTGGAACTCACTGCCGTCGATGTTCGCCAGGTAGTGGCAGCGCACGCCGCGCTGGGCGTAGGGCAGCAGCGCCTCGGAGACCAGCTCGGGGCCGAGGAACGAGCCACCGATGCCGATGTTGACCACGTCGGTGATCGGTTTTTCGCTGTAGCCGCGCCACAGGCCGTCGTGGATACGGCCGACCAGTTCGGTGATCTGGTTGAGCACCTTGTGCACTTCCGGCATGACGTTCACGCCGTTGACGCTGAGCTTGTCGCCCACCGGCCGGCGCAGGGCGGTGTGCAGCACCGGGCGCCCTTCGGAGGCGTTGATGATTTCGCCACTGAACATCGACTTGATGGCGTCCTGCAGGCCCACTTCGTTGGCCAGGTTCACCAGCAGGTCGCGGCTTTGTTCGGTGATCAGGTTTTTCGAGTAGTCGAGGAACAGGCCGCAGGAGCTCAGGGAGAACTGGTCGAAGCGCTTGGCATCGGCGGCGAAGGCTTCGCGCATGCTGAAACCTTGCATGGCGTCGCGGTGTTGCTGGAGCGCCTGCCAGGCGGGCAGGGCCGTGACATCGTGGGGTGTACGGTAATACGCCATTGCGCGGGGTTCCCTTGGTGCGTGGTGAGACCTTGGACACGGCACTCATTGCCGGGTTCAGGCTGGCACCATTATAGGCAAAGGCCACTTGCAGGGAATGGGTATGGCGGGGAATTTGGGGGAGGCAACTGTTTTGTATTGCCTGTACTGGCCTCATCGCCGGCAAGCCAGCTCCCACAGGGATAGCGCATGGCTCGAGGCCGATGCGGTCGAGGTGGGAGCTGGCTTGCCGGCGAATGGGCTGCAAGGCAGCCCCAGGCCGTTACGCGGTCTTCTCTTCCAGATGCAGGTACAGGTTGTCGATCAACCGTGTGTTACCCAGGTAAGCCGCCGCGATTACCACCAGGTCTCGATCATCGATCACTGCGGGGCGCAGGCTCACGGCATGACGCACTTCCAGGTAATCCGGCCGGAAACCAGCGGCGGTCAACTGCGCCTTGCCTTCGGCAACCAGCGCGGCAAAGTCCCGTTGGCCACGGCCGATGCCAGCAGCGATGTGCTGCAGCGTGCGGTACAACGCTGGCGCCGCAGCACGCTGCTCAGGCGTGAGGTAACCGTTGCGCGACGACAGCGCCAGGCCGTCCTCGGCCCGCACGGTGGGCTCGCCGATGATCTGGATCGGCATGTTCAGGTCGCGCACCATGGCGCGGATCACCGCCAGCTGCTGGAAGTCCTTTTCACCGAACACGGCAAGGTCGGGCTGGACCATGTTGAACAGCTTGCTGACCACGGTGGCCACGCCTTCGAAATGCCCGGGCCGGCTGGCGCCGCACAGGCCTTCGGAAAGGTGGGGCACGCTGACGCGGGTTTGCACGCTCATGCCGTCGGGGTACATCTCTTCGACACTGGGCGCGAACAGCAGATTGCAGCCAGCCTGGAGCAGGCGCTCCTGGTCGGCGGCCAGGGTGCGCGGGTACTTGTCGAGGTCTTCGTTGGCGCCGAACTGCAGCGGGTTGACGAAGATGCTGGCGACCACGAAATCGGCGCGCTGCGCAGCCTTGGTCACCAGGGCGGCATGGCCGCTGTGCAGGTTGCCCATGGTCGGCACGAAGCCGATGCGCTTGCCTTCACCGCGGGCGCGGGCGACTGCGGCGCGCAGTTCGCGGACGGTCTTGACTGTATTCATGCACTGAACCCGTGTTCGCTGCCTGGGAAGCTGACTTGCTTGACCGCCTCGACGTAAGCGACGAGGGCGCTGTGGATATCCGGCTGGCCTTGCATGAAGTTCTTCACGAACTTCGGTACCCGGCCGCTCAGCGACAGGCCGAGCATGTCGTGCAGGACCAGTACCTGGCCATCGGTGCCGCTGCCGGCGCCAATGCCGATCACCGGGATGGATACGGCACTGGTGATTTCCGCCGCCAGTTCGCTGGGCACGCATTCGAGCAGCAGCATGGCTGCACCGGCCTGTTCCAGAGCAATGGCGTCGGCGCGCATCTGCCGGGCCTGGGCTTCCTGGCGGCCCTGCACCTTGTAGCCGCCCAGCACGTTGACAGTCTGCGGGGTCAGGCCCATGTGCGCGCACACCGGCACGCCACGCTCGGCCAGCAGGCGGATGGTCTCGGCCAGCCAGGCAGCACCTTCGATCTTGATCATGTGGGCGCCGGCCTGCATCAGCGTGGCGCTGTTGGCGAAGGCCTGCTCCGGGGTGGCGTGCGCCATGAACGGCAGGTCGGCGAGGATCAGCGCGCCGTCGTTGCCACGTTTGACGCTGGCGGTATGGTAGGCCATGTCCGCGGTGGTCACCGGCAGTGTGCTGTCGTGGCCTTGCAGGACCATGCCCAGCGAGTCGCCCACCAGCAACACTTCGACACCGGCCTGGCTGGCGGCCTTGGCGAAGGTCGCGTCGTAGCAGGTCAGCATGGTGATTTTTTCACCCTTGGCCTTGAGGCCATTGAGGGTGGTCAGGGTTACTTCAGGCATGTAGGAAATTCCTCGTTCAGGCGCTGTAAGAAACGACTGCATTCAACGCGTGTAGTCATCTTCCGGAGCGGCACATCATCGCGCGTGATGTTCGGGCACAGGTCCGTCCGGGCCTAAATACGGGTATGCGGCACTTTGGTGCCACACGGGACGCCTATAGTCGTGAGCGAGGTTGGGGAAGTCAATCACCCTGTTACCGCATTGTTACGATCAGGGTGTTACTGGCGTTACCGCGCCAGTGTGCAAGGCTGGAACGCCCGGTTTACAGGCGTTCCAGGCCGACGAGCGGGCAGTCGTCGAGCAGTTGCGCGAGGGCGCGGCCGTCGGCCAGGCGGAAATCGCTCGGTACCAGTTCCGCCAGCGGGTACAGCACGAAAGGCCGGGCATGCATGTGGTAATGCGGCACTTTCAGGCGCGGCTCATCGAGCACCTGGTCGCCGAACAGCAGGATGTCCAGGTCCAGTGTGCGCGGGCCCCAGCGTTCCTTGCGCACGCGGCCCTGATCGTTCTCGATGGCCTGCAGTGCATCGAGCAGGGCCAGCGGTGACAGGGCGGTGTCCAGGGCGGCGACGGCGTTGGTGTAGCGCGGCTGGCCGGGCAGCAGCGAATCGCTGGTGTACAGGGCCGAGGCCGCCACCAGGCGTGTGGCTTCGACCTGGTCGAGGGCCTGCAAGGCGCTGCGCAACTGCTCGGCAGGTGCATCCAGGTTGCTGCCCAGGCCGATATAGGCGCGGGTACTCACTCGAAGGCCTCGTCGC
The DNA here is from genome assembly GCF_002112825.1 of Pseudomonas sp. B5(2017). Classification (NCBI taxonomy): domain Bacteria; kingdom Pseudomonadati; phylum Pseudomonadota; class Gammaproteobacteria; order Pseudomonadales; family Pseudomonadaceae; genus Pseudomonas; species Pseudomonas sp. B5(2017). Next base: position 482,974 of record NZ_NEIR01000002.1, read on the forward strand.
CACTGCGCTTGCGCTTGCCACCGCTACGCTTGCGTTTGCGCGGGCCGGCGCCTGTGCCTTCGTCACGGCTGCCCAGCTCGCGGATCATCTCGCGGCGCTCGCTGTCGTTGGCATCCTGGTAGTCGGTCCACCACTGGCCGAGGTCGTCGGTTTCTTCCCCGGCGCTTTCACGCAGCAGCAGGAAGTCGTAGCCGGCGCGGAAGCGCGGGTTGTCCAGCAGCATGTCGGCGCGCTTGCCGCTGCGGCGTGGCAGGCGCTCCTGCATGTCCCAGATCTCGCGGATCGGCAGGGTGAAGCGCTTGGGGATGGCGATGCGTGCGCATTGCTCGGCGATCAGGTCGTGGGCCGCACCGTTCATGGCCGGGATCGGCGGCACGCCTTGGTTCTGCAGGTGCAGCACGCGGGCCGGCAGGGCTGGCCACAGCAGCGCGGCGAAGAGGAAGGCCGGGGTTACCGGTTTGCCTTGCTTCACGCGCAGGTCGGTGTTGTTCAGCGCCTGGCTGATCAGCGTGTGGGTGTAGGTCGGGCGCTCGTCCAGGGCATGCGAACTGGCCGGGAACAGCGGCTCGAACAACTGCAGGTCGACCAGCATCTCGAAGACGATGGCGCCTTGGCCGGAGAGGAACAGCTTGAGGCTCTCTTCAAACAGGCGTGCTGGCGGAATCTCGCGCAGCAGTGGGGCCAGCTCGCGGATCGGCTGGACCGTGTGCTTTTCGATGCCGAAGTCGAGCTTGGCGGCGAAACGCACCGCGCGCAGCATGCGCACCGGGTCTTCCTGGTAGCGGTGGGTAGGGTCACCGATCAGGCGCAGCAGGCGGTTGCGAATATCGTGCACGCCGTTGGCGTAGTCGAGGATGCGCTCGCTGACCGGGTCGTAGTACAGGGCGTTGATGGTGAAGTCGCGACGTTGCGCGTCCTCTTCCAGGGTGCCATACACGTTGTCACGCAGGATGCGGCCACTGGCATTGTGCGACGAACGGTGGCTGTCGCCCTGGTCGTCTTCCGAGTGGTGGGCGCGGAAGGTGGCGACTTCGATGATCTCACGGCCGAAATGCACGTGGACCAGCTTGAAGCGGCGGCCAATGATGCGCGCGTTGCGGAACTCGGCACGGACCTGTTCGGGGGTGGCGCTGGTGGCGACGTCGAAGTCTTTCGGCGTGATGCCCAGCATCAGGTCGCGGACACAGCCACCGACCAGGTAAGCCTGGTAACCGGCGCTCTGCAGGCGTTCCACGATGTTCACCGCATGGCGGCTGAACTGGTGGCGTTGCAGCGAGTGCTGGCTCTTGTTGATCACCTCAGGCGTGGTGCGCCTGTGGTGCGGGCCCGGTACGGGCGGGCGGAACGACTGGAACAGCTTCTTCAGCATGGGATGCACTGTTTGAAGGAATGTTCGGCCAAGAATAGGAGAATGGCCGCATGATGGGCGGGGATTCTAGCATTTACTCAAGGAATGGTGTAGGCGGTAGCAGGATGCCTGCCGGAAGGGTAGAAACGACAAGGGGAGCCTAAGCTCCCCAAGAAGTCGTTGCGTGCTCTTATTGTTTTTTTGCTGGGCTTCTTGTTTTTGTTGAGTGCCCTGTCCACAAATCTCGAAGCTTGTGGACGACCCCCAATCCAGGGGTTAAGAGCAAACGGATTGCTTTGGTCGCTGATGTCACGTTGATCTGTCGATCCAACCAGTTCAGGCGCTGCTTTTTAGTGCAGTTTTTATTGTTCTCTGCCTGGTTGTGGGGCAAGCCCCAAACACGCATCCTCTCCAAAAGAATCAGTTAGCTGCGCCTCCGCCGTCTTGTTCTTATTGTGCGTGAGCCGTTTCGTCTTGTTCTTATTCTGAGTTGCAGTGCTTGTTATTGTTCTTGTACCAGACATATAGCAGGTGCCGTGCCAACTTTTGCAAACCCAGTAAAATCAATGGGTTGGAGGTGGTTAGCAGTTTTTCAGCGGTCGAAAATGTCGAAATTTCGTTACCGTACGCCTCGGGAACTGTTACGGCGGAAAGCTTGGGTAACAGATTTTTGCGGGGGCTGATGTGTTACCTGGGATGTGTGCGCTGGCTTTGCTGGCCCTTTCGCGGGCACGCCCGCTCCCACAGGGGTTGCACCACCCTTTAGGGCAGTGAAATTCCTGTGGGAGCGGGCGTGCCCGCGAAGAGGACGGAGAGGTTGTAGATAGGGGCAGGAGGAGCCTCCCGCCCAGGCAGCGCGGTTACTCGCTGGTAGCGTTGCTCTTGCGCCGCGGGATACCCAGGCGCTGGCGGCGTTCCCACAGGCACTTGCGGCTGACCCCGAGCTTGCGGGCCAGTTCGGTCTCGGTCATGTGGTCCTGGTGCTCGAGCACGAAGTGCTGGAAGTAGTCTTCCAGCGACAGGTCCTCGGTCGGCTCATGGCTGGCATTCGCCGAACTGGCCACGACCAGGGCGTTGTCGAGGATTTCGTCCTCCTCCAGGTCGCCCAGCTCGATGTCGATGCCCAGCAGGTCGGCGGAAATTTCTGCGCTCTCGCTGAGGATCACCGCGCGCTCAACGGCGTTTTCCAGCTCTCGCACGTTACCCGGCCAGCTGTAGTGACGAATGGCCTGCTCGGCTTCGGCCGAGAAGTGCAGGTCGTCGCGGCCGATGCGCGCGCTCTGGCGGGCGAGGAAGGCGCTGGCGATCTCGTTGACGTCGCTGCCGCGCTCGCGCAGGGCAGGCAGTTTCAGGGCGATCACGTGCAGGCGGTAATACAGGTCTTCACGGAACTGGCCGGCCTTGGCCAGGTTCTTCAGGTCGCGGTGGGTCGCGGCGATCAGGCGTACATCGACCTTTTGCGACTGTACCGAACCCACCCGGCGAATCTCGCCTTCCTGCAGCACGCGCAGCAGGCGCGCCTGGGCTTCCAGCGGCAGTTCGCCGATTTCGTCGAGGAACAGGGTACCGCCATCGGCAGCTTCCACCAGGCCAGCGCGCCCGGCGCTGGCGCCGGTGAACGCGCCTTTCTCGTGGCCGAACAGCTCGGACTCGATCAGTGTCTCGGGGATGGCTGCGCAGTTCACCGAAATCATTGGTGCCTTGGCCCGACGCGACAGGTTGTGCAGGGCGCGTGCGACCAGCTCTTTACCGGTGCCCGACTCGCCCTGGATCAGCACATTGGAGTCGGTGGGCGCGACCTTGCGGATCTTGCTGTACATGTCCTGCATTGGCGGGCACGAGCCGATGATGCCGATTTCGCCATTGGCGGCTGCCGCGCTGCCTTTGTCGGCCGGGGCGGCCTTGCCATTGGTGGCGCGTGGCTCGGCCGCCGGTGCGGCAGCTGGGGCGTTCTGCCGGTCGCGCAGGATACGCGCCACCGCTTGCAGCATCTCGTCGTGGTCGAAGGGCTTGGCGATGTAGTCCACCGCGCCCATTTTCATCGAGTCTACCGCCGAGCGCAGGCTGGCGTAGCTGGTCATGATCAGCACCGGGGTGCCCTGGCCGAGCTTGATCAGCTCGGTGCCGGGCGCGCCAGGCAGGCGCAGGTCGCTGACGATCAGGTCGAAGGTGGCAATGCTGAAGCGTTCCTGGGCTTCCTGCACCGAGCCGGCTTCGCTGACCTGGTACTGGTTCCGTTCGAGCAGGCGACGCAAGGCCGAGCGGATGATGGTTTCGTCTTCGACGATCAGAATGTGCGGCATTGATTCAATTCTCTCGACGGTCTCGAATTTCAGGGGACGTCGCTACGACATGCCGGGGCAGGGTCACGCGGATCCGGGTGCCACGTTGCCGTTCGATATCGGCCGGGCTGTCGATGGTGATTTGCCCATAATGCTCTTCCACGATGGAATAGACCAGAGCGAGCCCCAGTCCGGTTCCTTCGCCCGGGTCCTTGGTGGTGAAGAAGGGTTCGAACAGGCGGTCCATGATGTTCTTCGGGATCCCGCTGCCCTCATCCTCGACGATCAGGTCGACGGTGTGCTCGCTGACTTCGCTGCGCACGCGCACGGCGCTGCCGGGCGGCGAAGCGTCGCGGGCGTTGGAGAGCAGGTTGATCAGCACCTGGGCCAGGCGCTGCGGGTCCCCTTCGGCCCAGTGCTCCGGGTCGCAGAGGTTGAAGAACTGTACTTCGAAATTGCGCCGGTTCAACGCCAGCAGACCGATGGCGTCCTGCGCCACTTCGGCCAGGCATACCGGCTCTTCGCTGTTCTGGTGGCTGCCGCCGGCATGGGCGAAGCTCATCAGCGACTGGACGATGCGCGATACCCGCTTGGTCTGTTCGAGAATCTGGCTGGACAGCTCGATGATTTCGCCATCGCCCTCACGCTCCTCGCGCAGGTTCTGCGCCAGGCAGGCGATGCCGGTGATCGGGTTGCCGATCTCGTGCGCCACGCCGGCGGCCAGGCGGCCGATGCTGGCCAGGCGTTCGGAGTGCACCAGCTTGTCTTCCAGCGCCTGGGTTTCGGTAAGGTCCTCTACCAGCAGCACCAGTCCGCTGTTGCCCGGGGCCAGCGGCTCGTCGATGGCCGCCTTGTGCAGGTTCAGCCAGCGCGGCTGGCCGTCCAGCGCCAGGCGCTGCTTGTGCAGGTGCTCGTCGGGCACGTTGATGAAGCCTTGCAGCAGGCCGCGCCAGGGTTCGCTGATGGTGACCAGGCGCGAGCCGACCACGTGCTTGGCAGCGATGCCGGTGAGCTCTTCCATGGCCTTGTTCCACATCAGGATTTCCTGGTCCTTGGCCAGCGAGCAGACGCCCATGGGCAGTTCCTGCAGGGTCTGGCGGTGGTAGCGGCGCAGGGCGTCGAGCTCGGCGGCCAGGCCGGTCAGGCGCGAGTGGTAGTCTTCCAGGCGGCTTTCGATGAAGTGGATGTCCTCGGTCACGTAGTTCTCGTTACCGGACTTGTACGGCAGGAAGGTCTCGACCATGTCCTGGGCCACGCTCGGCCCCATCAGGCCGGACAGGTTGGCCTCGATACGGTCGCGCAGGCGGCGCAAGGCATAGGGGCGGCGCTCGTCGAATGGCAGGTAGAGGTCGCGCAGGGCCTGTTCCACTTCCTTCTGTGCGGCCTTGGCGCCCAGCGGCTTGGCCAGTTGGGTGGCGAACTCCTGTGGCGAGGCGGCGTGCAGTTCGCGGCGTTGCGGGCGGCGCACGTTGTCCACCGCGCAGGCTTCGGCGGCGCTGACCTCTTCGTTGCTGGCGTTGGTGAACAGCGAGATCAGGGTGAACAACAGCACGTTGGCCGCCAGCGAGGCGATGGCCGCCATGTGCCAGCTGGTGTCGTCCAGCACGTAGATCATGTCCAGCAGCGGGATGTAGAAGCCCTGCAGGTTGCCCAGCAGTGGCAGCAGCATGGTCACCATCCACACCAGGGTGCCGGCCAGCAGGCCGGCGATGAAGCCACGGCGGTTGGCAGTCGGCCAGTACAGTACCGACAGCACGCCCGGCAGGAACTGCAACGTGGCCACGAAGGCGACGATGCCCAGGTTGGCCAGGCTCTGATGGTTGTTCTGGGTCAGGTAGAACATGAACCCGGCGGTGATGATGGCGACGATCAGCGCGCGGCGGGTCCACTTCAGCCAGCGGTAGATGTTGCCTTCGGCCGGCGGCTGGTACAGCGGCAGCACCAGGTGGTTGAGGGCCATGCCCGACAGCGCCAGGGTGGTGACGATGATCAACCCGCTGGCGGCCGACAAACCGCCGACGTAGGCCAGCAGCGCAAGTGCCTGATTGTTGGCGGCAAGCCCCAGGCCCAGGGTGAAGTACTCGGGGTTGGTGGTGGCGCCCAGGCGCAGGCCGGCCCACAGCACCAGCGGCACGGCCAGGCTCATCAGCAGCAGGAACAGCGGCAGGCCCCAGCTGGCGCTGACCAGCGAGCGCGGGTTGAGGTTTTCGGTGAAGGCCATGTGGTACATGTGCGGCATGACGATGGCCGAGGCGAAGAACACCAGCAGCAGGGTGCGCCATGGGCCTTCCTGCAGTGGCGTATGCAGAGCCGCCAGGGCGGTCTGGTTCTGCAGCAGCCACACTTCCAGTTCGTGCGGGCCGCCGAACACGCCATACAGGGCGTACAGGCCGATACCGCCCAGGGCCAGCAGCTTGATCACCGACTCGAAGGCGATGGCGAACACCAGCCCTTCGTGCTTTTCGCGTGTGGCGATGTGCCGCGAGCCGAAGAAGATGGTGAAAAGGATGATCAGCGCACAGAAGGCGAAGGCCACCCGTGCCTTGACCGGTTCACCGGTGAGGATGCTGATCGAGTCGGCCACCGCCTGGATCTGCAGGGCCAGCAAGGGCAGCACGCCGATCAGCATGATGATGGTGGTCAGCGCCCCGGCCCAGGTGCTGCGGAAACGGAACGCCAGCAGGTCGGCCAGCGAGGAAAGCTGGTAGGTACGGGTGATCTTGAGGATCGGGTAAAGCAGCACCGGCGCCAGCAGGAACGCGCCGGACACCCCCAGGTAACAGGCAAGGAAGCCGTAGCCGTACTGGTAGGCCAGGCCCACCGAGCCATAGAAAGCCCAGGCACTGGCGTATACGCCCAGCGACAGGGTGTAGGTCAGCGGGTGGCGAATGATCGAGCGCGGGATCAACCCCCGCTCGCTGATCCAGGCCACGCCGAACAGCACCATGAGGTACGCGGCGCTGATCAGGATCATCTGGGTCAGGCTAAAGCTCATCGGCATCTCGTTGGCTCTGCAGGATGAAGGTGACGACGATCAGGATCAGCCAGAGCAGGTAAGGGCGATACCAGGCTCCGGTCGGTTCGATCCACCAGTCCATGATGGCCGGGGAGAACAGGTAGATCCCCACGACCAGAAGCAGGACCAAACGATAGATGTACATGCTGGCCTCGATGGTTGGGCGCTGCGGGCTTGGACTTATTATTGGCGCAAATGGCTGGGCGGATGCTAGCGGGAATCCATAGTGTTCGCCAAGAGGTTGAATTTATTGGGCTTTTGTTTTTGAGGGGTGGGTTGCCTGTGCCGGCCTCTTCGCGGGTGAACCCGCTCCCACAGGTAATGCGCTTTCCTCAGGTTTGGTGAGGACCCTGTGGGAGCGGGTTTACCCGCGAAAGGGCCGGGCCTGCCTCAGCGCAAATCAGCCTCTGGCACCGTGGTCCGCTGCGCAATCGCCTCGGGCCGCCACTGCTTGCGAGCTACCGCCAATACCTCCGCCGGCGTTGCCAGCAGCAACTCGGGGTCTGCTTCCTGCCCCAGCGCCCGCAGCGCCCGCAGCAACAGCGGTGTCGCCTGGTCCGCCTGCAGCGGCGGCGAGCGGTACGACTTGCCCAGCTTGTGCCCGTCCGGCTGCACGATCAGCGGAATATGCAGGTAACGCGGCTGCGAAAAGCCCAGCAACTCTTGCAGGTACAGCTGGCGCGGGGTGTTGTCGAGCAGGTCGGCCCCACGCACGATGTCGGTAACACCTTGCCAGGCATCGTCCAGTACCACCGCCAGCTGGTAGGCATACAGCCCGTCGCGGCGCTGGATGACGAAATCGCCCACTTCACGCCCCAGGTGCTGCTGGAACTCGCCCTGCACGCGGTCGGTAAAGCGGTAGATCAGCTCTGGCACGCGCAGGCGGATCGCCGCGCCTTCCCGAGCATGCCCGGCGTTGCGGCAAAGGCCCGGGTAGATGCCGTTGTAACCCTCAAGCTGCTTGCGCGAGCAGGTGCAGGCGTAGGCCAGGCCCATGTTGAACAGGCGGTCGACCACCGCGGCATAGGCATCGTGCCGCTGGCTCTGGAACACCACTTCGCCGTCCCACTCCAGGCCGTAGCGCTCCAGGGTCTGCAGGATCGCATCGCGAGCACCGGGCATTTCCCGAGGCGGGTCGGTGTCTTCCATGCGCAGCAGCCAGCGGCCGTTCACGGCGCGGGCATCGAGCCAGGAGGCGAGGGCTGCGACCAGCGAGCCGAAGTGCAGGAAGCCGCTGGGGGTGGGGGCGAAACGCCCGATGTAGCTTGATTCGGTCATGGTCAGGCTGGGCATATAAATGAAACGGGGCGCATGATGCGCCCCGTTCAGGTGGAAAGAAAGGTCAGCCTTTGCCGACCGTCTTTTCCTTTTTCTCGGCGATTTCCTTGCAGTCGAAGCACAGGTCGGCGGTAGGGCGGGCCTCCAGGCGACGCAGGCCGATCTCGATGCCGCACGATTCGCACCAGCCGTACTCGTCGGCCTTGATCTTGTCGAGGGTCTTGTCGATTTTCTTGATCAGCTTGCGCTCGCGATCGCGGTTGCGCAGCTCCAGGGCGAATTCTTCTTCCTGGCTGGCACGGTCGGCCGGGTCGGGGAAGTTGGCTGCCTCGTCCTTCATGTGGTCCACAGTGCGGTCGACACTGTTCATCAGCTCTTGCTTCCAGGCGCCGAGAAGCTTGGTGAAGTGCTTTTTCATGGGCTCGCCCATGTACTCTTCACCCTTGGTTTCTACGTAGGGCTCGACACCGTACATGGTCTGGGCTTTTTGCTTTTCTACGGTGGACATGAATAGACCGCCTCTCACTCATCTGATCCAATGCGCAGGCTGCTCCATCTCCGGCACCCGCCGGCCCTGCGACTGCGAGCCGCCGAACTTACCAGATAGATCGGGGGTGCGCTACCCCGCCCGATCCTGGTAATTGACAGCGGCGCGAGCCGCACGTTCGGTGGCGTGCAGAGGTAGAATCTCCAGTTTAGACCCAATTGAGAGAAGGTCATGGCCCACCCCTACAGTGCGCGCAGCCGCGCCATCGAACCCTTCCACGTCATGGCGCTGCTGGCCCGGGCCAACGAGCTGCAGGCGGCCGGACACGACGTGATCCACCTGGAAATCGGCGAGCCGGACTTCACCACGGCCGCGCCCATCGTTGCCGCCGGCCAGGCAGCATTGGCCGCCGGGCACACCCGCTACACCGCCGCACGCGGCCTGCCGGCACTGCGCGAAGCCATTGCCGGGTTCTATGGCCAGCGTTACGGCCTGAGTGTCGACCCTGAACGCATCCTCATCACCCCGGGTGGCTCCGGTGCGCTGCTGCTGGCCAGCAGCTTGCTGGTAGACCCAGGCAAGCACTGGCTGCTGGCCGACCCAGGCTACCCGTGCAACCGCCACTTCCTGCGCCTGGTCGAGGGCGGGGCGCAGCTGGTGCCGGTGGGCCCGGACGTGAATTACCAGCTGACTGCCGACCTTGTCGACCGCTACTGGGACAAGGACACGGTCGGAGCCCTGGTCGCCTCGCCGGCCAACCCGACCGGCACCGTGCTGGGGCGTGACGAGCTGGCCGGCCTGTCCCGCGCCACCCGCGAACGGCATGGCCACCTGGTGGTGGACGAGATCTACCACGGGCTGACCTATGGCATGGACGCACCCAGCGTGCTGGAAGTGGACGACTCGGCATTCGTCCTGAATAGTTTTTCCAAGTATTTCGGCATGACCGGTTGGCGCCTCGGCTGGCTGGTGGCGCCTCCTGGCGCGGTGGCCGACCTGGAGAAGCTGGCACAAAACCTGTACATCAGTGCGCCCAGCATGGCCCAGCACGCCGCGCTGGCGTGTTTCCAGCCCGAGACCCTGGCCATTTTCGAGGAGCGCCGGGCCGAGTTCGCCCGCCGCCGCGACTACCTGTTGCCTGCCCTGCGCGAACTGGGCTTCCGCATTGCCGTCGAGCCGCAGGGGGCGTTCTACCTGTATGCCGACATCAGTGCCTTTGGCGGTGACGCGTTCGCCTTCTGCCGGCACTTCCTGGAGACCGAGCACCTGGCCTTTACCCCGGGCCTGGACTTCGGCCGTCACCTGGCCGGCCACCATGTGCGCTTTGCCTACACCCAAAGCCTGCCGCGCCTGGAAGAGGCGGTACAACGGATCGCCCGCGGTCTGCGGAGCTGGCAAGGCTGATGCAATTCCATCCCCCACTCGAACAGGGACGCCTGCTGCGCCGCTACAAACGCTTTCTGGCGGATATCGAACTGCCCGGCGGCGAACAGCTGACCATCCACTGCCCGAACACCGGTTCCATGCTCAACTGCATGCGAGAAGGCGGGCAGGTGTGGTTCAGCCGCTCCAACGACCCCAAGCGCAAGCTCCCGGGCACCTGGGAAATCAGCGAAACCCCGCAGGGTCGGCTGGCCTGTGTGAATACCGGGCGGGCCAATACGCTGGTCGAAGAGGCCCTGCGTGCGGGCATCATCGCCGAACTGGCCGGCTTCAGCGCTCTAAGGCGTGAAGTGGCCTACGGCGAGGAAGGCAGCCGCATCGACTTTCGTCTGGAATTCGACGGTGCCCCGGCCTATGTCGAGGTCAAGAGCGTGACCCTGGGCTACCCAGACAGCACGGTCGCGGCCTTCCCTGATGCGGTGACCCAGCGCGGTGCCAAACACTTGCGCGAGCTGGCGAAGCTGTCCAGGCAGGGCGTGCGGGCGGTGCAGCTGTATTGCGTGAACCTGACCGGTATCGACGCGGTGCGCCCGGCCGAGGAAATCGATGCGGCCTATGCCCAGGCCCTGCGCGCGGCGGTGGCGGACGGGGTGGAGGTGCTGGCCTACGGCACGCGCCTGGACGCCGAAGGCATCGTCATCGACCGCCGCCTGCCGGTGCTGCTTACCCCTTGAACCAGATGCCCTGGCTGTCCTCGTGGCAGCCCAGGGCCTGCAGTTGCTCGCCCTCGCACGGCCCGGCCACGCATTCGCCGCTTTCGATCAGGAACAGCGCGCCATGATGGGCGCAGTGAATCAGGCTGGCGCTGTCATCGAGAAACGCATCTTCCGCCCAGTTCAGCGGGATGCTGCGGTGCGGGCAACGATTGCGGTAGAGGTACACCTGGCCCTGGCGGCGTACGCCGAACAGTTCGATGCCGTCTACGCTGAAGGCGCGGCTTTGGCCTTCGGCCAGGCCGTGGGAGGTACAAAGGAAGTGCATGGCAAGGACGACTCGTGAAACAAGTGGTGGCTTGACGCGTCAATGCGAATAATTATCAAATTGCCCGCATTCGCTGCGCCCGGCTGCTTATGGTGCGCAGTTCCGTCGCCCGCCACAAGGCGCGCGGCCCGCCTGCAGAAGGAACCCGATGATGCGCCGTCCCGTCGCCTTGCTCGCCCTGTGCGCGAGCCTTGTGCTCTCCACCCAGGCCCTGGCGGTCGAGCTGCCGCAGCGTTGGGTCAGCGCTGGTGGTGCACTGAGCGAATGGATCAGCGCGCTGGGTGGTGAAGCGCGGTTGGTGGGGGTGGACACCACCAGCCAGCATCCGCCATCGCTGAAGTCACTGCCCAGTGTCGGCTACCAGCGGCAGCTGTCTGCGGAAGGCATTCTCAGCCTGCGCCCGGATGTGCTGGTGGGCACCGAGGAAATGGGGCCGCCACCGGTACTGGCGCAAATCCGCAAGGCTGGCGTGCGGGTCGAACTGTTCTCCAGCAAGGCCGAACTGGCGGCGGTGGATGAAAACCTCAAGCGCCTGGGGCAGTTGCTGGGCGCAGAACAGCAGGCCGCGGTCTTGGCGTCGGGCTACCACCAGCAGCTCGATGCCTTGCAGGCCAAGGTCAGGCAGGCCCGGGCGGAGCAGAAGGCGCCAGGGGTGTTGCTGCTAGTCGGGCATGCCGGGGCCAAGCCGCTGATCGCCGGGCAGGGTACCGCCGGTGACTGGCTGCTGAGCCAGGCAGGCGGGCGCAACCTGGCAGAACATCAGGGCTACAAGAATTTCTCCAGCGAAGCACTGGCGGCGCTGGACCCGGATGTGATCGTGTTTTCCGACCGGGCGCTGGCCGATGAGCAGGCCTTGCAGGCGTTGCTGAAAGAAAACCCCGCGCTGGCGGCCTCGCGCGCTGTGCGCGAGAAACGCCTGGTATCGCTTGACCCGACGCTGTTGGTCGGTGGGCTCGGGCCACGCCTGCCGGCAACACTGCAGTTGCTTGCGGCCACCTTCTATCCGGCTGCCAAGGCCGGCCTCGCCCAATGAAACAGCGGGTCCAGCCACGCACGCTGTTCGTTTGCCTGAGCCTGTTGTGCCTGTTGGCGGTGTGGTTGTCATTGGCCCTGGGGCCGGTCAGCCTGCCGCTGTTCGATACCCTGCGTGCCGGCCTGCGCCTGCTGGGGCTGCCCATTGCCGCCGACGGCCTGCAGCAGGCCGAGATGATCCTCGGCCAGATCCGCTTGCCGCGCACCTTGCTGGGGTTGGCGGTGGGCGCGGTGCTGGCGTTGTCCGGTGTGGCCATGCAGGGGCTGTTCCGTAACCCGCTGGCCGACCCCGGGCTGGTAGGGGTTGCCGCCGGGGCGGCGGTGGGCGCGGCGGTGGCCATCGTTGGCGGCAGTTGGCTGGGCGGCATGCCGGAGGTGCTTGCCCCTTACCTGTTGTCGCTGTGTGCTTTCATCGGCGGGCTGGGCGTGACTGCGCTGGTCTATCGTCTGGGGCGGCGCGACGGCCAGACCAACGTCGCCACGATGCTGCTGGCCGGTGTGGCCATGACCGCGTTGGGCGGTGCTGCCGTGGGGCTGTTCTCCTACCTGGCCGACGACGCCACGCTGCGCACGCTGACGTTCTGGAACCTGGGCAGCCTCAATGGTGCCAGTTACCAGCGGCTGTGGCCGTTGCTGCTGGTGGCTGCGGGCGTGGCAGTGTGGCTGCCACGCCGGGCCAAGGCGTTGAATGCCATGCTGCTGGGTGAGTCGGAGGCGCGCCACCTGGGCATCGATGTGGAGCGGCTCAAGCGCGAGCTGGTGTTCTGCACGGCGCTGGGCGTGGGTGCGGCGGTGGCGGCTGCCGGGTTGATCGGTTTCATCGGCCTGGTGGTACCGCACCTGGTGCGCTTGCTGGCCGGGCCTGATCACCGTGTGGTGCTGCCAGCTTCGTTGTTGGCGGGCGGTGTGCTGATGCTGTTCGCCGATTTGGCGGCGCGGCTGCTGCTGGCGCCTGCCGAGCTGCCGATCGGTATCGTCACGGCCTTTATCGGTGCACCGTTTTTCCTGTTCCTGCTGATACGAGGGCGCAGCTGATGTTGCAAGCCGAGGGCCTGTACTTGCGGCGGGGCAGCAACGAAGTGCTGCATGACATTCATTTGCAGCTGAGCCCGGGGCAGGTGGTGGGCGTGCTCGGCCCCAACGGTGCCGGCAAGAGCAGCCTGCTGGGTGTACTGTGTGGTGAGCTGGCGCCTGATCGCGGATGGGTGACGCTACAGGGCAGGCCGCTGGCCAACTGGGCCGGGCAGGAACGGGCCAGGCGCCTGGCGGTGTTGCCGCAGGTGTCTAGCCTGGGGTTCTCGTTCCGGGTCGAGGAAGTGGTGGGCATGGGGCGCATGCCCCATGGCACCGGGCAGCGGCGCGATGCGGAAATCGTCGAAGCGGCCTTGCGGGCGGCGGATGCCTGGCACCTGGTGGAGCGCAGTTACCTGGCGTTGTCTGGCGGCGAGCGGCAACGGGTGCACCTGGCTCGTGTACTGGCGCAGCTGTGGCCGGGCGAAGCGGGTAGCACGCTGCTGCTCGACGAGCCAACCTCGATGCTCGACCCGTTGCACCAGCACACCACCCTGGAAGCCGTGCGCCGCTTTGCCGACCGTGGCGCCGCGGTGCTGGTGATCCTGCATGACCTGAACCTGGCGGCGCGCTACTGTGACCGTATCCTGCTGCTGGAGCAGGGGCGCTGCCATGCCTTTGCCACACCTGAAGCAGTGCTGACGCCGGCGGCGTTGAGGGCGGTATATGGGATCGATGTACTGGTACAGGCGCACCCGGAGCGTGGGCATCCGCTGATCATCACCCGCTAACGCCGGCGCGATCTTTGTAGGGGCGGCCTTGTGTCGCGAAAGGGCTGCAGGGCAGCCCCGGCAATTTGTGCATCACTGCTGAAAATCTGGGGCCGCTTTGCGGCCCTTTCGCGACACAAGGCCGCTCCTACAAGGGCTCGTGCAGGCCATGAATGGAGGTACTGCCCATGCGACATCCGCTGCTGTCCGCTTTCTCGCTGTGCCTGGTGCTGGTACTGGGTGGCTGCCAGGCCAGCCTGCCACCGCTGCCCGCCTGGCAGAGCAGTGAGGGGCGCAGCCATGCCGAGCTGGGGCATATCGTCGATCTTGCCAATGGCCAGCTGATCAGCCCTGAGCAACTGGTGCAGCGCCTGTCTGCCGCCCCCCGGGTGCTGGTCGGCGAGAAGCACGACAACCCCGACCATCACGCACTGCAGCTGTGGCTGCTGCGCGCCCTGCAAGGCCAACGTGTGCAGGGCAGCCTGCTGCTGGAAATGCTGCAGCCCGAGCAGCAACCGCTGCTGGACAAGCTTGCGGGGCAACCTTTGCCGGCAGACCTGTCCAAGGCCCTGGCATGGCAGGACGGCTGGGATTGGCAGCTGTACGGGCCAATCGTGACTGAGGCTTTGCAGCAGCGGATGCCTGTGCTGGCCGCCAACCTCTCGCCCGGCGAGATGCGCCAGGCCTATCGACAGCCTGCTTCGTTACCGGGCGAACGCTCCAATGCGCCGACGGTCAAGGCCGCCTTGCTGGAGCATGTGCGTGCCGGGCATTGCGGGATGCTGCCAGAAAGCCAGTTGCCGGCGATGCTGGCCGTGCAGCAGCAACGCGACCGGCGCATGGCCGAGCGCTTGCTGGCGGCGCCGCAGCCGGCACTGCTGCTGGCTGGGGCTTATCACGTGCGCAAGGACCTGGGTGTACCGTTGCACCTGGCTGACCTGCAAGCGCAGGGGGAGAGCAAGGTACTGCGGTTGGCAGAGGTCGGTGAGCAGGTCGAGGCAGGCGAGGCTGATTTTGTGTGGTACACGGCAGCGATGCCGGAGCAGGACTATTGCGCGCAACTGCGGTGACAGGGCTGCAAAGAGGCAAAAAAAGACCCGGCAAATTGCCGGGTCAATAACCGTGATTAGCCTGATGAGGAGATAATCTGAGAGTCCGAACCAGGGGCTCTTAGCTTATCCAACCAGTCTCGCGACCAGTTGTGATAATCATAACGATTCTCATTTCGTCGTCAATCCCCTTCCTGAAATTATTTCTGATTTTTTTGCGCGGGGCTTTTCGCATCCAGTTGTTGGTTGAGCGCTTCTTTGCGCTCCAGCGGCAGATCGTTCCAGTGCATGTCCAGCAGGGCGCCTTCAATGGCATACAACAGCACCTTCGATGCGCGGAACCCTCGTGTCTTCACGGCCTGGTACGCACCCACCGCGCCCAGGCGGCGCAGATCCGATGCACTGTGGATGCCGGCTGCATGCAGCCACTGCGCAGAGGTCTTGCCAAGGTTCTTCAGATGCTGCAATTCATCGTTCATCGAGCCTCCTTGCGATGGCTGAACGGGGATTGGGGGATAAATCGCGAGCAGGTCAGAGAGGAGTGTAGCGGGGGATGGGAAATGCGCGGCCTTTTGCCATAGGGGGCGACGAGATGTCCTGTGCCGGCCTCTTCGCGGGTAAACCCGCTCCCACAAGGTTATCTGCAAGCCTCACGACTGACGCAGTACCTGTGGGAGCGGGTTCACCCGCGAATAGGCCGGCCCAGGAAAACGCTGACCTTACAGCCCAGGCAAGCGCTGGCGAATCTGCTCGATCACCTGGTCCATGCTCCCGGCACTCTGGGTATCGACGCGGGTGCTCTGCACCAGCTCTTGCGCACTCAGCGGCTCACGGCTGGCTTGCTGGGCCTTGACCACTTCCAGGGTGGCATCTGACGGGTCGGTGTTTTCTGCCCGGCGCTGCTCCAGCCAGCTGGCGATGACCGCATCCGGCGCATGGCAGTCGAGGATCAGGAATGGCACGCCGGTCTGGCTGGCGATGTCCGCCGCGGCCTGGCGCTGATCACGCTTGAGGTAGGTGGCATCCAGCACTACCGGGAAGCCGGCTCGCAGCACGGTCGCCGCCACCTCGTGCAGGCGCTGGTAGGTCGCGACACTGGCGTCCTGGTCATAGATGCCGGTACTTAGCTGGCCAGCGTCAGCCTGCTGCTGGTCGCCGAACAGGCGTTTGCGCTCCACATCCGAACGCACGCGGACGGCACCCAGGGCCTCGACCATGCGCATGGCGACGTGGCTTTTGCCCACTGCCGAAACACCGTGGGTAATGGCCAGCAGGCGCGACGGGATGGCGCTGTAGCTTTCTGCCAGGTTGGCATAGTTGCGGTAGGTGCGCAGGGTGGTGGCGCGCTGCACGCCATCGGCATCGGCTGGCATGCTGAACAGTGCAACCTTGGCCCGCACCAGCGCGCGGTAGGCTTTGTAGAAGTTGAGCAGTTCCAGGCCTTCGTAGTCGCCGGTCAGTTCCAGGTACTGGCTGATGAAGCGGCGGGCCAGGCATTTCAGGCCGCGGTCTTCCAGGTCCATGGCCAGGAAGCCGGTGTCGGCATATACGTCAGTCAGACGGAACGGTTCGTTGAACTCGATGCAGTCGAAGATCACCACCTTGCCGTCGATCAGGGTGGCGTTGCCCAGGTGGATGTCACCGTGGCATTCACGGATGAAACCATTGGCCTTGCGCTTTTCCAGCAGGCCATGCAGGCGCTCGAAGCTGCTGCGTGCCCAGGCCTGCAGGGCGTCGAGTTGCTGCAGGTCGGCCTTGTCGCTGAGGAACGGGCGAATCTGCTCGAAGTTCTGTTCCACCGGCGCCATCACGCTGTCCGGCGTGCCGAGCGGGTGCTCCACCGGAACGCGTGGGGCCTGCAGGTGGAACTCGGCGATCTGCCGGGCCATCTGGTCGATGTGCGCGGCGTTCAGTTCGCCATTGGCCTGCAGGGTGTTGAGCATCTGCCCCTGGGGGAACTGGCGCATCTTCAGCACGTACTCGATGGCTTCGCCTTCACCACCGATCTGCGGCGCGTCGACGCTACCGGTGATCGGCAACACTTCCAGGTACAGGCCGTCGGTCAGGCGCTGGTTCAGGCGCAATTCTTCGTTACAGAAATGCTGGCGCTGGTCCAGGCTGGTGAAGTCGAGGAAGCCGAAGTTCATCGGCTTCTTGATCTTGTAGGCATACTCGCCAGTGAGCAGGACCCAGGAGATATGCGTCTCGATGAGCTGGAACCCATCCACGGGGTGAGGGTACAGGGCGGGGTTCTGCAACGCAGTGATAAGGGCTTGGCTCACGGGAAATCCTTCCGGGGGCAGGGAATTCGAATGCGCCATTATGGTCAATGGTGCCGTCCCTGCCTACCGCCGGGGGCGTCTGCCCAGCCTTTATAAAGTGCGTATAATCCGCCGCCATGACCCGAACCCGAAATCCCCGTACCCCTCAGAAACGCCC
This sequence comes from Pseudomonas sp. B5(2017), assembly GCF_002112825.1. Lineage (NCBI taxonomy): Bacteria > Pseudomonadati > Pseudomonadota > Gammaproteobacteria > Pseudomonadales > Pseudomonadaceae > Pseudomonas > Pseudomonas sp. B5(2017). The sequence goes on from NZ_NEIR01000002.1 coordinate 500,110, forward strand.
GACCGGCCGCTCCCGCGCCTGGCTGGGCTGGGCTTTGAAGCTCAGCCTGGTCGGCCTGGTGATCGTTGCCGGCTTCGCGGTTTACCTCGATGCTGTCGTCCAGGAAAAGTTTTCCGGCAAGCGCTGGACCATCCCGGCCAAGGTGTATGCCCGGCCGCTGGAGCTGTTCTCCGGCCAGAAGCTGAGCAAGAACGACTTCCTCACCGAGCTGGACGCGCTCGGCTACCGGCGTGAAAGCGCGGCCAACGGCCCGGGCGCGGCGGCAGTCAACGGCAACACCGTCGAGCTCAATACCCGCGGCTTCCAGTTTTACGAGGGCATGGAGCCGGCGCAGTTCGTGCGTGTGCGCTTCTCCGGCGATTACGTGGCGGGCCTTTCCGGCGCCAACGGCAAGACGCTCGACGTAGTGCGCCTGGAGCCGCTGATGATCGGTGGCATATACCCGAAAAACCTCGAAGACCGCATCCTGATCAAGATCGACCAGGTACCGCCGTACCTGCTCGAAACCCTGGTGGCGACGGAAGACCGCGATTTCTACAGCCACTTCGGGGTGTCGCCCAAGTCCATCGCCCGGGCCATGTGGGTCAACACCTCGGCAGGTTCCATGCGCCAGGGTGGCAGTACCCTGACCCAGCAGCTGGTGAAGAATTTCTACCTCACCAGCGAGCGCAGCCTCAGCCGCAAGCTGACCGAGGCGATGATGGCCGTACTGCTGGAGCTGCACTACGACAAGCGCGAGATCCTCGAGGCCTACCTCAACGAGGTGTTCGTCGGCCAGGATGGCCAGCGTGCGGTGCACGGCTTCGGCCTCGCCAGCCAGTTCTTCTTCAGCCAACCGCTGTCGGAGCTGAAACTGCACCAGATCGCCTTGCTGGTGGGCATGGTCAAGGGGCCGTCCTACTACAACCCGCGTCGCTATCCGGACCGCGCCCTGGCCCGCCGCAACCTGGTGCTCGACCTGGTGGCCGAGCAGGGCGTGGCCAGCCAGGCCGAAGTCGATGCAGCGAAGAAGATGCCGCTGGGCGTGACCAAGCGCGGCAGCCTGGCCGACAGCTCGTTCCCGGCATTCCTCGACCTGGTCAAGCGCCAGCTGCGCCAGGACTACCGCGATGAAGACTTGACCGAAGAAGGCCTGCGCATCTTCACCAGCTTCGACCCGATCCTGCAGATGAAGGCCGAAACCTCGATGAGCGAGACCTTCAAGCGCCTCGCGGGGCGCAAGGGGGCGGACGAGGTTGAGTCGGCGATGGTCGTGACCAATCCGGAAACCGGTGAGGTGCAGGCGCTTATCGGCAGCCGCCAGGCCGGCTTCGCCGGCTTCAACCGCGCCATTGATGCCGTGCGGCCGATCGGTTCGCTGGTCAAGCCGGCGGTGTACCTGACCGCGCTGGAACAACCGACCAAGTACACCTTGACCAGTTGGGTGCAGGACGAGCCGTTCTCGGTCAAAGGTGCCGACGGCCAGGTCTGGCGCCCGCAGAACTACGATCGTCGCCCGCATGGCACCATCTACCTGTACCAGGGGCTGGCCAACTCCTACAACCTGTCGACTGCCAAGATCGGCCTGGAAGTGGGTGTGCCCAACGTGATCAAGACCATTGGCCGGCTGGGAGTGAACGTTGACTGGCCAGCCTTCCCGGCCATGCTGCTGGGTGCCGGTGGCATGTCGCCAATGCAGGTCGCGACGATGTACCAGACCATCGCCAACGGCGGCTTCAATACCCCGATGCGCGGTATCCGCAGCGTGCTCACCGCCGAGGGCGAGCCGCTAAAACGCTACCCGTTCCAGATCCAGCAAACCTTCGACCCGGGGGCTATCTACCTGGTGCAGAACGCCATGCAGCGGGTGATGCGCGAAGGCACCGGCCGCTCGGTGTACAACACTTTGCCGCGCAATCTCACCCTGGCGGGCAAGACCGGCACCAGTAACGATTCGCGCGACAGCTGGTTCTCCGGGTTCAGCCAGGACCTGCTGGCCGTGGTATGGATGGGGCGTGACGACAACGGCAAGACGCCATTTACTGGTGCTACCGGCGCCCTGCAGGTGTGGACCAGCTTCATGAAGAAGGCCGACCCGCTGCCGCTGGACATGCCGCAACCGGACAACGTGGTGCAGGCCTGGATTGACCCGTACAGTGGCCATGGGTCTGATGGCAGCTGTCCGGGAGCGGTGCAGATGCCGTATATTCGCGGGAGTGAACCGCCCGCCGGCGCGACCTGCGGCGGCGAGCAGGATCCAGTTGAATCGGTCATGGACTGGGTCAAGGGCTGGATGAATTAAGCACAGGCTGCATTGATGAGGTGTGACGTGAACAAGTGGCTGTTTCCTGCCGTGACGGCGCTGGCTGTGCTCCAGGGGTGCGCCAGCGTCCCGCGCGGCAATATTCCGGTGGTCGACTCGAGCACCCGGGTGTCCAACAGCGAACGCGTGACGGCCAATCGCTCTGCGGGTGGCTATAACGCGGGTACCGCGCAGGCTCAAACGCTGCCTGAAGACTCCGGCGTGACCGTGATGATCCCGCAGGGCGCTGGCGCTTCGGGCATCCAGACGTTCCCGGCGGCCAATGGCGCGGCGCCAATCAGCACCTCGCCGATTACCCCGGGGCCGATCACCCCAGGCCCAATTACCACTGGGCCGGTCAGTTCGGCACCAATGACCACCAATCCCAACCCGATCGCCGACGAACCCTTCGACATCGCGGCGATGAACAGCGCCCCGCAAAGCACCAGCGCGCCAACCGGTATTCCGCGTAGCGGTGCTGCTACCGGTGGCCTGTCGGCCGACGAGCAGCTGGACGGCCCGGTGCTGGCGCTGCTGACCACCGCGAAGACCCAGCAGGGCAGCGGTGACTTCAACGGTGCCGCATCGAGCCTGGAGCGTGCTCAGCGCATTGCCCCGCGCGAGCCGCAGGTACTGTACCGTCTGGCCCAGGTACGCCTGTCGCAAGGTGATGCACCGCAGGCCGAGCAGTTGGCGCGTCGTGCTTTGACTTACGCCAACGGCCGCCCGAGCCTGCAGGCCGAGCTGTGGAACACCATCGCCCAGGCCCGCGAGAAGCAGGGTGACAGCGCTGGTGCCGCACTGGCCCGGCAAAAGGCACGGGTCAATTCGTGATGATCGAGCAGCGCATTCTGGATGTTGCCGACCACCTGCTGCTGATCGAACGAGAGTTGCAGGTGCAAGGCTGGTGGGATGACGAGCCGCCAAGCGATGAGGCACTGGCCAGTACGGTGCCTTTCGCAGTCGATACCCTCAGTTTCGAGCAGTGGCTCCAATGGATCTTCCTGCCGCGGATGAAGATCATCATCGAGCTGGGCCACCCGCTGCCTAGTGCGTCCGGCATCCTGGTAATGGCTGAAACGGTATTTACCGACCGGCCAGAGCAAAGTCGTGAGCTACGCCGCCTGTTGGCAGCATTTGACCAATTGATTGCTCCTTCCGCCTGATTTCTTCAGTTTTTCCTTCAAGGGCCGCAGATTGTGGCCCTTTTTTGTGGAAATCTTATTTATTCTGCTGCTGAAGCGATTTTTAGTGGTGGCAGGAATTCATCTTGGGGAAAAATTGGCAATAATTTTTCTTGACTTGTTGGCGCCGAATCAGAAGAATCCAATCTCCGCTGTAGAGGGACTGCCAGAAGCAGACCCGCTAAGCAGATCATGAGGCGCACACCCGCGCCGACCTGTTACACCCCGCAACGCGTTACCTCGCGCTGGGTGGGAAAACCCCGCAACACTCTGGGGCGCTCCCAATACTTGCTCAGTCAGTGCTGACGTTCGCTCATGCTCTGCTTGGCAGTAAACCTATTAAGACCCGTCCAGTGAGGGCGGTATTCTGGCGTTTTAGAGGTGAACAACGTGGAGCTTTTATCTGGCGCTGAGATGGTCGTCCGCTTCTTGCGTGACGAAGGCGTTAAGCACATCTACGGGTACCCTGGTGGTGCTCTCCTGCATGTTTACGACGCGCTGTTCAAGGAACCGGAAGTCGAGCACATCCTGGTTCGTCATGAGCAGGCAGCTACCCATATGGCGGACGGCTACGCCCGCGCCACCGGCAAGGCCGGCGTGGTGCTGGTAACCTCCGGCCCGGGCGCGACCAATGCCATTACCGGTATTGCCACCGCCTACATGGATTCGATTCCGATGGTCATCCTGTCCGGCCAGGTGCCTAGCACCATGGTGGGTACCGATGCCTTCCAGGAAACCGACATGATCGGTATTTCGCGGCCGATCGTGAAGCACAGCTTCATGATCAAACATGCCAGCGAAATCCCCGAAGTTCTGAAAAAAGCTTTCTACCTGGCGCAATCCGGTCGCCCAGGTCCGGTCGTGGTCGACATTCCAAAAGATATGACCAACCCGGCCGAGAAGTTCGAATACGTCTATCCGAAAAAGGTCAAGCTGCGCTCCTATAGCCCAGCGGTACGCGGCCACTCCGGCCAGATCCGCAAGGCTGCAGAGATGCTGCTGGCGGCCAAGCGCCCGATCGTCTACTCCGGTGGCGGCGTGATCCTCGGTGGTGGCTCCGAAGCCCTGACCGAAATCGCCAAGTCGCTGAACCTGCCGGTCACCAATACCCTGATGGGTCTGGGTGGCTTCCCGGGTACCGACCGCCAGTTCCTCGGCATGCTCGGCATGCACGGCAGCTTCACTGCCAACATGGCCATGCATCATGCCGACGTCATCTTCGCCGTCGGTGCCCGTTTCGACGACCGCGTGGTCAACGGCCCGGCCAAGTTCTGCCCGAATGCCAAGATCATCCATATCGACATCGACCCGGCGTCGATCTCCAAGATGATCAAGGCCGACGTGCCGATCGTCGGCCCGGTCGACAGCGTGCTCAGCGAAATGCTCGGCATCCTCAAGGAAATCGGCGAGCAGCCTGACAAGGCGGCGCTGGATGCCTGGTGGAAGCAGATCGACGAATGGCGTGGCAATGGCGAGCTGTTCCCTTACGACAAGGGTGACGGCAATGTCATCAAGCCGCAGAAAGTCATCGAGACTCTGTGCGAAGTGACCAATGGCGATGCCTTCGTCACCTCCGACGTGGGTCAGCACCAGATGTTCGCGGCGCAGTACTACCGCTTCAACAAGCCGAACCGCTGGATCAACTCCGGTGGCCTGGGCACCATGGGCTTCGGTTTCCCGGCGGCGATGGGCGTCAAGCTCAACTTCCCGGACCAGGACGTGGCCTGCGTGACCGGCGAAGGCAGCATCCAGATGAATATCCAGGAGCTGTCCACCTGCATGCAGTACGGCCTGCCGGTGAAGATCGTCAACCTGAACAACGGTGTGTTGGGCATGGTCCGTCAGTGGCAGGACATGGCCTACAACGGTCGTCACTCGCACTCGTACGTCGAGTCGCTGCCTGACTTCATCAAGCTGGCCGAGGCCTATGGCCATGTGGGTATCCGCATCACCAGCCTGAAGGACCTCAAGCCGAAGCTGGAAGAAGCGTTTGCGATGAAGGACCGCCTGGTGTTCATCGACATCGCGGTTGACCGCAGTGAGCACGTCTATCCGATGCAGATCAAGGATGGCTCGATGCGTGACATGTGGCTGAGCAAGACGGAGCGTACCTGATATGCGGCACATCATCTCCCTGCTGCTGGAAAACGAACCAGGTGCGTTGTCCCGCGTGGTCGGCCTGTTCTCCCAGCGTAACTACAACATTGAAAGCCTGACCGTGGCGCCGACCGAAGACCCGACCCTGTCGCGTCTGACGCTGACCACCGTTGGCCATGACGAAGTGATCGAACAGATCACCAAGAACCTGAACAAGCTGGTCGAAGTGGTCAAGCTCGTCGACCTGTCGGAAAGCGCTCACATCGAGCGTGAACTGATGCTGGTCAAGGTCAAGGCCACCGGTGCCCAGCGCGCCGAGATCAAGCGCACCACGGATATCTTCCGTGGCCAGATCGTCGATGTGACTGCCAGCGTGTACACCGTGCAGCTGAGCGGCACCAGCGACAAACTGGACAGCTTCATCCAGGCGATCGGCACTGCATCGATTCTCGAAACCGTGCGCAGCGGCGTTACCGGCATTGCCCGTGGCGACAAAGTGCTCAGCATCTAAATTCAAAAATTAGCGATGGCTCCGCAGGGGCCGAGATATAACCAGGGGTATTTTCATGAAAGTTTTCTACGATAAAGACTGCGACCTTTCCATCATTCAGGGTAAGAAAGTCGCCATCATCGGTTACGGTTCCCAGGGCCACGCTCAGGCGTGCAACCTGAAGGACTCCGGTGTGGATGTCACCATCGGTCTGCGTAAAGGTTCGGCCACCGTTGCCAAGGCAGAAGCCCACGGCCTGAAAGTGACCGACGTTGCCTCTGCCGTCGCTGCTGCCGACCTGGTCATGATCCTGACCCCGGACGAGTTCCAGGGCCAACTGTACAAGCAGGAAATCGAGCCGAACATCAAGAAGGGCGCTACCCTGGCCTTCTCCCACGGCTTCTCGATCCACTACAACCAGGTTGTCCCACGTGCCGACCTCGACGTGATCATGATCGCGCCGAAGGCCCCGGGCCACACCGTTCGCTCCGAGTTCGTCAAGGGCGGCGGTATCCCTGACCTGATCGCTATCTACCAGGACGCCTCGGGCAACGCCAAGAATGTCGCCCTGTCGTACGCTTCGGGCGTAGGCGGCGGCCGTACCGGCATCATCGAAACCACCTTCAAGGACGAGACCGAAACGGACCTGTTCGGTGAGCAGGCTGTTCTGTGTGGCGGTACTGTCGAGCTGGTCAAGGCCGGTTTCGAAACCTTGGTTGAAGCTGGCTACGCGCCGGAAATGGCCTACTTCGAGTGCCTGCACGAGCTGAAGCTGATCGTTGACCTCATGTACGAAGGCGGCATCGCCAACATGAACTACTCGATCTCCAACAACGCCGAGTACGGTGAGTACGTAACCGGTCCGGAAGTCATCAACGAAGAATCCCGCAAGGCCATGCGCAACGCCCTGAAGCGCATCCAGGACGGCGAGTACGCGAAGATGTTCATCTCCGAAGGTGCTACCAACTACCCATCGATGACCGCCAAGCGCCGCAACAACGCCGCTCACGGCATCGAAATCATCGGCGAGCAACTGCGCTCGATGATGCCGTGGATCTCGGCTAACAAAATCGTCGACAAGACCAAGAACTAAGTCTTATCGAAAGATGAAAAACGCGGCTTCGGCCGCGTTTTTTCGTTCTGACAGTCAGCTTCTGGTATAAAGCAGACCAGTGGCCTGCCGTCAGAACCTGTTTTGCAGGCCCGTGTCGAACATTTTCCATCCTGTTGCAAGGTACCCTCCATGAGCGAACGTCCCGAAGAGCCGAACAAGCCCTCCGACGCCGAAAGCCTGCTACCTGTCGATGAGCACGTTGAAGAAGGGCATGACGCCGAAGGGCGCAAGGTGCGCCATCGTGGCATCTATCTGCTGCCCAACCTGTTTACCACCGCCAACCTGTTTGCCGGTTTCTATTCCATCATCAGCTCGATGAGCGCGCAGAGCGCCCTGAGCGCCGGTGACCCGCGCGAGGCGAGCAAGTACTTTGCCTTCGCTGCCATCGCGATCTTCGTGGCCATGGTGCTCGACGGCCTGGATGGCCGTGTCGCGCGCATGACCAACACACAGAGCGCCTTTGGTGCCGAGTACGACTCACTGTCGGACATGGTTGCCTTTGGTGTCGCTCCGGCCTTGCTGGCCTTTGGCTGGGCGCTGGGCGACATGGGCAAGGTTGGCTGGATGGTTGCCTTCATCTATGTGGCCGGTGCAGCACTGCGCCTGGCACGCTTCAATACCCAGGTCGGCACCGCCGACAAGCGCTACTTCATCGGCCTTGCCAGTCCTGCTGCTGCGGGTGTGGTCGCGGGTACCGTGTGGGCGTTCAGCGACTACGGCATCCAGGGCTCCAAGCTGTCGTTCCTGGTGGCGCTGCTGGTGGCTGCTGCCGGAATGCTGATGGTCAGCAACATCAAGTACAACAGCTTCAAGGAGCTGGACCTGAAGGGGCGTGTGCCGTTCGTGGCTATCCTGGCCGTGGTGCTGGTGTTTGCCGTGGTGTTCAGCGACCCGCCGCGTATCCTGCTGCTGATCTTCCTCGCCTATGCGGCTTCGGGCCCGATTCAGTTCCTGCTGAAGTCACGCCGTCGCAAAGCGTGACAATCATTTAATGCTGGAATAACCCGCCGGCTCCATAGTCTTACTGGTACATCCGTTATCCAGTGCTGTGGAGCCGCTCATGCTCATCAAGCTTCCCAGGTCTTCCGAGTGCAAGGCGTCGGAGATCACCCCCGAAGGCATCTACCTCTCCCGTCGTACCCTGCTGGGTGGCTCGTTGGCTGGCCTGGCCTTGGGCGCTTTGCCGAGCATGGCGCGCGCAGCTGAAGCCAGCCGTTACGCCGATGTCGAGGCGGGCAGGGCGCCTGGTTGGTTCAATGAAAAGCTCGCAGCTACCCGATGGCAGGCAGTAACGGTCAAGGGTGAGGCAATCACGCCGTTCAAGGATGCTACCCACTACAACAACTTCTACGAGTTCGGGCCTGACAAGGGCGACCCGGCGGCCAATGGCGACAGCCTGAAGACCGAACCTTGGAGCGTTGTGGTCGATGGCGAAGTGGGTAAGCCCGGCCGCTATGCGCTGGAGGACTTCGTCAAACCGTACCAGCTCGAGGAGCGCATCTACCGGCTGCGGTGCGTGGAGGCGTGGTCGATGGTCATTCCGTGGCTGGGCTTCCCGTTGGCGCAGGTGCTCAAGCAGGTCGAGCCGACATCCAAGGCACGTTATGTGCGCTTCGAAACCCTGAAAGACCCGGAGCACATGCCGGGGCAGCGTTCGGGTTTTGCCTTGATCGACTGGCCTTATAGAGAAGGCTTGCGCCTGGATGAGGCAATGCATCCTTTAGCGATCCTGGCGGTCGGGATGTATGGCCGGGAGCTGCCCAACCAGAATGGCGCGCCGTTGCGGCTGGTGGTGCCGTGGAAGTATGGCTTCAAGAGCATCAAGTCGATCGTGCGTATCAGCCTGGTGGCGGAGCAGCCGGGCACCACCTGGGAAGGGCTGGCGCCGGATGAATATGGGTTCTATGCCAATGTGAACCCGACGGTCGACCACCCCCGTTGGAGCCAGGCGCGTGAACGGCGGCTGCCCAGCGGGCTGTTCAGTCCCAATGTGCGGGAAACCCAGATGTTCAATGGCTATGCCGATGAAGTGGCGTCGCTGTATACCGGGCTTGATCTGCGGAAGAACTATTGATGCGTTACCCCTGGTTTCGTCTGGCCATTTTCATCGTGGGATGCCTGTTCCCAGTCTGGTGGTTGTATGAGGCGGCGATGAATCTGCTAGGGCCTGATCCCGGAAAGATCATGATGGACCGGCTTGGGCTCGGGGCGTTGACCTTTCTGCTGGTTACCTTGGGCATGACGCCGCTGCAGAAGCTGACGGGATGGTCGGGCTGGATCGTGGTGCGCCGGCAGTTGGGGTTGTGGGTGTTTGCCTATATCGTGCTGCACGTCCTGGCTTACCTGTTCTTTATCCTTGGGCTGGACTGGGGGCAGCTGGCGGTTGAGCTGCGCAAGCGGCCTTACATTATTGTGGGTGCGCTTGGGTTTCTTGGGCTGCTGGCCCTGGCGGTTACCTCGAATCGGTATAGCCAGCGGCGGTTGGGTGCGCGTTGGAAGAAGCTGCACCGGTTGGTGTACGTGATACTTGGGTTGGGGTTGCTGCATTTCTTGTGGATCGTGCGCTCGGATCTGCGGGAGTGGGCAATCTATGCGGTTATTGGGGCAGTGTTGATGGTGTTGCGGGTTCCCGCGGTTTCGCGGGTGCTGCCCAGGGTTGGTCGGAGGCAGGGGAGGGTTGTCTGAGCGATTATTTCAATTTCTTGAAATTAAAGGTTGACGCCCTCTCGAATCCCCTTATAATGCGCCCCACTTCCAGCGACGCCGGAACGACAAACTCCTTGATTTTCAAAGAGTTAGATAGTTGAAGCGAAGTTGAAAGGGCTACGATCGAATGATCGGCAGCGGTTGAGATGATGGTTGACAGCGCTTCTAAACGCTGTATGATTCGCCTCCCGCTACGAGAGATCGCAGTGAGTCAAGTGTTTGAAGCTAAACGAGTTTCTCGCAAAAAACTTCAAAATAAACGCTTGACAGCAAATGAGGAAAGCGTAGAATGCGCGCCTCGGTTGAGACGAAACGCTCTTAACCAAACGCTCTTTAACAAATCGAATCAAGCAATTCGTGTGGGTGCTTGTGAGTACGGACTGATAGTCACAAAGATTATCAGCATCACAAGTGGCCATGCGAGAAATCACATAGTCATTTGAGATTGCTGAGCCAAGTTTAGGGTTTCTTAAAAACCCA